>CAZABN010000003.1:0-94434 GCA_964483345.1 uncultured Solirubrobacteraceae bacterium
TCAACCTGTTCCCGTTCCTGCCGCTGGACGGCGGGCACGTCGTCTGGTCGCTGGCGGAACGCTTCCGCGGCCGCCGCGTCTCGCTGAGCGCGATGTGGCGCTTCAGCTCGGTCGGCATCGTGCTGCTCGCGTTCCTCGTGCTCAACGGCATCAGCAACGACGTCAGCCGTCTCGGGGGCTAGGCCGCCGCACGGTGATCCAGCTCTTCGTGAACGGCCCGAAGCGCTCGCGCTCGGCGGGACCGAACAGCGCCTCGAGCTCGCGGCGGCGCAGCAGCTCGACCTCGCCGGGCAGCCCGCCCGCGCCGAGCCGCCAGTAGCGCGCCCGCAGCGGCGCCGGCAGCCAGTGCGCGCCGGGCAGCAGCGAGTGGGGCTCGATCGGGAACGAGCGCGCGGGGGTCTGCACGTACCAGCCGCGCGCGACGCGGCGCAGTTCGGCGGCGAACGCGGCGCGGCGCGCCGGCGCGACGTGCTCGATCACGCTGTTGCAGTAGGCGAGGTCGAACTGCGCGTCGGCGAAGGGGAGACCGGCGGCGGCATCGGCGACCACGAACGGGCCGGGGTAGCCGGGATGGGCGACCAGGTCGACGCCGGTCACGTCGAGCTCGGGGGCCAGACCGCGCAGGCCCAGCGCGCCGCAGCCGATGTCGACGATCCGCATGTCCGGCGTCGGCGCGACGAGCGCGAGGAAACGGGCGTGGCGGCGCTCACGCGCGCGCTTGGCGAAGGGCTCGGCGAGCCGGGGGAGCGGTCCGCGGGCCGTCGGGTAGACGTCGGGGGCGGCCAAGCTCGCAGCGTAGTCGAGCGGCCGTCTAGACTCCATCCATGGCCTCAGCACGGCAGATCATGGTCGGCGACGTGCCGATCGGCGGCGGCGCGCCGGTCGCGGTGCAGACGATGACGAAGACCGAGACGGCGAACCTCGAGGCGACGATGGCGCAGATCGAGACGGTCGCGGCGGCCGGCGCCGACATCGTGCGCGTCGCGGTGCCGCGCGAGCAGGACGCGGTCGCGCTGGCGGAGATCGTCAAGCGCTCGCCGATCCCGGTGATCGCCGACATCCACTTCAACTACACGCTGGCGCTGAAGGCGATCGACGCGGGCGCGCACTGCGTGCGCCTGAACCCCGGCAACATCGGCACCCCCGACCAGGTCCGGACGGTCGTCGAGCGCGCCCGCCAGACCGGCACGCCGCTGCGGGTCGGCGTCAACTCCGGCTCGCTGCCGAAGCACCTGCTGGAGCTCGAGTACTCGAACCCGGTCGAGGCGCTGGTGACCGCGGCGGTCGAGACCGTCGAACTGATGGAGAGCCTCGACTTCACGAACTTCAAGATCTCGATGAAGTCGACCTCGGTGCCGAACACGATCGCCTCCAACCGCGAGCTGGCGGCGCGGATCGACTACCCGCTGCACCTCGGGATCACCGAGGCCGGCACGAAATGGTCGGGCTCGCTGAAGTCGGCGGTCGGCCTGGGCACACTGCTGGCCGACGGGATCGGCGACACGATCCGGATCTCGCTCTCCACCTTCCACGCCGAGGAGGAGGTCAAGGTCGCCTGGGAGATCCTCAAGGCGCTGAAGCTCCGCGAGCGCGGCCCCGTGCTGATCGCCTGCCCGACCTGCGGGCGCCTGCAGTTCGACATGGACTCCGTCGTCGCCGAGGTCGAGCGGCGCCTGGAGGCCTACGAGGACCCGATCGAGGTGTCGATCCTCGGCTGCGCGGTCAACGGCATCGGCGAGGCCCGCCACGCCGACTTCGGCATCACCGGCGCCAAGGACATGGGGATGATCTACTCCAAGGGCGAGCCGCTGAAGAAGGTCCCGACCGAACGCCTGGTCGACGAGCTGTTCGCCGAGATCGACCGCTACTACGCGGCCGGCAAGACCGTCGTGCGCGACGAGCAGCACGCCGCCGAGGCGCGCGTCTGGCTGGCTGAAAACGAGGACCCCGACGCGATGACGCCGGAGCGGATGGCGGCGCTCGAAGCGGAGGCGGCGCGCGCCGTGCTCGACGAGGACGAGTCCCCCGTCGACGGCCGGCGCTTCACCCGCGCCTAGCAGTCGATCGGTTGTTCAGGTGGGTGCATGCACCCACCTGGGGGTTGGCGCATGCGCCAACCCCGGGGGTCGGTGCATGCACCGACCCCCCAAGAGCATGGAGAGCGCTCAGGCGACCGCGGCGAAGCGCTCGGCGACCGCGCCCCAGTCGACGACGTTCCACCAGGCGTCGATGTAGTCCGGGCGGCGGTTCTGGTAGCGCAGGTAGTAGGCGTGCTCCCAGACGTCGACGCCGAGCAGCGGCGTCTTGCCGGCCGAGATCGGGTTGTCCTGGTTGGGGGTGCCGAGCACGGCGAGGCCGGAGCCGTCGTGCACGAGCCACGCCCAGCCCGAGCCGAACTGGCCGACGCCGGCGGCCTTGACCTTCGCCTGGAAGTCGGCGAAGGAGCCGAACGCGGCGTCGATCGCCGCTCCCAGGGCGCCGCCGGGCTGACCGCCGCCGGAGCCCGACAGGCTGGTCCAGAACAGCGAGTGGTTGTAGTGGCCGCCGCCGTTGTTGCGGACGGCCGCTCGCTTGTCCTCGGGCACGCGGTCGAGCGACTGCAGCAGCTCCTCGATCGGCAGGTCTCCCAGGTCGGTCCCCTCGAGCGCCGCGTTGACGTTGTTGACGTAGGCGGCGTGGTGCTTGTCGTGGTGGATCTCCATCGTCTGCGCGTCGATGTGGGGCTCCAGCGCGTCGAACGCGTAGGGGAGATCGGGAAGTGTGTAGGCCATGGTTCTCCTTGCGGAAGGGGTTCTCGTCAAGACAATATCCAGCCCGCGCGCTCGCCCCTTATAGGCTTGTGGCGTGACCCGCCTCTCGCGCTACCTGCTGCCGACGGAGAAGGAGGCGCCGGCCGACGCCGAGGCGCTCTCGCACGTCCTGATGGTGCGCGCGGGCCTCGTGCGTCAGGTCGGCTCGGGCCTCTGGAGCTGGCTGCCGGCGGGCTGGCGGGTCCATCAGCGGATCTCCGCGATCGTGCGCGAGGAGCTCGACGCGATCGGCGCGCACGAGATGCTGATGCCGGTGATCCAGCCCGCCGAGCTGTGGAAGCGCACCGGGCGCTACGGCATCGAGGAGCTGTTCAAGCTGAACGACCGCCGTGGCGCCGAACTGGTGCTGGCGCTGACGCACGAGGAGGTCGTCACCTCGCACGTCGCCCAGTTCGTGCGCTCCTACCGCGATCTGCCGCTGATCCTCTACCACCTGCAGGTCAAGGGCCGCGACGAGCAGCGCCCGCGCGCCGGCGTGCTGCGCACGCGCGAGTTCATCATGAAGGACTCCTACAGCTTCGACCGCGACCAGGAGGGGCTCGAGCGCTCCTACGAGCGCCACATCGAGGCCTACGACCGGATCTTCGAGCGCACCGGGCTGCGCTGGTACCGCGTCGCGGGCGACGTCGGCGTGATGGGCGGCACCGGCGCGCACGAGTACATGGCGCCCTGCGCGGCGGGCGAGAACGAGGTGGCGCTCGCCCCCGGTTACGCAGCCAACGTGGAGGTCGCGAGCGCGCAGGCGCAGCCGGTCGAGCTGCCCGCCCGCCGCGACGCGCCGGAGCCGGTGCAGACACCCGGCGCGACGACGATCGCGCAGGTCGGCGGCCTGCTCGGGCTGGCGCCCGGGGCGATGCTGAAGGCCTTCCCGGTGGTCGTGGAGGAGCGCGGCCTGACGGTCGTGATGCTGCGCGGCGATCACCGCGTCAACGAGGTCAAGCTGGCGCTGGCGCTGCGCGCCCCCTGGAGGCCCGCCACGGCGGAGGAGATCGCGGAGTCGATCGGGCCGGCCGGCTTCATCGGGCCGGTCGGCGCGACGGTGCCGGTGCTGCTCGACGAGGGCGTAGCCGACGGCCCGTACGTGACCGGCGCGAACCTCGCCGACACGCACCTGCAGGGCGTCGAGCCGGGGCGCGACTTCGCCTTCGAGCGCGCCGACGTGCGCAGCGTCGAGGTGGGGGACCTGGTCGGCTCCTCGCCGATCACGATCGAGCCGGCGATCGAGGTCGCCAACATCTTCCAGCTCGGCACCCGCTACTCGAAGGCGCTCGGCGCCTCCTACCTCGACGAGCAGGGCGCCGAGCAGCCGATCTGGATGGGGTCCTACGGGATCGGCATGGCGCGCATCGCCGCCGCCGCGGTCGAGCAGTTCGCCGACGAGCGCGGGATCTCCTGGCCCGCGGCGATCGCGCCGTTCGCCGTCCACCTGGTCGCCGTCGGCAAGCCCGGCAGCGCCGAGCGCGAGCTGGCCGAGCAGGTCTACGAGACGCTGCGCGAGGGCGGCGTCGACGTGCTCTACGACGACCGCGAGGCGGGCGCCGGCGAGAAGTTCGCGGACGCCGAGCTGCTCGGCGCGCCGCTGCGCCTGACGATCGGTCGCCGCACGCTCGAGTCGGGCGAGATCGAGGCGCAGCTCCGCCGTGGCAGCGAGGCGCTGGCGGGGATCGCCCCCGCCGAGGTCCTCGCGGCGGTGGAGGAGCTGTGCCGCGGCCTGCCCTGAGCGCTCGGCGGCTGCTCGGCTTCGACCGCTCCGGCCCGCCGCCGGCGCAGACCGCGGCCGACGCGCCGCTTCGGCCCTGGACGATCCCCAACGCGATCGGCTACCTGCGCGCCGCGCTGATCCCGGTGATCCTGATCTTCGCCTACTCCTCGCACAGCGGGACCGCCGCGGGCGCCGGGATCTGCTTCTTCCTCGCCGGCGCCGGCGACTACGCCGACGGGATCACGGCCCGCATCACCGGCCAGTACAGCCGCATGGGAGCGATCCTCGACCCCGTCCTCGACCGCCTGCTGGCGCTCTGCGGACTCGCGATCTGCTGGTCCTACGAGCTCCTGCCGCGCTGGCTGGTCGCCCTCGTGGTCGCGCGCGAGGCGCTGATGCTCGTGCTCGGCCAGGCGTGGCTGCGGCGCGGGCTGGCGCTGGCGATCAACTGGCCCGGCCGGATCGCGGTCGGGCCGACGCTGTTCGGCATCTGGCTCGCGCTGCTCGGCGTGCGCGCGGTCGCCGAGGGCTTCCTCTACGCCGGCATCTCGCTGGCGCTGATCGCCACCGCCCTGTACGTGCGTGACGGGCGGCGCGAACTGCGACGCGAGGGCAGACTCTCAAGCTCAGCTTGACCCTCGGACCTCGGCCGCTATACTCGCACGACTCACGGCCCCGTAAGGAAAGAACCGCTATGGATGACACCACCTTCCCGGATCTAGGCACACTCACCGACCAGGAGCTCAAGGAGCTGATCGCGCAGCTCAGCCAGGAGGAGGAGGACGTGTCCTACCGGCGGCGGATGCTGCACGGCAAGATCGACATCCTGCGGGCCGAGCTGGTCAACCGCCTGCGCGTCAAGCACACCGGCGGCGAGGAGATCTTCAGCGGCTCCGACGTCGAGCGGCTGACGCAGATCCTCGCGGGCCACGCGGCGCCTCCACCCCCGTCAGACGCGGACTAGCGGCGGGCACGCGGTGGCTCTGCACTGCTCCGAGTGCGGCTTCGTCAACCCCGAAGGCGCGAACTACTGCCAGAAGTGCGGTGCGCTGCTCGAATCCGGCGGCACCGGCGAGCCGACGACGGCCACCTACCGGATCGGTGAGACGGGCGACTTCATCCCCGTCGACATCGGCTCCGTCGCCACCGGCGCGGCCGCGCTGGTGATCCGCGCCGGCGGCGGGCGCGCCGGCGAGAGCTTCGCGGTGGTCGGCGAGCGGATGACGATCGGCCGCCGCCCGGACTCCGCCGTGTTCCTCGACGACGTGACCGTCTCGCGCGACCACGCGCTGCTCGTCAACCGCGGCAACGACTGGTACATCGACGACTGCGGCTCGCTCAACGGCACCTACGTCAACCGCGAGCGGATCGACTCGCAGCGCCTGTCCGACGGCGACGAGCTGCAGGTCGGCAAGTACAAGCTCACCTTCCGCGCGCGATGAGCACGGCCGAAGCGACCCCGGGCGTCGAGCCCAAGCGCCCCGCCTCGAAGGCCTCGACGATCGGCGCCGTCTGCAAGGCGCTGTCCGCCGAATTCCCCGACATCTCGATCTCGAAGATCCGCTACCTCGAGGATCAGCGGCTGCTGACCCCGCGGCGCACGCCCGGCGGCTACCGGCTCTACACGGCCACCGACGTCTCGCGGCTGCGCACGATCCTGCGCCTGCAGCGCGACGAGTTCCTGCCGCTGCGGGTGATCCGCCAGGAGCTGGCGGCGGGCTCGCCCGAGACCTCGGACGTGTCGACCACCGCCGGCGAGTCACGGCGGCGCTGGCGCCCGAACGTCAGCGTGGCCGAGACGAACTCGTATTTCACGCTCGAGGACGTGCTCGAGGAGACCAAGGCCGACGCCAAGCTCGTCGCCGAGCTCGAGGACTACGGCGTGATCAAGGGCGAGCTGCGGGGCGGCCGCCGCTACTACGACGACACCGAGCGCGAGATCATCCGCGCCGTGACCGAACTGGCCCGCTACGGCGTCGGCGGCCGCAACCTGCGCGTGTTCCGCTCCTCGGCCGATCGCGAGGCGAACCTGCTGCAGCAGATCCTCGCGCCGGCGCTGCGCTCACGCAACCCGCAGCGGCGCAAGGAGGCGGTCGAAGCGCTGGAGAACCTGGCGGCGGTGGCGACGCACCTCAAGCATCTGCTGCTCGTTCGTGACCTCCGCAAGATCGCGAACTAGTGGGTGGGTCTTCTCGAAACATTCCACCGGTGACGGCGGCGTCCGGAGGCCGTCTGGCGGCGTCCTCGGTCGCGGCCAGGCAACCAGCCCTGCCCGCTCCCCGCCTGTGCCCCAGAGGGTATGCCCTGGCCGGCCGACCCCGGCCATTCGCCGTTTCCCGGTCAACCTTTCGAGAAGGCGCACGGGTGCTCCCTTGAGCTCGCGCCCGAGGCCCGCCCTCGAGCCGGCCGAGATGCGCTGGTGGGGCTGGGGCCGCGAGGATCGCCAGGTGCCGATCACCGAGCAGCTCGCGAGGCTGCTCGACGAGTCACTCGGGCTGGACGGCGTCGAGCGCAGCCCGGCCGCCCTCGAAGACGTCAAGCTGCCGAAGGCGACGCTCACCAAACGCGCACGCGACCGTCTGGTCGCCACCGTCGGCGCCGACTCGGTGCGCACCGACCCGGAGTCGCGGATCCTGCACAGTGGCGGCAAGGGCTACCTCGACCTCGTCGCGATGCGCGCCGGCACCCCGCGCGGCGCACCCGACGCCGTCGTCTACCCCGACGGCCACGACGCCGTCCTCGCGGTGCTCGCGGCCTGCGCCGCCGAGCGCATCGCGGTCGTGCCGTTCGGCGGCGGCACCAGCGTGGTCGGCGGGCTGGAGGCGATCGCCGGCGGCCAGCATGCGGTGGTTGCGCTCGACCTGCGCCGCCTGACGGGCCTGCTGTCCGTCGACCGCCGCTCGCTGACGGTCAGCGTCGCCGCCGGCACGCGGGCGCCCGTGCTGGAGGCCGCCCTGGCCGAGCACGAGCTGACGCTCGGCCACTACCCCGACAGCTTCGAGTTCGTCTCGATCGGCGGCTGCGCGGCGACGCGCTCGGTCGGGCAGGCCTCGAGCGGCTACGGCCGCATCGATCAGGCGATCCAGGGGATCAGGCTGGCGACCCCGGCCGGCGAGCTCGCCCCGGCAGCACTGCCGGCCAGCGCCGCGGGCCCGGCGCTACGTGAGCTGATCGTCGGCTCCGAAGGCGTCTTCGGCGTGATCACCGCGATGCTCCTGCGAGTTTGCGCGCGCCCCGCTCAACGCGTGTATGAGGGCGTCGTCTTCGAGAGCTTCGACGGCGCCGCCGAGGCGCTGCGGATCGCGATCCAGGACGACGCGCCGCCCGACGTCGTGCGGCTCTCGGACGAACTGCAGACGCGCCTGCTGCTCGCCGCCGGCGAAGGCGGCGGCCGCCGCGCCCCGCTTGGCCGCCGCGGTCGCGGCGCGGTGCTCGCGATCGTCGGTTGGGAGGGACCGCAGGCCGCGGTGACCCGCCGGCGCCTGCACACGCTGACCCTGCTTCGGCGCGGCGGCGGCACGCCGATCGGCGAGGCCGCGGGACGCGCCTGGGCGGCGGCGCGCTTCACGTCGCCCTACATTCGCGACGACATGCTCGCGCGCGGCGTGTTCGTCGAGCAGTTCGAGACCGCCACGACGTGGTCCGGCCTGCCGGCGCTTCGCTCCGCCGTGACCGCGGCCCTGATCGGCGCGCTCGGCGCGCTCGGCACACCACCGCTGGTCGGCTGCCAGATCTCCCACGTCTACGAGACCGGGGCGTCGCTCAGCTTCACAACGCTCGCGAAGGCGCTCGAGGGGCAGGAGAGCGCGCAGTGGCGGGCCGCCAAGGACGCCGCCAGCGCGGCGATCGTGCGCAGCGGAGCGACGATCTCCCACCACCACGGCGTCGGGCGCGACCACGCCGGCTGGGCCGCGGTCGAGCTCGGCGCGCTCGGCACCGCGTCGCTGCGCGCGCTCAAGGCGGTGCTCGACCCGGCCGGGGTGATGAACCCCGGCAAGATGATCCTGCCCGGGTAGCGGCCGCAATCCTGCGGGGGGTCCGCGCGACCCGCCCGCGGCCGCCGCCCGGCCGGCGCCGGGCACGGCGCTATCGTGCGCGCGATGATCCCCGGCATCGTCGTGACCCCCGAGGAGAGCTTCAGCGGCCTCGTGGGGCTCGCGGTGGCGGGTGCCGACGAGCACAGCGCCCACGCAGATCTGGCGGTGCGTCGCGAGCTCCTGCAACCGTGGGGGATCGTCCACGGCGGCGTGTTCGCGACGATCGCCGAAACGCTCGCCTCCTGGGCGACGGCGTCCGTCGTCGCGCCCGAGGGCAAGGCGGCGATGGGCCTCTCGAACGCCACGAGCTTCCTGCGACCGATCAGCGCGGGGACGATCCACGCGGTCGCGACGCGCCGCCACCGCGGGCGCACGACATGGGTCTGGGACGTCGACATGAGCGACGACGAGGGCCGCCTGTGCGCAACCTCGCGGGTGACGATCGCGGTGCGAGCGCCGGCGGCTGTGTAGGGCGTGGTGCGAGGCGCTGGGCGCGGTTGGGGGGCGTGGTGCGAGTGGCTGAGCGTGGTTGGGGCGTGGTGCGAGTGGCTGAGCGCGGTTGGAGGGCGTGGTGCCAGGCGCTGAGCGTAGTTGGGGGGCGTGGTGCGAGTGGCTGAGCGCGGCTGGGGAGAGTGGTGGTCGGGGCTGCGCTCGCGGTGGGTGTGAGGCTCAGCCGCGGTAGCGGTTGGTGATCGGCATCCGCCGGTCACGACCGAAGGCGCGTTCCGTGATCTTGATCCCGGGCGGGGCCTGGCGGCGCTTGTACTCGGCGCGGTCGACGAGCGCGAAGACCTGATCGACGGCGGCGGCGGGCAGGCCGCGGGCGACGAGCTCCTCCCGGCCGCAGTCCTCCTCGACGTGGCCGCGCAGGATCGCGTCGAGGGTCTCGTACGGCGGCAGCGACTGGTCGTCACGCTGGTCCTCGCGCAGCTCGGCGGAGGGCGCGCGGTCGATGATCGAGGCCGGGATCGGCGCGCCGTCCTGGTTGCGCCAGCGGGCGAGGCTGTAGACGAGCGTCTTGAAGATGTCCTTGATCACCGCGAAACCGCCGGCGGAGTCGCCGTAGAGGGTCGAGTAGCCAACCGACATCTCGGACTTGTTGCCGGTCGTCAGGACGAGCCAGCCGAACTTGTTCGAGAGCGCCATCAGCAGGTTGCCGCGGATCCGCGCCTGCAGGTTCTCCTCGGTCAGGTCCGCTTCGAGGCCGGCGAAGGCGTCGGCCAGCAGCGCCTCGTAGGCGCCCATCACGTCGCCGATCGGCAGCTCGAGCACGCCGACGCCGAGCGTCGCCGCCATCGTGCGCGCGTCGGCCTGCGTCTGCGCGGAGGAGAACCGCGACGGCATCACCACCACGCTGACCTTGGCGGGGGTCAGCGCATCGGCGGCGATCGTCGCGACCAGCGCCGAGTCGATGCCACCGGAGAGCCCGAGCACGACGTGGGCGAAGCCGTTCTTGCGCACGTAGTCGCGCAGGCCGCAGCAGAGCGCGGCGTAGATCTCGGCTTCCGGCGGCTCGATCAGCGCCGCGACCGTGTTGGGGGCCGGGGACTCGAGCGGGCCGGGCGCCGGGGGCAGCGCCAGGCTCGCGAGCGTGTCCACCACCGGCGCCGCGGCGCCCGCGAGGCCGCGGTGAGCTGAGCGCCGGCGGCGCTCGGCGGCCGGTGCGGCGAGGTCCACGTCGCAGATCAGCAGCTCCTCCTCGAACTGTGCGGCGCGGGCGAGCAGGGCGCCCGTGTGGTCGACGACGAACGAGTGGCCGTCGAACACCAGCTCGTCCTGGCCGCCCACGAGCGCGCAGAAGGCGAACGCGGCGACGTGCTCGCGGGCGCGCTGGATCACCATCTGCTCGCGCTCCAGCCCCTTGCCGGCGTGGTAGGGGGAGGCGGAGAGGTTGACGATGAGCGTCGCGCCGGCCAGCGCCAGGTCCGAGCAGGGGGGCCCGGGCTGCCAGATGTCCTCGCAGATCGTGATCCCGACCCGGTGCTCGCCGAGCTCGATCAGACCGGCCGCGTGTCCCGCCTGGAAGTAGCGCTGCTCGTCGAACACGCCGTAGTTGGGCAGGCGGAGCTTGCGGTAGACGGCCGCGACTGCGCCGCCCGCCAGCACCGCCGCCGAGTTGTGGACGTCGGCGTCGCGCTCCGGGAAACCGACGATCGCGACGAGACCCTCGCTCTGCGCCGCAAGGCGGTCGATCGCGGCGCGTGCGTCGCGCAGGAAGTGCTCTCGGTAGAGCAGGTCCTCCGGTGGGTAGCCGGTGATCGCAAGCTCGCCGAACAGGACGAGCTGGGCTTGCTGGGCTCGCGCCGCCTCCAGCGAGGCTGCGATCGCGGCCTCGTTGGCGGCGATGTCGCCGACCGTCGGATTGAGCTGGCAGAGCGCCAAGCGCAACGTGGCCACACACCGATTATCGGGCATCGCCCGGCAGCTCAGGCCGCAGCGAGCAGCGGTGCCCGCGCGTGCCGCGCCGGGCTCACGGGCGCCCGGGCCGCGCGCCCTTGCGAAGCTCGGCCAGCGACTCCTCGAGCAGGCCCGCCAGCTGCTCGAGGTCGCCGAACGCCGTGGCGTCCGCGAGCAGCCCGAAGCGCAGGCGGCCGCGGTGGCTGGCCAGCGCGACCGAGAGCGCCTGGCTGGCGGCGAGCGGCATCGCGGGTGCGATCGCGCGCAGGCGATGACCCAGCAGGTGGCGAGCGCTGCGCGGGCCCGGAACGTTGGTCACGACGAGGTCGAAGCTGCGCTCGGCGCTCTGCAGGCGGACGGCCTGGTCGAGCAGCGTTGGCGTCGCGAAGCCGTCGCACTCGACAAGCTCCCGGGCCGCGCGCACGCGTCCGCTGGCGCGCAGGCCGTCCAGCGCACGGCTGATCTCGGCATGACGGCGCCGTGCGTCGGCGATCCCGATCGGCAGCGGCACGTAGCCGGCGAGCAGCCGCGGCGATGAGGCATCAGCCAGCGGCACCAGCGCGCGCAGCGCGAGTCCGTCGGTGTCCTCGCCGTGCAGGCGAAGGTAGCGCCCGACGGCCCCGGCGACGGCTGTCAGCGCCGCGTCGTTGACGGTGCCGCCGAGGCGCTCGCGCTCCTTCGTCAGGCGGCCCAGTCCGACCTCAACGCCGGCGTAGCGGCGCTGCAGGCCGCCACCCGTGTTCAGCAGGGCAGGCGGCGCTGCGGCATGGGCACCCGACGGCAGCAGCTCGCGCCGTTCGAGCTCGTGCTGGGCGTGGGCCGCGGTCGCGCGGAGCGCGCGCAGCGGCGCGTGGTGGTCGCGGGCCCGGTCGGCCAGCGCACGCAGCAGCAGCTGCGCCGGCGTCGGCGCCGGCGCAGCGTCCCAGGCGGGCGCGGGCTCATGCCCCGGCTCGCCGGGCCGCTCGTCGAGCAGCACCGAGAGCAGATCGCGGTTGTCGGCGCCGTCCACGAGCGCGGCGTGGCTCTTGCCGATCACGGCGAAGCGCTCACCGGACAGCGGTCCCACGAGCCACAGCTCCCACAGCGGCTTGCCGCGGTCGAGTCGCTGGGAGAGCAGCGTGCCGATCAGGCGCGCCAGCTCGGCCTCGTCGGCGCCGCCCGGCAGTGCGACGTGGCGCAAGTGGTAATCCAGCGCGAAGTGGGGATCGTCGATCCACGCCGGGCGACCGAGCCAGCGGGTGCCTGAGATGACGCGGCGGCGGTAGCGGGGCGCGAGGTGCAGGCGGCTGCGGACGTGCTCCTGGAACTGTTCGAGGTCTGGCGCGACGCCGTCGAGCAGGAGCGCGCAGCCGATGTGCATGTGGACGCCGCGGTGATCCTCGAGTTCGAGCAGGCGGGCTTCGGTGGCGCTCAGCGGTTCCATGTTGTGAGAATCGGCACTTGTGGTCGGCCGGTCTCGTCCGACTCATGGGTAGAATACGAACAGTTGTTCTACCTGCCGAGTCGTGCCGCACCAAGTGGCGCGAGCGGGGGACCCATTGCCGACAGTCGTGGCGCATCCGGTGCCCGGCTCGGTTGGGGCGAATCGGCCGCTGATCTGCGGCTGTAGCGACGAAGCGCACGGCTCGCCGTTGAGCCGCGGCGTCCGCCGCGAGCCCGACAGCTAACCCCGTAGGCGGCGAAGCCAAGGAGGACCTCACATGAGGCCGCAGATGAACTGGCGCGCAGCGCGCGCTGTTGCCGTCGCGGGCGCAATGCTGCTTGCAGCGGGCGTCTCGGAGCGGATCGCGAGCGCCGCGTCGAGCTCACCGGCGGTCGTGGCCGCCAGGAGCGCGGGCCACAGGCGCCGGCGCGGCGAACCGCCGCGCCTGCAGGCGCTGCTGCTGCACCCGAACGTGCTGATCGGCCGCGACGTCGCCCTCGTCGGTGTCGTCAGTCCGGGCGGCGCGCCACGCGCCGTCGCCGTACAGGCGCGCCGCGGCACACGCTGGATCGCCGTGGCGCGGGCTCTGACCAACCGCCGTGGCCTCTTCGTGGAGCGCTTCTGGCCGCGCCGGCTCGGCCGCCTGCAGCTGCGGCTGCGCGCGAGCGGCGTCTCGGTGCGCCACGTGCTGCTGCGCGGATCCGTGGCCACGGTCTACCACGAGGTGATCGCCTCCTGGTACGGCCCAGGAGGCGTGACCGCCTGCGGTGAGGCGCTCGGAGCGACGACCCAGGGCGTCGCGAACAAGACGCTGCCGTGCGGCACGATGGTCACCCTGCGCTACCGCGGCCGCAGCGTCCGCGTGCCGGTGATCGACCGTGGCCCCTACGTGGCCGGGCGCGACTACGACCTGACCTACGCGACGAGGCTGGCGCTCGGCGCCGGCGGCGTCTCGCAGATCTGGGCGAGCGCCTGACGGCGGCGAGAGCGCTCGGTGCCGGTGGGGTGGGGGTGCGGCCGCGCGTCGCGCGCCCGCCCTCACACCGGCAGCGTCAGCTGCACGGGGGCCAGCGGCGGCGGCGCCGCCTCGTCCTCGAAGGAGGCGACCCGCACGCCGAGCAGGCGCACGGGGCGGACCGGCGCGTAGGCGCGCAACAACTCGAGCGAGATCGCCGCGATCGTCTGCGCGTCGTCGGTGAAGCGGTCGATCGTCCGAGCCCGGGTGACCGTTGTCCAATCGTCGAGTCGCACCTTGATCGCGATCGTGCGGGCCCGGCGACTGCGCGCGCGCAGACCCTCGCCGAGCTCGTTTGCCATGCCGGCGAGCGCGCGCTCGAGCGCCGCCGCATCGGCGACGTCGGTCGGGAACGTGACCTCGCTGGAGCGCGACTTGGCGATCCGCACCGGTTCCACCGGGCTGTCGTCGAAGAAGTGCGCGCGTGCATGCAGCTCGCCGGCCATGCGCTCGCCGAAGCGCTGCGCCAGCAGCTCCGGCGCGGCCGCCTGCAGCGCGCCAACCGTGTGGATGCCGAGCGCAGCGAGCCGCTCCGCGGTCTTTGGGCCGATGCCCTGGAGCACGCGCGTCGGATGCCCGGCGAAGTGCGCGACGGCCTGCTCACGGCTCATCGCGACGAACGCTGCCGGCTTGAAGTGTGCGCTGGCGGTCTTCGCCACCAGGCGCGAGGGCCCGATGCCGACCGACAGCGTCATCCCGGTGCGCTCGTGCACGCTCGCCACAAGTCGCCGCAGCAGCGCGACCGGCATCGGCTCATCGCTGAGCTCGAGGTAGGCCTCGTCGATGCCCGCGCTCTGGATCACCGCCACCTGCTCGCGCACGAGACCCCAGACCTCGCCGCTCGCCCGCCGGTACGCCTCGAAATCCGGCGCGACCACCACCGCGTCCGGACACAGGGCACGTGCGCGCGCGGCCGGCATCGCCGAATCCACGCCGAAGCGCCGCGCCTCGTAGCTCGCCGTGGTGACGACCGCGCGCGGGCCCGAACCGGCCACGATCACGGGCAGCCCGCGCAGCTCCGGGCGCCGGCGCAGTTCGACGGAGGCGTAGAAGGCGTCGATGTCGAGGTGGGCGATGACGCGGCGGCGGTGTTGCTCCATCGCGGTTCATTCTCCGCCGCCGTCCAGACGAATCGGGCCCGCCCGGCCTCGCCGTTCAGTACAGCGCCGCGGCGAGTCGCCTGCGCGTCTCACGCACCAACGGGTCACCCGCGCCGCGGCGATCCAGCTCGCCCACGATGAAGATCCGAACGTCCTCGTCCGGCGGTTCGCCGAGCAACAGCTCGAAGGCCTGCTCGTCGTCGCCGGCATCGAGCGCGGCGATCGCGGGCGCGCACCTTCCGGCGCGCTGCAGCCGAATCCGCGCCCGCAGACCCTCGACCTGGAAGTCTGCGGCGAGCGGTTCGAGCAGAGCGAGCGCCTCGTCCAGCTCAGCGCGCGCGAGCAGGATCCGGGCCAGCGCGACCGCCGCGCCGGCCCGCTGCGGGTCGAGCGCGACCGCGGCGCGCAGCGACTGCTCGTCGCCCGCGGCCGCCAGCAGCTCGGCCTCGCTCGGGACGACGGCGTCGAAGAAGCTTTCGACGACCGCCGGTGGCTGAGCCCCCACGAACTCCTGGACCACCACGCCGTCACGGAAGGCCTTGACCGCGGGAATGCCCTGGATCCCGAACGCCTGGGCGAGGCGTGGGTTGGCGTCGGTGTCCACCTTGGCCAGCACTACGGAGCCCTCCCGGGCGCCCGCGGCCTGTTCGAGCAGCGGCGTCAGCGCGCGGCAGGGCCCGCACCAGGCGGCCCAGAAGTCGACGACCACCGCTGTCGTGCGCGAACGCTCGATGACCTCGACATCGAAATCGGCCTCGCTTACATCGACCACCGCCATCGGCACAGCCTACGAGATCGCCTCCTGCGCTAGACATCACGGCGTGACGCACGTGGTCAGACGCGGCGAGCAGTCGCTCGCCTACGAACTGCATGGCGAAGGACCGGCGGTGATCGGCCTGCACGGACTGACAGCCACGCGCCGCTACGTGGTCATGGGATCGCGTACGCTCGCACGCGAGGGACGCCGACTCGTGCTCTACGACGCCCGCGGCCACGGCGCGTCCTCACCGGCTCCCGACGGGGATTACTCCTACGCGGCGCTCGCCGGCGATCTCGAGGCCGTGATGGACGAACTGGGGGTCGCGCGGGCGCTCGTGGTCGGAGCCTCGATGGGCGCGCATACCGCGATCCGCTTCGCGCTCGCGCGCCCCGAGCGCGTTGCCGGCCTGGCGCTCGTCACGCCCGCCTACGACCCCGACCACGCCGGCGATCTGGCGCATTGGGACGCGCTTGCGCGCGGCCTGCGCGAGGGCGGGGTGGAGGGATTCGTCGCGGCCTACGACCTGGCGAGCGTGCCGCCGGCGTGGCGCGAGACGGTGGAGCGCGTGCTGCGCCAGCGCCTCGCCGCCCACCGTCATCCCGAGGCGGTCGCTGACGCGCTGGTGTCCGTCCCGCGCTCACGGCCGTTCGAGGACTGGTCGGAGCTCGCCCGGATCCGCGCGCCGACGCTAGTCGTGGGCAGCCGCGACGAAGCCGACCCGTCGCACCCACTGGCGACCGCGCGGCGTTA
Source organism: uncultured Solirubrobacteraceae bacterium (assembly GCA_964483345.1). Taxonomy (GTDB): domain Bacteria; phylum Actinomycetota; class Thermoleophilia; order Solirubrobacterales; family Solirubrobacteraceae; genus Palsa-513. The sequence goes on from CAZABN010000003.1 coordinate 15,995, forward strand.
CGCGCGGGCGCTCCCCGGCGCGCGTCTGCACGTCGAGGAGGAGGGGCGCTCCCCGCTCGCCTGGCAGGGCGGCCAGCTCTCACGGCTGCTTCTAGACTTCTAGCGCAGTGGCCTCCTCTGCAACCGGTGTGGGCGTGTTCGCCGCGATCGCGGCCGGTGCCGTGTCGTTTCTGTCGCCGTGCGTCCTCCCGCTCGTCCCGGGCTACCTCTCGACGGTCGTCGGCGTCTCGCCGAACGAGATCTCGAACGCCGGCGTCCGGCGCGTGTTGGTCCCGAGCCTGCTCTTCATCCTGAGCTTCTCGACGATCTTCATCCTCGAGGGACTCGGCGCCACCGCAATCGGCTCGGCGCTGATCGTCAACCACGTGACGCTCGACCGCATCGCCGCCGGGTTCATCGTCGCGCTCGGCGCGCTGTTCGTGTTCTCCGCGCTGGTGCCGGCGCTCGGCCGTGAGTGGCACGTCGGCAGGTTGCTGGCCCGTGCCGGGCGCGGCGGGCCGCTCGTCGTCGGAGCGGCGTTCGCGATCGCCTGGACGCCGTGCGTGGGGCCGACGCTCGGCGCGATCCTGCTGGCCGCCGGCACGACCCGCTCGGAGGGCCAGGGCGCGCTGCTGCTCACCTTCTACTCCGCCGGCCTGGCGATCCCCTTCATGGCGACGTCGCTTGCCTTCGACCGCATGACGAGGCTGTTCGGCTGGGTCAAGCGCCACTACGGCGTGATCGTGTTCACCGGCGGCGCCGTGCTGATCGCGATGGGCGTGCTGATCTGGACCGGCGAACTGGGCGTGCTCAACAACCAGGCCCAGAGCTGGCTGCATTCGGTCGGGATCAACTTCATCGGGATATGACGCCGCCGCGCTGCGCGCCGATCGTGCGTCTCGCGCCGCACGCGGTTGTCGCGCTACAGCCGCAGGCGGCGGTAGCCCGGTAGCTCGATCACCACGCGCGCGCCGCCGAGCGGCGCGTCGGTAGCCCACACGTGACCACCCTGGGCTTCCACGATCGCCCGCACGATCGCCAGGCCGAGGCCGGTTCCACCGGCGCTTCGCGCGCGCGAGGGGTCGGCTCGGTGAAAGCGGTCGAAGACCCTTTCGCGCTCGGCCGGTGCGATCCCCGGACCGTCGTCGTCGACCCAGATCTGCAAGCGGGCGTCCGGGAGCTCGGACGCACCGAGTTGGATCGCGCCGCCGGCTTGCGTGTGCTCGACCGCGTTGCGCAGCAGGTTGCGCAGCGCCTGGGCAAGGCGGTCGCGGTCAGCGTTGAGGATCCCCGGAACCGCTGCCGAGATCGTCAGCCGCCGGTCGGTGGTTGCCTGGGCGCTCAGGATCAGCTCGGCGAGGAAGGGCTCCAGCTCGATCGGCTCGCGCCGGATGAAGCGCGCCTCGTCGGTGTGCGCGAGCAGCAGGAGGTCCTCGGTCAGCCGAGTCATCCGCTCGACCTCGGCCGCCACCAGCTTCTGCACGCGACCGACCTCCGCCGCGTCGGGGTTCCGCCGGCGGGCCAGCACGTCGAGCTGGCCGCGGATCGCCGTCAGCGGCGTGCGCAGTTCGTGGGAGGCATCGGAGACGAACGCCTGCTGGCGCGCGAACGCCTCCTCGAGGCGGTCGAGCATGTGGTCGAAGGCGTCAGCGAGCACCCGCGTCTCGTTGCGCGGTCCGTGGTAGTCCATCCGCGGCGAGAGGTCCCCCGCATCGACGCGCGCGGCGATCGCCGCCATGCGGCGCAGCGGACGGGCGAAGCCGGCCGCCAGCAGGAAGCCCGCGAGCAGGGCGGCGGCCAGTGTCAGGGTGCCACCGATCGCGAATGCGCGCGTGATGCCGTCGAGCGCGTCATCGACCGGCGCCAGTGGCTCGGCGACGCCGATCCGCGCGAGCACGCCGTCACCGCCGTCAACCGTCCTGACGTAGAGGCGCACGCTGCCGGCGTCGGGCGCACGCTGAATCGAGAAGCCCGCCGGCTGCGCCCGCAGCGCAGCGGTCAGCCGGGCCTCGGCGCGTCGCATGGCGGGCGTGTCGTCGATGTCACGAGCGGTCTGGCCCAGGAGCTCCGGGTAGTTTGTGGCGATCCGCTGTCCGCGCACGATCGCGTAAAACAGGCGCGACGACGCGGAGAACGGCTGATCGGCGACGAAGCGCTGCGCCCGGGCGGCGATCTGCTCGCCCGTCAGCTCCTGGCCGGGACGTGCGATCGCCTCGGAGAAGACGGCGGCCTCGCCGCGCAGATCCGTGTCGATCTGCCCGCGCAGGCGCGAGCCCGTTTCGTGGTAGACGACGTAGAAGGTGCCAACGAAGGCCAGCACCAGGACCGTGCCGAGCGCGAACGTCAGTCGCCAGCGCAGCGAACGCGATCGGCCCCTCGTGCCGCCGGGCCCCATCGGCGACTCAGGCGCGGGCCGGCGCGAGCCTGTAGCCGACCGATCGCACCGTGACGATCGGTGCCGGCGACCCGGGGCGGCCGAGCTTACGCCGCAGGTAGCTCACGTAGACCTCGACGATGTTGGTCCCGGGGTCGTGCGAGTAGCCCCACACGGCGCTGAGGATCTGCTCGCGCGAGAGCACGTTCGCCGGGTGACGCAGGAAGTACGCGAGCAGGTCGAACTCCTTTGAGGACAGAGCGACCTCGATGCCGTCGCGGGAGACCCGCCGGGTCAGCAGATCGAGTTCGATCCCCAACGCTTCGAGCCGCGTCGAGCGGGTCTGGGACGGCGTGCGCAGGTGGGCGCGGACGCGCGCGGCGAGCTCGTCGAAGGCGAATGGCTTGGTCATGTAGTCGATCGCGCCGGCGTCGAGTCCCTCGACACGATCGTCGATCTCGGTACGCGCGGTCAGCATGATCACGCCGAGCTCGGGCTTGGCGGCTCGCAGCGCTTCGAGCACCGCAATCCCGTCGAGGCCGGGGAGCATGCGGTCGAGCACGACCAGGCCGAAGTCCTCGGAGAGCGCCAGCGCGAGCGCGTCGTCACCCCTGGACGCAACCGTCACGGCGTAGCCCTCGGCGCTCAGGCCGTGGTCGATGAAGTCGGCGATCGCCGCCTCATCCTCGGCTACGAGGATCCGCATCGCGTTCCAGCGTAGCTGACGCGTCGCCGCGGAGGCCGTGCTGGCAGGGGTGCAGGCGCGGGCGCCGCGCCAAGGCAACGCGGCTGGGCACGGAAGGACAGCCGAGAGGTGCGGGCGGATAAGATCGGGGCATGGTCTTGCGCGCCCGCTCGCGGCTGATCGCGCCGCTGCTCGCTGCCGGCCTCGCGCTGGTCGCGATCCTCACCGGCGCGCAGGGCGTCGACCTCGCGGCGGCAACCTATCGCGTGGAGCTGTTCGCCCGCAGCGGCCTGACCCTCTGGGACAGCGGATGGTACGGCGGACACTGGACCTTCGACTACTCAGTGCTGTTCGCGCCCGTCGGTTGGCTCGCCGGCATACCGCTGATGGAGATCGCCTGCGTCGCGATCGCCGCATGGGCGTTCGACCGCCTCGCCGTCGGGCGCTTCGGGCAGGCGGGGCGTGCGGGGGCGATCGTGTTCGCCGTCGGGACGGTGGTGCAGGTGGCGATCGGCCAGGAGCCCTACCTGCTGGGCGAAACGCTCGCGCTGGTGGCCTTGCTGAGCGCCCGCCACCGCATCTGGCCGCTCGCGGTCGTGTTCGGCGTCGCCACGTCGCTGGCCAGCCCGCTCGCCGGAGCGTTCCTCTCGATCGCAGCGCTGGCGTGGCTGGTGGGCAGCTGGCCCGAGCGCCGCTTTGCAGCGGGAACGCTGACCGCAGCGGCGGCCATCCCCGTGCTCGCGCTCGAGGTGCTGTTCCCGGGCCTCGGGGCGATGCCCTTCCCGTTCATCAACTTCATCGGGATGTTCCTCGGCCTGCTGGTGGTCGGCATCGTCGTCGCGCCGCGCGACCGCGTGATCGCGGTCGGTGTCGCGCTCTACGCGCTCGCGCTAGCCGTCGCCTACGCCGTCCCGAGCGCGGTCGGCAACAACGCGACACGCCTCGGCGTCTCGGTCGGCGTCGCGCTCGTCGTGATGCTGGCGTGGCGGCAGCGTCGCCGCACACTGATGCTGCTGGTCGCCGCCGCGATTCCGCTGGCGCTCGCTCAGTGGATTCCGGCCGGCAACGCGCTGCTCGGCGACGGCAACGCCTCGGTGCGGGCGGCCTACTTCCAGCCGCTGGTCTCGTTCCTGAGGCACGCGGACCGACCGCTCGGACGCGTCGAAGTCGTACCCACCGCGCTGCACTGGGAGGCGGCCTACGTGGCGCCATACTTCCCGCTGGCGCGCGGGTGGGAGCGCCAGATCGACGTCGGAGCGAACCCGATCTTCTACGACCGCGGCGTCTTGACCGCGGCCTCATACCGAAGGTGGCTGTTCGCCAACGGCGTGCGGTTCGTCGCCCTGCCCAACGTCCCGCTCGACTATGCGGCGCTCGCCGAGGCCAAGCTCGTGCGCGCCGGCGTCCCGGGTCTGCGCCTGCTCTGGCGCACCCCGCACTGGCACGTCTACGCGGTGGTTGGCGCTCCGGGGATCGTGAGCGGGCCCGCGCAGCTGCTGAGCTCGAGCGGGGCGGAGCTGCAGCTCGCGGTTGCGCACGCCGGCGCGATCGTCGTGCGCGAACGCTACGTCGACGCCTGGGGTGTGGCGAGCGGCGCCGCCCTGATCGGGCGCGCACCGGGCGGCTGGCTCGAGCTGCATGCGAAGCGGCCGGGCCGCGTCGTGCTGCGGATCAACCTGTGAACCGCATTTAGTAGCGGTTCATCGGAGCCCGCGAAGATCAGGGCTGCGCCGATGCCTCGACGACCGATCACCTCGCTCCTCTCAGCAGCGCTGGGCGGCCTGCTCGCCGCGCTGGTGGTCGTCCTGCTCGCGCCGTCGGGGACGGTCAAGACGCGCACCGTCGCCTCCACCACGGACCTGGCGGCCAACGCGCTGGCCTCCGACCAGCGCACGCACCAAACGCTCGCGCGCCTCATCTACGAGCACGCCGCCCCCAGCGTCGTCGCGATCCTCGCCATGACGCAGACCAGCGGGCTGTTCGGCGGCACGCAGAGCGACAGCGGGTCCGGCATCGTGGTCAGCGCCAAGGGTCTGATCCTCACGAACAACCATGTCGTTTCCGGCGCCAACAAGATCACGGTTCAGTTCGGCGGCAGCGAAGGGCCCACGCGGAACGCCACCCTGGTCGGCGTCGACGCCTCCAACGACCTGGCCCTGCTCTCGGTCAACCCCGCCGGGTTGACACTGTTGCCTCTGCGTTTCGGCAGCTCCGCAGCCGTGCATGTGGGCGATCCCGCGTTCGCGATCGGCAACCCATACACCTTCGACCAAACGCTGACAGTCGGCGTGATCTCCGCACTCGGCCGCACGATCACCTCACCCAACGGCGCGAGCATCGGCGGCGTGATCCAAACCGACGCGGCGCTGAACCCCGGGAACTCGGGGGGTCCGCTGTTGAACGCGGCAGGCCAGGTGATCGGCGTCAACTCGCAGATCGCGACCGGCGGCAATGCCTTCGCCACGGAGGGCTCGAACAGCGGGATCGGTTTCGCGATCCCGAGCGCGACGGTGCTCGCCGACCTCGCGAGGCTCGATCACGGCGCCGCGCGGGGCGGGTAGCGCGCCGCGGTCCGCCTCGCGCAGGCCGTCTGCGGCGCGCCGGCGCCGGTCAGGCGGCCGCCGCGAGCCCGCGCGTGAGCGAGCCGACGGTCTGTGGCAGCGAGCTCGTGGACACGATCCGGCCGGTGGGGTCGAGGAAGACGGTCGTCGGCAGGAAGTGGATCCCGAAAGCGTCGCCGGTGACGCCGTCGGGGTCTGCAAACACCGGGAAGGTCCAGGCGTACTGGTGAACGAACCCGCGCCAATAGTCACCGCCATCGCTGTAGTCGATCGCGACGACGTGTCCGCGCCCCGCCGGTGAGCGCGCGAAGCGGGCGACCGCCCGGGCCTCCCGCCGGCAATCGGTGCACCAGCTCGCGAAGAAGACGACCACGGAGGCGTGTCCGCGCAACTCAGCGAGCGTCGTCGGCGTGCCGCTCAGCGTGTGGGTCGGCAGCGCGGGCGCAAGGCGTCGCGACTTCGGCGCGTTGGCGAGCAGTCCGTAGGCGAGCAGCGCGACGGCAAGCGCGCCCAGCGCGAACCGCAGCGCGAAGCGGTGCGTGGCCAGGCGCGCGAACATGCAAGGTCAGGATACGGCGAGGATGCGGGCGTCGTGGACGATCTCGCGAGGCGTGAAGTTCGACGGGTAGATCACCGTGATCCTGCCGTGCGCGGTGATGCCGTACACGAGCGCTGAATGCGCAACGAGATCTGGATTGGCCGCGGAGGCCTCCGCGGCGGAGGCGATTCCCCAGTCCTTCCAGACCGCCTTCAACACCGGGGCAGACCCGATCAGGTACTGCATCTGACCGGTCATCTCGTGGGCGGCGAGGAACTGCGCGACCGTGCTCGGCGTGTCGCCGCGCGGGTCCACGGACACGGCGATGATCTGCAGCTTGCGGCGCTCGGCGGCCGGCATCTCGGTGAGCGCGGTGTGCAGGTGCGAGGCGATCAGCGGACAGACATCCGGGCAGTGGGTGTAGAGGAAGGTGACCAGCACGGCCTCACCGCGGTAGCTCGCGATGTTGATGGGCGTGCCGAGGTAGTTGCGCAGCGCCAGCGGTGGCTCCGTCTCGGCGCTCGAGAGCGCCAGACCGTCGTAGCGCCCGCCCTGGGCGGTCTTCACGCCACCCGGGCCCTTGATGGCACCGCCACCGCGGAACACGTACGCGAGCACCGCGGCGAGCACAGCCAGCGCGACGACGAGCACGATCAGGTCACGTCGCCGCAGCGCGAGCCCCAGTCGAGGCGCCGCCGCACCAGCATCGCTGTGCTCCACCATCGGCTCAGAGGCTACCGGCTGCCGCTATCCGCGAGATAAGGATCTCGTAGCCGAGCTGGAACGTCACCGTGAACAGACCGCTGACACGCACCTTCCTGCCGAGCTCGCGAGCGGCGCGCCAGCTCGGCTCGAGCACGATCCGGGTGCCATGGCCGCCGTCGAGGACATACAGCCGCGTCCGGCCGGAGCGCCTCTCGCCGACCGTCCCGACCGTCGCCACCTGCGCGTCCGCATAGACCTCCGGATAGCGGGCGAGGTCGCGCAAGGCGATTGCGCCCGACCCTCCCGGGGAGGGTGGCAGGGTGCTCTTCTGGCTGCCACAGGCGGTCAGAAGCACCAGAACGAGCGCCACGAGCATGATCATCGGATGGCGGATCCCTGCATCGTAGGACGCCGGATCATGCGTCACACTGAGCCGGTGAAGACCGCTCGCCGGGCCGCGCTGTTCGAGGGTGCCGCCGTGATCGGCGTGCTCGTCGCCGTGATGTGGCTGGTCGAGATCGTCAACAAGATCGACGGCCAGCGGCTGAGCGCGGATGGCATCTATCCGCGCTCGCTGTCGGGGCTGCCGGGGATCCTCTCGGCGCCGTTTCTGCACGAGGGCTTCGGCCACCTGCTGGGCAACACGGTTCCCTTCGTCGTGCTCGGCCTGGTGATCGCGGTTGCCGGTTCTCGACGCGTCATCGAAGTGACCGTGATCGTGATCCTGGTGGCCGGTCTGGGAACCTGGCTGACCGCCGGAAGCGGCACCGACACGGTCGGCGCGAGCGGCGTGGTGTTCGGCTATGCCGGCTTCCTGATCGCCCGCGGGTTCTTCACCCGCAACATCGGCGCTCTGCTGATCGGCGTGGTCGTGGCGCTGCTTTTCGGCGGGGCCCTCGCCGCCGACCTTGTGCCGCAGACCGGAATCTCGTGGGAGGACCACCTGTTCGGCGGGCTGGGCGGGATTCTCGCGGCGCGCCTGCTGCCCGACGGTCGGGGTGCGAAGAAGACGATCGCCCCGCGGGCCGGTTGATCCGACCGATTAAATAATTCAGACGCGGAAGCGAGCCGTTTGAGGAACCCTCCTACGGTTCGCTCCCGAAGGGGCGTCCCGTTCTCTGGGTGGCGCGGCCTCACACCTCGGTGGCCTCGCTCTTTGCGGCTCGTCCCGCGTCCTGGCGAGAACATACGATCTGCCCTGCGGGAGTGCAAGACCGTCGCAGCGAAGTTGCCGCATCCTCCGCAAAAAAGTCGTTTGGTGCTAACCGTCGGACGAATCGGGTAGGGTCGCGGCCATGTCGTTTCGTCCGTCGCAGGTGGTTCTCGAGCGCTACGCGGACGTGCTCGTCAACTTCGCGCTCGGCGGCGGCAGCGGAGTCAAGCGCGGAGAGGTTGTCCGGGTCACCGCCCACGAGGTGGCGAAGCCGCTGTACGTCGAGCTGCACCGCGCCGTGTGGCGCGCTGGAGGGCACACGATCGGCCATTACCTTCCCGACGACGACGAACAGTGCAACCTCTCGCGCGCCTTCTATGAACTCGCGGGCGACGAACAGATCGATTTCTTCGCCGGCGCCTACCTGCGCGGGATGATCGACCAGATCGATCACCAGGTAACCGTGCTCAGCGAAACCGACATGCACGCGCTCGAGGGCGTCGACCCGGCACTGATCATGCGCAGCGGGCGCGCGCTGAAGCCCGCGATAGACTGGCGCACCGAGAAGGAGAACGCGGGGCACTTCACGTGGACGCTCGGCCTTTACGGCACGCCAGCGATGGCGGCCGAGGCCGGCCTTTCCGAGGAGGAGTACTGGCACCAGATCACCGATGCCTGCTTCCTCGATGAGGATGACCCGATCGCGAAGTGGCGCAGCGTCAGCGAGCAGATCGGCGAATACGTCGCGCGGCTCAATGCGCTGCCGATCGAGGCGCTGCACATCGTCGGCGAGGATGTGGACCTGCGCGTCACGCTCGGCGAGCGGCGCCAGTGGGTGGGGGGGAGCGGGCGCAACATTCCCAGCTTCGAGATCTTCACGAGCCCGGACTGGCGCGGCACCGAGGGCTGGATCGCCTTCAACCAGCCGCTCTACCGCTACGGCAACCTCGTGCGAGGGGTCCGCCTCGAGTTCGTCGACGGACGCGTCGTGAAGGCCACGGCGGAGCACAACGAACAGGTCATCACCGAGATGGTGGCGAGCGAGAACGCGGACAAGGTGGGGGAGTTCTCGCTGACCGACCGGCGGTTCTCGCGGATCACCAAGTTCATGGCGGAGACGCTCTACGACGAGAACGTCGGCGGCCCGTTCGGGAACACGCACATCGCGCTCGGCAAGTCGTATCACGACTGCTATGCGGGCGACCCCGCGTCCGTGACGCGCGAGGAATGGGACAGGCTCGGCTTCAACGAGTCGAGCGTGCACACCGACATCGTCTCCACGACCGATCGAACGGTCACCGCGACGCTGCGCGGTGGCGGCGAGCAGGTCATCTACGCCGGCGGCGAGTTCCAGCTCTGAGCCGGCGCTACGGCCGGCCGGTCGCGGCTGTGTGCGGCTGGAAGCGTTTCGGCAGGAAGTACTTCCAGACGAGCGCTGAGATCCCCTCGATCGTCTCCACGCCGTACTCCATGCTCGGGTCGTCGCTGGTCAGCACGGCGATCAGGTAGTCGCGATAGCGTCCGGTGACGGCGCCGATGCTGTTGATCTCCCAGCCGGGACCGACCGGGAGCCAGCCGTTCTTCAGCGCCACGGTCGCGGGCGAGAGCACGCCGGCCGACACGCCCCAGTCCTGCTCGGGGTCGATCCGGTGCATCAGTGCGAGCTCGTACGCGCGCGATGCGTAGCTCAGCACGTGGTTGGGCAGCACGACATGCTCCAGCAGGCGAATCTGGTCGCGTGCGGTGCTCTCGTACAGCCCCCACGCGCCCTCCGGATCGAGGATCGTCTGCGTCATCCCGACCTTCGCGTTGAAGGCGGCGATCCCGGCGTTTCCGCCATCGTCCTCCCACAGATCCTCGGCCGCGTCGTTGTCACTCTCCTCGATCGCCTCGGTCGCCAACTCCTGCTGGGTGGCGCTCAGCGTCGTGCCATGCTCCTGGGCCTCGTAAAGCGCGGTGGCGAGGATGTCGACCTTGGCGATGCTCGCGTCGTCGCCGAGCGCTCCCGGGCGGTAGATGAAGAGCCGCCTGGACTTCACGTTGTAGACCGCCGCGGTGATGTCGCCGGAGCGCGTCGCGAGAAAGGTTCGCATCGCCGCCGTCACGAACGGCCCCAGAGGCGGCTTTTTGGCCTGCTTGGCCGCCGCCGGGATCGCGAATACGACGAGCGCGGCGAGCGTCGCCGCGAGGAGAGCCGCAGCAGCCCTTCTCACGAGAGGTCGAGCACCGGTTGGGGCGCGGGGATCACGTGGTCCTCGCTGCCCTCCGCGGGGATGATCGCCGTGCCGATCGCGAAGAACTCGATCACGTGGCTGCCCCAGCCGTGCGAGCGCTCGTGCAGGTCGACGCCGACGATGCCCTCAGCCTTCGCCTCCAGCGCCTCGGCCTGCATGCGTTCCATCGCCAGCTCGCGGGCGTCGTAGAGCGCCTGCGTGTAGTTGGCGAGCTCGACGTTCTGGCCGACGTTTCGCAGGCTCTGGCGCATCGACTGGTGGGCGACGTGGTAGACGCAGGAGCCCATCACCATCCCGACCGGCCGGTGGCCGGTCTGCAGCAGCGTCCAGAACTCCTGGCCGCTGAGGTCACTGGTAAACGGGCGCCCCGACGGCGCGCGGTGAAGCTCGCCTCCGTGGTGCTTGACCGCCGTGCCGACGGCGATGAACTCGGCGAGGTTCTCGCCCCACTCGTAGCGCCCGATGTCCAAGCGCACGCCGACAACGCCGTCGGCGCCGAGCTGATCGGCCTCCTCCTCCATGCGCGTCATCGCCAGCTCGCGTGCGTGGTACATCGCCTGGGAGAGCACCGTCATCTCCTGGTTCTGGCGGTAGCTGGCCTGCTGGAAGCCGATGTGGTAGATGCTCGAGCCGATCACCAGGCCGAGCGGGCGAAAGCCGGCCTGGCGCACCAGCAGGAATTCGTTGACCGACAGGTCGCTCGTGAACAGCCCGGCGCGGTTCTGCTGCAGGCGGGCGCGGCCGGCCTCCGGAACTCCCTCGGTGCTGCTCGGGTCATAGGCCATGGTGCGTTTCCTTTCGGAGGGGTCGCCGCGCGCGCTGATCGTTCACGCGAGTGAGAGGATCGTTCTTGGAGTTCTGGCGTCGGTCGCGAGCGATGGGTCCTCGCGCACGGCGGTGCCGATGACGTGGAAGGTGATGATCATGTCGTCGCACTCGATGCCGCCACGCGCGACCCGCCGTCCGCTGGCGTGCTCTTCGAGCTTGACACCGATGATCCCGTCGGCGCCGAGCGCGGCGGCCTGCTGCGTCACGTACGTCATCGCCTTTTCGCGCGCGTCATAGACGCCCTGCGTGAAGTCGCCGAGCTCCTGGTTGTACCAGGAGCCTCCGAACATCCCGCCGCCCATCGCGCGCGCGGTCTGCCAGCTGGCCGGGACGTAGTGGACGCTCGTGTGTGCAGCGATCCCGACCGGACGGATGCCGGCGGCGCACAGCTGCCAGAACTCCTGTCCCTCGAGGTCGGTCAGGACCGGTCCGTCGCGGCCGCGCAGCGCCGGTGGCAGGCGCACAGCGGTGCCGATCGCCACGAACTCGACGGAGCCCGCGGCGAAGTCGTGGCGGCCCTGCTCGATCCGCACGCCGACGACGGCGTCGGCGCCGACCAGAGTGGTCTCCTCGAGCAGCCGCCCGAGCGCCAGTCGACGGCTCTCGTTGTAGGCGTGCGAGACGCTCTGAATCTCGGTCGGGACCATGTAGTACGTGCCCTGCCAGCCGACCTGGTAGATGGACGAGCCCATAACGAGGGTGACCGGGACGATCCCCAGGCTGTGCAGCAGCGCGTATTCCTGCACCGAGAGGTCGCTTGCGAAGGCGAGCGACGACGGGTCCGTGTCGGCCAGCGTGGCGAGCCGCTCGGCTGCGTTGAGCGGGATGTGGCCCTGCTGCATGCGCGCGAGTGATTCCTCGTCGCGCTGCGCCTGCGCCTGCGCCTGCGCCGGATCCTTCGGCGTCCCGCCGCCGCGCGAGCGACCGAACAGCGGGCTCACGTCACCAGGCCCTCCAGCGCGATGCGGGCCTGCTCTCCAACCGCCGCCGTGCGGGTCACCTCGTCGACCAGCTCGACGATCCACTGCGCGACCGGTAGCTCCTCGCGTTTGAGCGTGATCCCACGGACGACTCTGTGGCGCAGGCATTGGAAGCCGCCACGAGCCTGCACGAGCTCGAAACGCTCGTCGCCGAGCTGGACCTCGATCCGCTCGACCTCCGTCTGCTTGGAGCGAAAGCCGCCGACCCGACGGCGCCGGACGGCAGCAAGGCGGGGGAGGGACTCCTCGAGGCGCGTGGCGAGCGCTTCGATCAGGGCGTGCGTATCGGCGCTGTCGACCCGAACCTCGGCCGCCGCGAGGTCGAGCGCCGAACCGGGGTCATCCCGCGGATCGGAAAGCTCCTGACTCACACTGCGGAGCGTACTTCAATCGGTTTCGGCGGGCGCGAGGGCGCCGGCGGGCCCGCCGGCCGGCGTGGGGGAGGCACCTGCGGGCGCCGGCTGCTGCGGGGCGGGCTCCGGATCACGCCGGCGTGCCCGCGCCGGCAGGCGGGGCCAGTGTGAAGGGCCGTGAAACGGCGTCGGCGTCAACGCCGGGCCGACCGTCGTGGCCGGTTCCACCAGCGCACCCTGCAGGCGCCGTGCGGCGTCCAGGTGGTCGCGGGTCCAGATCATTCTCACCGCCGTGGCGGTGGCGCGGCCGTCCTCGCTGCGCAGATCGTGGCTCACCGCATCGACCAGGCGCGCGTCGGCGTTCGCATCGGGCGCCATCGGCTCCGCAATCTCGCCGCCCCTCGTCAGGCCGGCGGAGAATCCGCGATACCAGGCGGTGATCGCCTCCGTGGCGGCCTCCAGCTCGTGCCGCGCGGCGCTGCGGTCGCCTCCTGCCCCGTCATCCTGCTGCCAGACGCCGAGCACCGCGTCACCGGCGAGCCTAAGGCCGGCGACGCCGTTCACCAGGCCCGTCACCTCGGCCAGCGGCGCCGGTTTGGAGCCGCGCTCGGCCAGATAGCCGCGGAAGGTGTCGTCGAGTCGTCGCGCCGCCGACGCTGCGCGCGCGGCCTCCTCCGCCGGCCGCGGCCGCGACGGGATGCAATCGTCGCAGCGCCCCATCCCGTAGGCGACCGCACCGGTCAGGTAGCCCACGGCCTCTGTGTACGCCTCGGCCAGCGCCGTGCCGAGCGCCGCGGCCGCGCCGCGGGGCCAGAACAGCAGCCCGACGGCGAGGCTCACGGCGCCTCCGAGCGCGACGTCCTCGACGCGCACCAGCCCGATCCGCCAGCCCGCCGGCTCGAGGATGTTGAAGAGAATCAGCAGCGTCAGCGTGAAGGCCCCCTGGCCGGCGGCGTAGGAAACCGTTGCGGGCGCGAGGCCGGCGAGCAGGACCGCGGGGGGGAGGAGCAGCCATAGCACCGTCGTGTTGGTGCCAATCAGGATGACCAGAACCGCGCCGACGATGAATCCGGCCGTCGTCCCGGCGAGGCCGCGCAGCGCGTTCTGGCCGATGCTGAGCGCGTTGGAGCGCAGCACCGAGAGCGTCCCGAGGATCACCCAGAAGGCGTGCTGCACGCCGGTCAGCTTGGCGACGAGCACCGCCAGAGCCAGCGCGACCGCGCCGCGGATGCTGTTGTGCAGCCAGACCGAGTGGCGCTCGAGGTGAGCGCCGGCACGCTGCTGTGCGGCCGTGAGCGGGCCCACGAGGCCAGGGGGCTGGCGGCCGAGGAGCCGCTGGGGCCACGTGCGTCGCTCGGCTGCCGCTGCCAGGTCGATGTTGGTGGCGATCTGGGCGACGACGAAGCTGAGCTCCTGAGCCCGGAAGCTCGGGTCGAGCGACGCGACGAAGGCCTCTATGCGGCGCTCTGCGGCGGATTCATCGCGCGCACCCACCGCCTCGGGCGACGGCAGACGCCCGGTGGCGGCACGTTCCAGCTCGAGCAGTGACTCGAGGAGCGCCTGGAGCGCGGCCTGCAGCGCCGCGCGACTGCAGCCGGGCATGTCCAGGAGGTCCGCGCCCTGCTCGAGCACGGTCGCCGAGGCGAGCTTGACCGCGCACGCAGACGGGTCCCCGGACGTGGAGCCGGACCGCGGCGCGGACTCGAGCACGATCGCGTTCAGCCATCGCAGCTCGTCGACCAGGCGCACGATGGCCCGGGCGGTCGTGCTCAGACCGGTCGGCCGGTTGGGAGTCGCGAAGAACTCGGCGTGCAGGAGCCGTACCGCCGTCCTGGCACGCTGCGCCGCCTCGTCGTACGCGGCCGGGCTGCGCTCAGTGCCGAGTGCTCGCGCGACGTCCGCGCGCAGCCGCGCGGCCAGCGCGCGGCAGGCTTCGACCGCACCGCCCCGCAGCGGCTCCCGCGCCGGTGCCGGCCACAACATCCGGACCGCGAGCAGCGCGGCGCCCGCCGCCAGGCCCCAGCCGGCCAGGCGGTCGGGGATCGATGATGCCGGGCCGGCGAGCGAAACAGGGAGGATGAAGGCCAGCAGCAGCGAGGTTGTCGCGGACGCGAGCACGGAGCTGACAACACCGGCGAACAGGACCGCGAAGCCCACCAGCGCCATCGCCAGGGCCCCGAGCGCCTCGGAGCTGGACGCCAGCGTACCGAGGCAAACCAACACGCCGCAGGCGACGGAGAGCGCCGCCTGCGCCTTCAGGCGCTCGCGCATCGGTCCGGCGAAGTCGACGAACAGCAGCATCGCGAACGAGCCAAAGGCCGCGAAGGTCGCGACGTCCGGGTTGCCGATCACCCGGTCGCCAATCGCGAACATGGCGGGCATCACGATCGCGGTGCGTCCGGCCCGCCGCAGCGCGCGCATGTTCGGATCGCGCGCCCGGATCCAGGCGACCACGAAATGCACGGGTCGTGAGAGCGCCATCGGCGCATCGTAATGTCGCGGTGGTGGGATCCACCGCAGCGCGGGCAGCGGAGCCGGGGATCACGCCGTGCGACACACCGCGACCGTTCGGTCGGCCTCAGCCACGATCTCCCACGCTCCGCGCGCACCGGGCGAGCGGAAATGGCGGTCGACGACCGCGGTTGGGCCCGGCAGACCGCGCCCGCCTGGCAGGCCCATGCGGGCGTCGTGGAAGACGACGTGGCCTCCGACGGCCACGTGCTCATGCCAGCAGTCCCAGTCGCGCGCGCAACCTCGTTCGCTGTGGTCGCCGTCGACGAAGACCAGGTCGACCGCTCCGGACCACCGTGCGGCAACCTCGTGCGAGAGTGCCACGTGCCAGTGCACGCTCGGACCGTGCGGCGCGCGTCGGCGCAGCGTCCGCCCGATCACCCGGCGGGTTGCCCATTCGGTCGCCGCCCATCCGCCCGGCAACGCGTCGGGATGCTCGCCGAACGGGTCGACCAGGTGCAGTTCGGCACCCGCCGGCAGCGCGCCGCAGAGCGCCACCGCCGAGGAGCCCTCATAGACGCCGATTTCGACCACCCGGCGAGCGTTCGCGGCAAGCGCCAGCAGCAGGCGGGCGTCATCCGCGGAGTGCATCGTGCGCGGTGGGATCAGTCCCAGCCCAACAGCCGCCGCGCGAAGGTGGACCTCGTCGCGCAGGCGGTTCGGCGTCCAGCGCCGCACGCTCGCCGGTAGCTGGGCCATGCCGCGCACCCTAACGCGCTCGGGAACGGGGGCGGAGGGCGGCTGTGGTGCGCGGTCAGGCCAAAACCGGCTGACGCAATGCTCGATAATCTATCTTATGTAGAGCGGCCGCAGCCGCGGGCGGCGTTGGTCCGCGGCGACAAGGCTGCGCGCAGCGCGTTTCACGCAAATGCGACGGTCCGTGCGCGGGAGGCTGCGCAGCTGCGACGCGCTCGTGACGTGTCACGGGGAATCGGCGGGCGCCGCGCAGCTGACGTAACGAGCGCCGCGCGAGCGCGGCTGAGAAGGTCTCGACGAGCCGACGCGTGCTTCACGCCCCGGAGGCCCGGCGTGGCGCCCGGCACGCCGGCTCTCGTGGCGCCAGGGATCGCACCGGCGCCGGGCGCCGGCGTGCCCCACCGCTTCGTTCCCCTGCCCCGCTTTCCGCTGGTTATGTGAACTGGCGGACGATCCGGCGGAGAGTCCACATTGCAACGCGCCGGCCCATCGGACGCCGCTTCTTGGTCGGCGTCGCGGGTGCCGGTGCGCCTGCGGCGGGCTCTGGGTCCCGGTTGCGTCGCGTGCCGGCGGCTCCGTAGAGCAGCCCGCCGAGCGTCGCGAGCGCGAGCACGATGAGGATTGCGGTGAGCGGGCTGAGCCCGCCGAATGTCGAGTCGTCGTGATCCACGCGCGCAAGCCTACGCGATTCGGCGGACCTGACGGGTCGAGGCGGAACTCGCAAGCGCCCACGGTGAAAACGCGGCCTCCTCGCGGCGCACCGCGAACCTCGCAGCGGGCTAGGTGTAGTTCCTGAGTAGGTTGGTCCATCCGGCGCCCCTTGGAGTCTGAGAGCTGCCAAGCACCTCAGTTCCAAGGAGGACACCGGATGAGGCTTCACGCTAACGCGGCGCTCAGTCTGAATGGGCGCCGGCAGCTCGCTAGGCGAGTTGTGGATCAGGGTTGGACAGTTGTCGAGGCGGCTGCGGCTGCCGAGGTGAGCGAGCGTTGTGCTCGTAAGTGGACCAGCCGGTATCGCCTCGAGGGCGAGCAGGGATTGTTTGATCGTTCGAGTGCGCCAAGCCGGATCCCGCACGCCACCCCCGCGCAGCGGATCGAAGCGATCGCGGCACTAAGGCGGTTGCGTTTCACCGGACCCGAGATCGCGGAGACGCTCGGCATGGCGCTCTCGACCGTGTCGGGGATCCTGACCCGGATCGGGATGGGCAAGCTCGGACGACTCGGACTCGAGCCAGCTATCCGCTACGAGCGTGAGCGACCAGGCGAGCTGATCCACATCGACGTCAAGAAACTCGGGCGCATCGAACGCGGAGCCGGGCACCGCGTCACCGGACGCGCGCACCGTCACCGCAACCCACGCAAGCGCGATGCCGCCGGCGTCGACCGCTACACAGTCGGCTGGGAGTACGTGCACATCGCAATCGACGACGCGACCCGCCTGGCCTACGCCGAAGTCCTCAACGACGAGAAAGCCACGACCGCAGTTGCTTTCCTTAGGAGAGCAACTGCGTTCTACGCTCGTCACGGCATCCACGTCGAGGCGCTGATCACCGATAACGGCCCGCCCTACGTCTCCTTCGCTCACGCCGCCGCCTGTCGCCTGCTCGGCATCCGCCACCTACGAACCCGGCCCTACCGCCCACAAACCAACGGCAAAGCCGAACGCTTCATTCGCACCCTCCTCGGCGGCTGGGCCTACGGCGCGATCTACCGCACAAGCACCGAACGCAC
Source organism: uncultured Solirubrobacteraceae bacterium (assembly GCA_964483345.1). GTDB lineage: Bacteria > Actinomycetota > Thermoleophilia > Solirubrobacterales > Solirubrobacteraceae > Palsa-513. Next base: position 33,323 of record CAZABN010000003.1, read on the forward strand.
CAACGCCCTTGACGGATGGCTCTGGCACTACAACCATCAACGACGACACTCAGCCCTCGGACACAAGCCGCCCATCGCCCGCCTCAACGAGCGAACCAACCTGCTCGGTACCTACAGCTAGGACTTCGCGCTGCGGCCGGGCCAGCGGCCGGTGAGCCGTGCGAACCGCCGTCGCGATGCCTGCTCGAGCAGTCCGCTCACGAGCGCCGCACACGCGCCTTCGAGCGCGAGCGCGAACGCGAGCTTGGCGACCGATTCCTGGCGTTCCTCGGCGCGCGGTGGTGGCGCGTCGTGGTCGACAACGCTCCACAGACGCCGGTAGAGCCGCGTCGAGACCCGCGGCGCGACTCGCTTCGCGACGATCTTCACCGGCGCGAACATCAGCTTGGTCACGACGGGCGTTCGCGGCTCGCTCTCGACGACCGCGGGAAGCTCGGGGTCCTTTTCTCGCTGACGCACCGGCGCAGCCTATCCGGCGCTCCGCTCGGCCGCCTGCAGGCCGCCGCGATGACATCCGCGTAAAAACGCGTCGCGCGCTCAAGTAACGGGCTTCGCGTGCCGATTGGTACTTGAGGGTTCCTATCGATGCCTGAACGGCCACTCGCGATTGCAGCACAGCCCCAGCGCATCGGGCCTCGGCGCGGCGCCGAGGCCGAGTGGTACGAGGGCCCTGATGTCCGCCGCGACGCCCGCGAACGCCGGCTCGCACGCGATCTCGTCGAACTGATGCGCCTGCAGCGCGGCTATGAGCAGATCGAGCGCACGCAGGTCGATCTCGCCCGCCTGCTGCGGTCTGTCTGCGCCGACTACCCGCGGCTGTGCGTTGCGGGTCCCGACCCGCTCGTGTTCAGCACCGACTCGCGACGGCTCGCACGCGTCGTGTCGACGCTGCTCGACAATGCCCTGCTGCACGGCGCGCCACCGATCAGCGTGCGCTACGACGCCGCCGAGATCGTCGTGCAGGACGGCGGACCCGGCCTCGAGCCGAGGCTCCTGGAGCGAGCGACCGAGCCCTTCGTCACCGGCAGGCGCGCGGCCGGGCGCGGGGTCGGGCTCGGATTGGCGATCGCGGCGCACCAGGCCGCTGTGCTCGGCGCGGAATTGCGCCTGAGCAACGCCCCTGGCGGCGGGGCCGTCGCGCGGCTGTGCTTCGACGTCAACGCTAGCCTCGGGGAGAGCTGCCTCGCATAGAGGCGCCCCGGCAGCCGCTCAGCTCCCGATCTCGATCCCCCACTCCGCCATGTGCGTCTGCGTCGGTTCGAGGCGTACCAGGCTCTCCGCGCTGACGAAGGCGTTCGGCGGGCACGACATGGGTTCGACGGCGAGCGCACGACGCCGACGCGCGACGACCCCGAGCGTGTCTCCCGTGTAGATCATCACGTAGTTGTAGGCATGCCCCATCCAGAGCGTCACCTTCGTGTCGGCGCCGTTCAGCGTGACGCGGGCGCGACCGTCGCCGTCGCGCACCAGATCGTGGAAGCACGCGTCGAGCACGATCGGGCCGATCTCGCGCGGTGCGCGGAAGTCGTACGGCGTGCCCGCGACCGGCTCGGAGGAGACCGGCATCAGGCGCTCGTCGGTGACCAGGATGCGCTCGGCCGGGAGCGTCAGGCGGGCATGGTCGATCGAGGCGCCAAGCGTCAGATATGGATGAAAGCCGACCCCGTAGGGGCAGGGACCGGTGCCGATGTTCTCAGCGCGCGTGCACACGCGCAGGCCGGCGTCGCTCAGCTCGTACTCGATCGTCAGACCGAGCGTGAAGGGATAGCCGGCCATCGGGAACAGTCGCAGCCCGAACGTCAGCCGTGACGGCTCCCAGGCGAGCACCTGCCAGTTGCGCCAGCGGACGAGTCCATGGATCGCGTGGCCGAGCTTGCTGTCGCTGAGGGGAAGCTGCATCATCTCGCCGTCCCAGACGTAGCGCCCGTCGCAAATGCGGTTCGGCCAGGGCATCAGCGGCTGACCGCGTCCACCATCGGCTCGCTCGTGCAGGCCGTAGCCGTCGATGACGTCGCGGTCGCCGACGCTGTATTCCCGCAAGGCGCCTCCCACCTCGACGACGACCGCGCGTTGGTCGCCGTGGCTGAGCTCGAACTGCTCGCCGGAAGCGGCCAGGCTCATCGGTCTACCCACGGGGAATGCCAGCGTCCGAGGCCGTGCACGAGAGCTTTCGCGGCGTCCTGCGGGCCCCAGGAGCCCGGCGCATATGAGTGGACCGGCCCCGGCTTCGCGAGCAGCGGGGCGACGATGCGCCAGCTCTCCTCCACCGAGTCCTGGCGCGTGAAGCGGGCGGCGTCCCCCTCGAGCGCCGCCTTGATCAGCAGCTCATACGGAGTCGGCGGTACTCCCCCCTCGTCGACGAGGTCCGCCGCGAGCGTGATCGGCGCCGGGCCGGCGCGGTCGGCGCGCAGCCCGTCGAGTGTCAGCTGGATGCCGACGCGGGGATCCAGGCGCACAACGAGCTGGTCGGCCTCGGGCCGTCGGTGGCCGCCGGCGACGAAGCCAAGCCGTGGCGGATGGCGGAAGACCAGGCGGACCTCCGTCTGGGTCACGGGGAGCCGCTTGCCGGTCCGGATCAGGAACGGCACGCCGGCCCACCGCCAGTTCTCGATCTCGAGGCGCAGGGCCGCGTAGGTCTCCATTCGCGAGCGCTTGGACACGCCGTCGATCTCGCGGTAGCCCGTGTACTGGCCGCGCACGTAGCGCCCCGGGTCGGCGTCGGCCGTCGAGCGCAGCACCGCATACTTGGCGTCCTTCAGGGTCGCGGCGTCGGCGGCGGCGGGCGGCTCCTGCGCCACGGCGGCCATCAGCTGCAGCAGATGGTTGACGACGACGTCGCGCAGCGCACCGACCGCGTCGTAGAAGCGCCCGCGGTCCTCGACCCCGAACGCCTCGGCCATCGTGATCTGGACGCTCGAGATGTGGCTTCGGTTCCAGACCGGTTCGAGCATCGAGTTCGCGAAGCGCAGGTAGAGGAACTGCTGCAGCCCCATCTTGCCGAGGAAGTGGTCGATCCGGTAGAGCTGGCTCTCGGCCAGATGCTCGTGCAGCTGTGCGGCGAGCTCCCGCGCGGAGGCGAGGTCATGGCCGAACGGCTTCTCCACCACGACTCGTGCGCCCGCCGGGAGCGCGCCCGCGGTTGCGAGGCCGGCGACGACCGGGGCGAACAGCGCGGGCGGTATCTCGAGGTAGTAGACCGGTGTGCGGGCCGTCCCGATCGCCTTCGCGACGCGCTCGAAGGTCGCCGGATCGCCGAAGTCGCCACTGATGTAGGAGAGTCGCTTCGCGAAGCGGGCGAAGATCTTGGGATCGACCGCCTCGCCGGTCGCGGCGATCGAGTCGTCGGCGTGCTCGCGCAGGCGCTTGACCGTCCAGTCGTCGGCGGCGACGCCGATGATCGGGCAGTCCAGCTGTCCGTGCGCCTCCAGGCGGTAGAGCGAGCGCAGCGTCATCTTCTTCGCCAGGTCGCCGGTGATACCGAAGATCACGAGCACGTCGGCGCGGTCACTCATCAAGCACACCCGCGCGCCGCAGCGCGATCCCGGTCAGAACCTCGCGGACCACGCGATCTGCGATCAGCGCGGTCACGTCGGCCGAGCCGACCGCCGTCGGGATCACCTCGACCAGCTCGCCGCCGACCAGATCGAGGCCGCTGGCGAGCGCGCGCGCGGCCGCCATCAGCTCCGCGGCGCCCATGCCCCCAGGCTCGGGTGTCCCGGTCCCGGGAGCGACCGATGGATCGAGCACGTCGATGTCGATCGAGAGGTACACGGGGCCGCTGCCCACGATCGCAGCCGTTTGCCCGACCACGTCCTCGATCGGCATGCTGCGAAGGTCGGCCATGAAGAGCGACGTGATGCCGTGCTCGCGCTGCCAGTTGAACTCGCGCTCGCCGGGCCAGTAGCCGCGCAGGCCGATCTGCACGTAGCGGGCACCGTCGACGACGCCCTGCTCGACGAGGCGGCGCATCACCGTGCCGTGCGAACGCGCGACGCCGAAGACCTCCGTGCCCGTGTCGGCATGCGCGTCGAAGTGGACCAGGCCGAGCGGGCCGTGCCTGGCCGCCACGGCACGCATGTCGGGCTCGGCGATCGAGTGGTCGCCCCCCAACACGAACGGGATCGCGCCGGCCGCGACGACCTCGCCGACGGTGCGCTCGATCGCCGCATGGCTGGCAAGCGGGTCGCCGGGGAGCACCGGCGCATCCCCATAGTCGATCACGCTCAGCGCCGCAAAGGCGTCGATCGCGGCGTCGAGGTGGCGTCCGGGAGGACAGCCGGCGGCGCGGATCGCGCGCGGCGCGAAACGCGTGCCGGGGCGATCGGAGACGAGGTCGTCGGTCGCGGCGCCGACGATCGCCACGTCGACGCCGACGAGGTCCTCGGGATCCTCGGTGTAGCTTTGACCGGCGAAGCTGAGCAGCCCGGTGAAGTCAGGCTTCTCGCCGTGCACGGCCCAGCGGGTGAGCGGGTCGATCATCGCCGCGGACGCTACCAGCGTCACGCCCTGTGGCTAACCTTTCGTGGCGTGAGACAGCAACTTCGCCCGCTCTTCGACCGCGTCGTGATCAAGGAGCTCGAACCGGACCGGGTTCGCCAGTCGGGGCTCGTCGTGCCGCCCGGCACCCACGAGCCGCCGCCCCAGCACGGCATCGTGCTGGCGGTCGGTACCGGGCTCGACTGGTGGGCGCAGGCCGGCATCGAGATGCCGGTCTCGCCGGGCGACCACGTCGTCTTCCCGTTCTCGGCCGGAAGCTGGGTCGAGATCGAGGAGGAGCGCCTGCTGGTCTGCCGTGTCGGAGAGCTGCTCGGCGTGCTCGAGTTCGTCGAGGAGCGCACCGCGCTGCGCGAAGCCGACTGACCCGCGCAGGGCGCGCCGGTGCTCAGGCCGCGGCGTAGCGCCGCAGGGCCTCCACCAGCGGGCCGAGCGCCCGGCCGCGGTCCGTCAAGCGGTACTCGACGCCGGGCGGGCTGTCGGGGATCACGACCCGCACGACGAGGCCCGCCCGTTCGAGGTCACGCAGGCGCGAGGACAGCATCCGCGGTGAGATCCCGACCACGGCCGAGCCGAACTCGTTGAAGCGGACGGCGCCGGAGTGTGCCGCCACGACCACCTGAATCAGCCAGCGGCGCTCGAGCAGGTCCGCCGCGACGCGGACCTCCCGAGTCACCGGCTCGCAGCTACGACAACGCGACATCGCGCACCGGCTCGAGCGCCAGCTCGAGCACCTCCCCCACGGTCATCACCGGGTGGAAGCGCACCGTGTCGCGCACGTCGCTGGGAATCTCATCCAGATCACCGCGGTTGCGCTCCGGGATGACCACGTCGGTCAGGCCGGCCGCGCTGGCCGCAAGCGCCTTCTGCTTGAGCCCCCCGATCGGCAGCACGCGTCCCTGGAGCGTGACCTCGCCGGTCATCCCGACGGTGTGCCTGACGGGCCGTCCCGAGAGCAGCGAGGCGAGCGCCGTGACCATCGTGACGCCGGCACTCGGGCCGTCCTTGGGAATCGCTCCGGCCGGCACGTGAATGTGAAACTCGCGCTCCTCGAAGGCGTCGTAGGGAATGCCCAGCTCGGCCGCGTGACCGCGGACGTAGGAGAGCGCGATCTGCGCGGACTCCTTCATCACGTCGCCCAGCTGGCCGGTGAGCACCAGACCCGCCGAGGAACGGTGCGACTTCATCGTGGTCGCCTCGACGAACAGCACGTCGCCTCCGGTGCCGGTGACCGCAAGACCGGTGGCGACGCCGGGGACCGCGGTGCGCGCCGCCGACTCCTGGAAGAACTTCTGGCGCCCGAGCGCGTCGCGGATCGCGGCGAGCTCGATCTCGACCGGCGCCTGCACCTTGCCGGAGGCGATGCGCGTTGCGGTCTTGCGCAGCAGCTTGCCGAGCTCGCGCTCCAGATTTCGCACGCCCGCCTCGCGGGTGTACTCGGCGATCACCGTGTTCACCAGCTCGTCGGAGATGCTGACCTCGCCGTCGAGCAGCCCGTTGCGGTCGCGCTGGCGCGGCCACAGGTAGCCCTTCGCGATTGCCAGCTTCTCCAGGCCGGTGTAGCCATCGAAGGAGATGACCTCCATGCGGTCGAGCAGCGGACCCGGGATCGTGTCCGCCTGGTTGGCGGTCGCGAGGAACAGCACCTGGCTGAGGTCGAGCTCGACATCCAGGTAGTGGTCGCGGAAGCTGTGGTTCTGCGCCGGGTCCAGGACCTCGAGCAGCGCGGAGCTCGGGTCGCCACGCCAGTCGGCGCCGACCTTGTCGACCTCGTCGAGGAGGATCACCGGGTTCATCGTGCCCGCGTCGCGCAGTGCGCGGACGAGGCGGCCCGGGAGCGCGCCGATGTAGGTGCGCCGATGGCCGCGGATCTCGGCCTCGTCGCGGACGCCGCCCAGCGACATGCGCACGAACTCGCGCCCGGTTGCGCGGGCGATCGACTCGCCGATCGATGTCTTGCCGGTCCCCGGCGGGCCGATCAGGGTCAGGATCGCACCCGAGCGCGGATCGGCCTCGATCCCGCGCTCCTGGCGCAGCTTGCGCACCGCGAGGTACTCGGTGACGCGGTCCTTGACGTCCTCGAGCCCGGCGTGATCGGCGTCCAGCACCCCACGCGCGGCGACCGGGTCCAGGCGCTCCTCGGAGCGCTTGTTCCACGGCAGCGCGATCATCCAGTCCAGGTAGGTGCGAATCATGCTCGCCTCGCCCGACTGCTCGCCCATCCGCTCGAGCCGGCCGAGCTCCTTGAGCGCCTGCTCGCTTGCCTTCTCGGGCATCTCGGCGGCCTCGATCTTCGTCCGGTACTCCTCGACGATCGACGCGTCGTCGTCACCCAGCTCCTTGCGGATCGAGTCCATCTGCTTGCGCAGGAAGTAGTCGCGCTGCTGCTTGTCGGCGCCCTCCTGCACGTCGTCGCGGATCCGCTTGCGGATCTGCAGCTCCTCGAAGCGCTCGCGCTGGAACTTCAGCGCCAGCTCGAGGCGACCGGTGACGTCCAGCGTGCGCAGCAGCTCGACCCGCTGTTCGTAGCTGAGGTCGGGGCTGTAACCGCAGGAGTCGGCGAGCATGCCGGGCTCGCTGATCGAGCGCAGCCAGCCCGTGATCCGCGCGTCCACGCCGCGCAGCTCGAGGATCTCCTCGACCACGGCGCGGTATTCGCGTGAAAGCGTGCGCGTGCGCGCGTCGACCGGAACCTCGTCGTGGCGCTCGTCGACCTCGACGAAGAGCGCTCCGTCCGAACCGGTCTGCGCGGCACCGATCAGGGCGCGATGCTCGGCCTCGACGTTGACCGCGTGCCCGCCTCCGGGGAGACGCACGCGCTCGGCGACGGCTGCCACCACCCCCACCTCGGCGTACTCCCCCTCGTGGCGCGGAACCAGCACGACGCGCTCGTCATCGGTCACGGCGACGGTGAGCGTGATGCTCATGCCGGGGAAGACGACGGTGTCGTCGAGGGGGATCAGGCGCAGCGTACTCACGAATATCAACTCCCTATCTACTTACGAATGAGAAGTTAGTTTAGCACGCTCCCCGCGTGAAACAGGACACGCGCGTAGGCTGTCGGCGTGGCCACCAACCCCGGGTCGATCGCCGACATCCTCGCCACCCGTGGCGGCGAGGCGATGGAGCTCAACGACCGCTACCTGAACCCGCAGCTCGGGCGAATCGTTCGCACGCTCGGCTTCGACCGCACCTGGACTCGCGGCGAGGGCGCGTACCTGATCGACGCCTACGGAACGCGCTACCTCGACCTGCTGTGCGGTTACGGAACCTTCGCGGTCGGGCGAAACCATCCCGACGTCGTCGCCGCTCTGCGCGAGCTCCTCGACGCGCGCAGCGCGAACCTCCCCCAGCTCGGCGTGAGCGTGCTTCCCGGCGTGCTGGCGGAGCAGCTGGTTGCTCGCGCGCCGGCGCGGATCGCAGCGATGGTGACCGCCAACACCGGAACCGAGGCGGTCGAGGCCGCGATCAAGCTCGCGCGGGCGGCAACCGGCCGGCCGCGCATCCTCCACGCCAGCCATGCCTTCCACGGCCTGACGCTCGGCGCGCTCTCGCTGAACGGCGACGAGCAGTTCCGCGACGGCTTCGGGCCGCTGCTTCCCGGCTGTCACAGCGTCCCGTTCGGCGATCTGGGCCTGCTCGGGCGCGAGCTCGCCGCCGGCGATGTCGCCGCCTTCATCATCGAGCCGGTGCAGGGCAAGGGGGTCAACCTCCCGCCCGACGGCTACCTCGCCGCGGCGCAGGAGGCCTGCCGCGAACACGGCACGCTGTTCGTCTGCGACGAGGTGCAGACCGGCCTCGGCCGCACCGGGCGGTTCTTCGCGCTCGAGCATTGGGGACTCGACCCCGACATGATCTGCGTCGCGAAGGCGCTCTCGGGCGGATTCGTGCCGATCGGCGGCGTGCTCGTCTCCGCCGAGGTGCGCGCGCGCGTGTTCGACGGGATGGAGCGCAGCGTACGCCATGGCTCCACCTTCGGCGGCAACGACATGGCCGCCGCCGCCGGGATCGCCACCCTGGCGGTGATCGAGCGCGAGAGTCTCGTCGCCCGTGCGGCGTCGCTCGGCGAGCTGCTGCTCGAACTGACCCGGCCGCTCGTCGAGCGCTACGAGATCGTCCGCGACGTGCGGGGCCTTGGCCTGATGTGGGCAATCGAGCTGGGCACACCCGAGCGCCGGCGCCGGCGGGCCGTCTGGAACCTCGTCGAGCGCGCCCAGACGGGACTGGCTGCCCAGCTGATCGTCGTCCCCCTGTTTCAGCGCCACCAAATCTTCTGCCAGGTCGCAGGACACCGGATGAACGTCGTCAAGGCGCTCCCCGCGCTCGTCGTCGACGAGGCCGAGATCCGCCGCTTCGCCGCCGCGCTCGAGGACGTCGTCGCCCGGGCAGACCGCATGGGCGGCGCGGTCGGCCGGCTCGGCTGGGACCTGGCGCGCGGCAGCGCGCGCGCGCTGCGCCGGTGAAGGCACTCGTCACCGGCGCGGCCGGGTTCATCGGCTCCCATGTCGTGACGGCGCTCGTCGCGGCGGGCGCCGACGTGCGCGCGTTCGACCGCCGCCTGCCGGTCGACCTGGCCGGCGGGGCGGAGTTCATGCAGGGTGACCTGCTCGAGCGCGACGCGCTGCGACGGGCGCTGTCCGGCCGCGACGCCGTCTTTCATCTCGCGGCGCTCTACAGCTACGCGCGCGCCGACGCGCAGGCGATGGAGCGCGTCAATGTCGAGGGCACACGGCTGATCCTCGAGCAGGCGCGCGGCATGCGGGTCGTCCACACCGCCTCGTGCGCGACCTGCGGGCCCGTTTCCGGGCGCGCCGCAACCGAGGCAGACTCCCCCGCGCGATGGGAGCTGCGGGTGCCCTACAAGCGCACCAAGCTCGCCGGTGAGCGGCTGGCACTCGACGCTGCGGCGAGCGGCGTGGACGTCGTGGTCGTCAACCCGACGACCCCCGTCGGACCCGGCGACCACCGGCCCACGCCGACCGGCAAGATGGTGGCCGACGTCGCCGCCGGCCGCGCCCGCGCCTACCTCGCCGGCAGTGCGCTCAACATCGTCGCGGTCGAGGACATCGCCCGCGGACATCTGCTCGCCTTCGAACACGGCCGCGCCGGCCAGCGTTACCTGCTCGGCGGCGAGAACCTCTCGATGCGCGAGATCTTCGGCACGATCTGCGACGCCGTCGGACGGCGTGCACCGGCGGTGGCGGTGCCCTGGTCCGCGGCCTACGGCGCGGCCTGGATCGCCTCCCACCTGTGGCGCGACCCCAAGCTGCTCGTGCTCGATGAGGTGCGCGTCGCGCGCTGGCCGATGCGCTTCGACGACTCGCTCGCCCGCACGGAGCTGGGCTACAGCTCGGAGCCGGCGGCCTCGGCACTGGCACGAGCGGCGCGCGCCGCTGTGCGAAGGCCGTAGCGCCGGCGCATCACGACGTCGTGTTGCGATACAGCTGGAGCGAGATCGCGAAGAACACGACCAGGATTCCGGCGGACCAGGCGAGCGACTGCCAGACCGACTGGCCCGTGGGACCGTTCTCGAGCAGGCCGCGCACGGCGGTCACCGTCACGCTGAGCGGCTGGTTGCGGGCGAACCCCTGCAGCCAGCTCGGCATGGTCGCAACCGGAACGATCGCGTTGCTCGCGAACATCAGCACGAAGAACGGAAGGATGCCCGCGATCTGGGCGGTTTCCGGGTCCTTGGTGGCGAGGCCGATCGCGGCATACACCCAGGAGAAGGCGTAGCCGAAGGCCACGATCAGCGCCATCCCGGCGATGATCGAGCCGGCGCCCGCGTGGAACTGGAAGCCGACGAGCAGGCCCAGGCCAACCATGATCGCGAGCGACAGCAGGCTGCGACTGAGATCGGCGATCGTGCGTCCCGCGAGCACGGCGAAGCGCGCCATCGGCAGGCTGCGGAAGCGGTCGAGGATGCCGCTCTTCAGATCCTCGGCGAGACCGATCGAAGTGGTCATGCCGCCGATCAGGACCGCCTCGATGAAGATCGCCGGCACGACGTAGTCGACGTAGCTGCCACCCGGGATCACGATTGCGCCGCCGAGCACGTAGCGAAAGACGACCAGCAGCAGCGCCGGCTGAACCGATCCGATCAGCAGCAGGCGCGGCGTGCGGACGATGCGCAGGAGGTTGCGCTTGGCGACGCCGGCGGTGTCGCGCGCCGCGTCCCGGGCCGTCGTGCGCATCGGCGGCGAGGCCGGAGTTTCGACGACCGCGCCGGTCACCGCGCCGCCTCGGGTTCCTGGGGGCCATGGTCCGAACCGGCGCCGGTCAGCGAGAGGAAGACGTCGTCGAGCGACGGGCGACGCACGCCGATGTCATCGAGCGCGATCCGCTCCTCCTCGAACCGGCGTCCGGCTGCGAGCAACAGCGCCGTGCCGTGCCCTGCCGGGATGCTCACGAGCTGGCGGTCGGGATCGATCCGCGGGTGAGAGTTGCCGACCTCTGCGAGCAGGGCTGCGGCGCGGCCGAGATCGCCAGGATCGGCCACCCGGGCCTCAAGTGTCGCGCCGCCCAGGCGCGCTTTGAGCTGTACCGCTGTTCCCGCGGCGATCACGCTGCCCACATCGATCACGACGATCTCGTGCGCGAGACGCTCGGCCTCGTCCATGTACTGCGTGGTCAGCAGGACTGTCGTGCCGGTCGCGACCAGCTCCTCGATGAAGAGCCAGACGTCGTTGCGCGTGCGCGGGTCGAGGCCCGTGGTCGGCTCATCCAGAAACAGCACCGCCGGGCGGGCGATCAGGCTCGCGCCGATGTCCAGGCGCCGGCGCATCCCCCCGGAGTAGGTCTTGACCAGGCGATCGCCGGCGTCGAGCAGGCCGAAGCGCTCCAGCACCTCCTGTGCGCGGCGGCGGTACTCGCGCCGCTCGAGGTGGTACCAGAGCCCGACGAGCTCGAGGTTCTCGCGTCCGGTCAGCAGCTCGTCGACCGCGGCGTACTGGCCGGCGAGCCCGATCATGTGCCGCAGCGCCGAGGCGTCGCCGACCACGTCGCAGCCCGCGACACGAGCGCTGCCGCTGTCGGGCCGAAGCAGCGTCGTGAGGATACGCACCAGAGTCGTCTTGCCGGCGCCGTTGGGGCCGAGCAGGGCCAGCACCCGGCCCTCCTCCGCGACCAGGTCGACGCCGCCGAGCGCCGTCGTCGAACCGAAGCGCTTCACGACAGACTCCACCTCAATCATCGCTCGGGCCACGGCGCTCCTCGTCAGGCTACGGCAGGGGCGGCGGATCGCCGGCCGGCGGCGATCGCCAGCAGACACGCTACCGTGAGCGTGACCGGCGGTCGCTGTGCACCCCACCATGAGGAGAGGCGATGTCCTTGCTGAACGGCGACGCACGTGAGCTGATCCAGTCGGCCAAACTGGCGCACCTGGTGACGCTAGCGCCCGACGGGAGCCCGCGGGTCGCCATCATCTGGGTCGGCCTCGATGGCGACGAAATCGTTGCCGGGCACCTCGACCGCCACCAGGTCAAGTTGCGCAACATAGCCGGCGACCCCCGCGTCGCGCTGTCGATCGAATCCGACACGGTCAACGCGATCGGCCTGCAGGAGTACCTCGTGATCCGCGGCAGCGCGCGGCTGGTGGAGGGCGGCGCGGCCGCATTGCTGCAGCGCCTCGCGCACGTCTACCTCGGGCCGGATGTGACCTTCCCGCCGATGCCCGATCCGCCGGCGGGGATCGTCTCACGCATCACCGTCGAGCACGTCAGCGGGATCGGTCCCTGGGTCCACTAATCGGCCGGCCACTCCCCGGTGCGGTCGAACTCTTCGCGCGCGCGCGCCTCGCGCTCGCGGTCCGGTTGACTCTGGGGACCGAGGCGCCCGACCACCACGGCGATCACGACGACCAGCAGGAAGCCGAGCAGGACGCAGCCGATCACCTCCTGCGCCCCACTCCCCGGGATCGTCAGGAGCATGAAGCCGGCGAGCCCGCAGACGCCGACGGTCACGATCCAGATGCGTTGGCGCATGAGCGCCAGCGTATTCCCTGGCGAACGTGCGGGCACGCGCTCAGCCCGACACGATCGTCGGGCGCTCGCCGCTGCCGGGCAGGCGTGACGCGGGCTGACGCGCGTCCTCGGCCTCCTCCAAGCCGAGTGCCCGGCGTGCGGCCAGCGCCAGCTCATCGGCCGAGGCGAAGCGGCCCCCCGCCTCCTTGTCGAGCGCCCGGATGATCACCGCGTCCAGAGCTGCGGGGACAGCCGGCCAACGCTCACTCGCGCTGGGCGGCGGATCGTGCAGGTGTGCGGCGATACGTGCCGCCTCGCTCGCGGCCGGGTAGGGCGGGCGGCCGGTCAGCGCCTCGTAGAGCACGCAGCCGAGCGAGTAGATGTCGGCCGCGGGTCCCACGCGCTCGCCGCGGCATTGCTCCGGGGCCATGTAGTCGACCGTGCCGAGACGCTCGCCGATGCCGGTCAGGCCCTCGTCGCCGACCTCGTGGCTTACGCCGAAGTCCGTCAGGTAAGCGTGATCGCGCTCGTGCAGCAGGATGTTCGCGGGCTTGACATCGCGGTGCACGAGACCGCGAGCGTGCGCCGCGCCCAGCGCGCTCGCGACCTGGGAGAGCAGTCGCACGGCGCGCGCCGGCACGAGTGGCGCCTCCGCGGTGAAGAGCTCGGCGAGGCTTGGCCCTCGCACCAAGCGCATTGCGATGAACAGCAGCCCTCCGTCCTCACGGGCCTCATAGACCGGGATCACGTGCGGGTGCTCGAGCGCCGCGGCCACGTGCGACTCGCGCACGAAGCGCGCACGGAACTCCTCGTCATCGGCGTGGGCGGGGTCGATCAGCTTCAGCGCCACCGGCCGGTCGAGCGTCAGCTGCACCGCCTCATAGACGACCCCCATGCCGCCACGGCCGATCAGCGACACGATGCGGTAGCCGGCGATCACCGACTCGGGGCCGATCGCGAATGCGCGCACCCGCAGCGCGATCCCCGGATCGGCGAGCACCGCATCGACGACGCTCGGATCGAAGCGGGCGAAGCGGTAGCGCAGCAGCGCGAGCTCGCGACGCTCGACGGCGAGCGGGATCAGCACGGCGCCGGCGCCGCTGACGACCAGCGCCGCGAGCACCGGGATCAGCAGGTTGATCGTTCCGCCGTCAAAGGCGAGCTGGGTCCCGACAAGCAGCGCCGCGGCGGCGGCGAGTCCCGTCCAGACGAGCAGCGGCCAGCGCACACGACGCAGTGCGAGCGCCGGCAAGAGCAGCGCCGCCACGATCACCAGCAGCCAGTTGACCGCTGCGGACGCGGGGCGCAGGGCCGCGCCGGTCATCAACGTGGAGATCGCGTCAGCTTCGAGCTCCGGGCCGGTCATCGGCAGGTTGGGGCCGTAGTCGACGGTGTGGGTGTCCTGCAGGTCGCCCGCGGTCGCGCCGACGACGACGATCCGCCCACGCACCAGCGCGGGGTTGAAGCCCGCTGAGAGCACGTCGGAGAACGAGTAGGACCTCACGGTCCCGGCCGGCCCGGGGAAGTCGATCCACTGGAATCCGTTGTCGAAATCCGAGCGCAGCGCACGCGCCGGCAAGCCGGCGTCGCGGGCCGCCGCGACCGCGAAGCTCGGCACGCCCCCGACCTGCTCCGGCACGCGGCGCACGGCGCCGTCGCTGTCCTCGTCGAACAGCGCCATGCCGACGCTGACGCCCGCGAGCCGCTGATTGGCGACGCCGCCGAGCACGTTGGTGGTTCCGTTGCCGTTGATGTCGGAGGCCTGCGCGGCGAGGACAAGATGGCCGTGCGCGCGCTCGGCGGCCTTCAACAGGTCGAGGTCGTACTGCGGGTAGTCGCTGGCGCTGTCGAAGATGAGGTCGTAGGCGATCGTTCTCGCGCCGTCCCTGCGCAGGCGGTCGATCATCTCCGCGTCGTAGATGCGTTTGAACGGGAAGGTGCCGAACCGCGAGGTCTCGAGCGTCTTGACGTCGATCGCGACGATCACGACGCCCGGGTAGGGCTTCTGCGTTCCGCGCAGGCTGATGCGCGCGTCGATCGTCTGCAACTCGAGGTTGTTGCCGAAGCTGGTGTGCCAGGTCCCGTAGCCCGCGAGCAGGGCGACCAGCGCCACGCCGAGCATTGCCCCCGGCAGCCGAAGCCGTGGCGCCGCCGCAGCCGCGCGCGCTAGCGCTCGGAACCGACCAGGCCCCACGTGATCGCTCGCTCGGCGAGCTGCGCGCGTTTCTGGTTCTGTGGCAGGCGCGCCACGCCGAACAACTGATACATCGCGCGCAGGTTCGCCTTCACCGTGTCGACGCTGAGGAACAGCTCCTCGCTGATCTGCTGGTTGCTGGCCGGCGACGCGAGGTGCAGCGAACCCGCGTACGGGCGGCAGAGCGCCACCAGCACGCGACGCTGCGTGTCGCTGAGCTGCTCGAACGTCACACCGACAGATCCGCGCACCGTCGGCGCGGGCCCCGCGAGCGGGTTGCGGAAGAGCATCACCGTCGCACCGACCCGGATCGCGTCCCCGTCGGCGAGGCGCCGGCGACCCGAAATGCGCTGGCCGTTCACGAAGGTGCCGTTGCTCGAGAGGCCATCGTCGAGCACGATCCACTCCCCCGCGGCGCACTCGATCTCGGCATGCAGGCGTGAGACCTCGCCGTCCCACGAGAGCGCGACGTCGGCGCGCTCGCTTCGTCCAACGGTTATCCGAGGCTTCGCCTCGCCGTCGAGTGCAACGATCCGCTGCTGCTCGGCGTCGTCGCGCAGCACGAGGAACGCCCGGCCCGTGCGTTCGGCGGACAGGCGCTCCTTCACCTCACCCCCCGAGCGAACCGACGGGGACCGTTCCGTGTCGCTGTGCCCGTTGCGCGGTGACGCGGTCACGACGTGAGCGAGTGTAGCCGGTGCGAACGACCCGTCGAGCGGCTCAGCGCGACCCCGCGAGGTAGTGATGCCCCGCCCTCAGGACGAAGGTGCGATGGCGCACACGATCGGTCACCGTCACCCGGCCGAGGGTCACGGCGATCAGGGTGCCGTCGCAGCGGTCCGCGGTCCGCCATTTCGTTCCCTCGTCGGCGGCGGTGGCGTAGTGCCCGCGCGTGGAGAACTGGCCGTGGGCGTTGCCGAACACCTGGTTGACAACCTTCTTCGATTTCTTGGGCTTCTTCGACTTCTTCGGCTTCTTGGGCTTCTTCGACTTCTTCGAGAACTCGACCGCGGCGTGCGCGACCGGCTTCGCGACACAGGCCTTGAAGGAGCTCGCGAGCGTCAGCAGCGTGACGGTCGTTCCGGGCCGCTGCGTGACGGTGAACAGGCCGCCCGAGAAGAGGCCGCTCGCCAGCTCTCCCGGACCGGTCGCGCTCTGTATCAGCACCGTCCCGTGGAGCGTGTTGATCGTCGCGCCGAGCGGGATCAGCTGACCCGCGGAAAGGCGGATGAAGTGGTGCTTCCCGGGCAGCTCGATCAGCACGCTGCCCGCCGTGGTGGTGGCGCCAACGCTGGTGTTCAGCTGAGGTTGCAGCGTCGAGCCGGTGGTGAAGCTCTGATCGCCCGACACGGCCTGACAGCTCGCGGCTGAGCAGTCGCTCGCGACCAGCCGGTAGTGGTACGTCGTGTACGGCGTCAGGCCGGTCAGCGTCGCGCTCACGGCGATGCCGGCCGGCGTGAGGCTGACCGTGACAGGTGTCGTCGACGATCCGTAGGCGGTGCTCGTGCCGTATTCGAAGTCGTAGCTGACGGCCGTGGTCGGGCTGCCGGCGGGCTCCGAGATCGTGCCCGACAGCGTCGAGCCGGCCGTCGTCACCGCCGAGACCGGCGTGAGGACGGCCGTGAGCGTCGGTGGAGCCGCCGTCGAGGTCGACGACGTCGTCGTCGTCGTGCTCGTGGTCGTCGTCGGCGGCGGGGTGGTCGTGGGTGGCGTCAGCGGCACGTTGTCGACCGTGTTGGCGGTCTGGTCCGTCAGCCACAGGGAGTCGGCGGCGCCGGGGTCTCTGACGACCGAGCTGACCCTGTCCGGCGTGGGTACGACGCCAGGGTATGTGGCGAAGGCGCCGGTGGTCGTCGTGAAAGCGGTGAGGCCGCCGTCGGTCCCGGGAACGTCGGGCATCCAGAGCCGGCCGTCGGGTCCGGCCGCTAGCACGTCGGGATTCGCGGTCGCGCCGGGGTTCGAACCCGTCGGTAGGGGGAACGTGGTAACGACGCCGGCCGGCGTGATCCGCACCAGGGCGGACTGCTCCCTGAGCGCCGCCGCAGCCATTCCGAGCCACTGGCTCCCGCCGAGGACGACGCCGGCGTTGACCTGGTCCACCTGGTTGACGGCGGCCACGCCAACCCAGAGGTTGCCGTCGGGGCCGAGGATGATGTTGCCGAGCTGGCCAGGCGGAAGCGCACCCGAGGTCGGGTACGCGGTGATCGTCGGTGACGCTCCCGTCGTGATCGTGCCGATCTCGTCGGCGCCCTGCTCGGTGAACCACATGTTCCCGTCGGGTCCGAGCACGATCGAACCGGGGTCAATGTCAACGCTGCCGAGATCGAACTGCTGCCAGGTGTCTTCGTCATACGGAGCCGCAAGTTCGGCTATGAAGCTTGAGTCGCCGGTGACCGTTGCCCAGACGTTGCCCTGCGAATCGACGGCGACGCCGCCCGGGTCATGGAAGTCCTGGGGCAGCACAGGCGCCAGCGTGACCGTCCCGGTCGAGACGTTGAGCTCGTCGACCGCGCCGTCCCTGCGGGGTTCCGTAAACCACATCGTGCCGGGGACGCCCGGCGCGATCGTGTCCGGGCCCTCCAAACCGGTCGCCCCGGCCGGCTCGGTGATCGTGCCGGTCGCCGAGCCCGTCGTGCCGACGCTGCCGATGAACCCGCCGTCGACATTCGGCGTTGTCGCCTCCGTGAAGTAGAGGTTCCCGTCTGAGCCGGCGGCGATCCCCTCCGGGGCCTCGGTCGGTCCCGACGATCCGGTCGGCCCGGTCGGCCCGGTCGCAATCGGATAGCTCGCCACCGTCCCGGTCGGCGGGTCCGCGCCCGCGAGCGCGGCCAATCCGAGGGTCGCCACGACAACCACCACCACCGCGACGGCCGCGCCGCGCCTCATCGGGCCACCACCCGCGCGCCCTCCCCCCGTGCCTCGACGAGGTCGCCGTCGTGCAGCTGGCGCCCGCGCCGCGTCTCGGGGACTCCGTTCACGCATACGACCTCGGTCAGCAGCAGCGCCTTGCTGTCGCCGCCGGATTCGGCGATGCCGCTGAGCTTCAGCAGCTGCCCGAGTCGGATCGTCCCGCCGCTGATCTGAATCTCCTGGATCTCGGCCACTTTAGAGATCTTGACGAAATCTACATGCCGCCACTGCACATCTTGATGCGGCCTACACGCGGACGAACCTACGCTCGGTGACGTGAACGACCTCCTCGGGATCGTCCTCGGGATCGTCGCCTTCGGCGTGCTCCTGCTGATGATCGAAGCAGCCGACCGCGTATGACGACGCTCGCCTACTTCGTGGCGCACATGAGCGCCGCCGACTTCTTTGGCCTGGTCGTCTCGGTGTTGATCTGCCTGTACCTGATGTACGCGCTGGTGCGCGGGGAGAAGTTTTAGGCGATGACCGTCAACGGCTGGCTGCAGATCCTCGTCTTCTGCGCGGCCCTGATCGTCGCCTCCCCGTTCCTCGGCCGCTACATGGCCAAGGTCTATACGGGCGAGCGCGTGTTCCTCACGCCGGTCTTCGGCGGCTTCGAGCGCCTGCTCTACCGCTGCTTCTTCGTCGATCCCAAGCGCGAGCAGGACTGGAAGGCCTACGCGCGGAGCCTGATCATCTTCTCGCTCGCCGGCTGGATCATCCTCTACGTGATCCTGCGCACGGCGAGCGTCCAGCCGTGGAACAACTATGGCGGGGTCACCTTCCACGCCGCGCCGTGGGACGTCACGTTCAACACGGTCTCGTCGTTCCTGACCAACACGAACTGGCAGTACTACGGCGGCGAGACGACGCTCACCTACTTCAGCCAGATGCTCGGGCTGACGGTGCAGAACTTCGCCTCGGCGGCCGTCGGGATCGTCGTCGCGGTCGCGCTGGTCCGCGGCATCATCGGCCGAAGCGGCAAGAGCCTCGGCAACTTCTACTCAGATCTCGTCAAGACGATCCTCTACGTGCTGCTGCCGATCTCGATCATCAGCGCGCTGATCCTCGTCTCCCAGGGCGTGCCGGACAACATCGCTCATTACGTCTCCGCGCACGGCATCAGCGGCATCGTCCAGACGATCGCGATGGGCCCGGTCGCCTCGCAAGAGGTGATCAAGGAGCTGGGCACCAACGGCGGCGGCTTCTTCAACGTCAACTCGGCGCACCCGTTCGAGAACCCCAACGGCTTCACGAACTTCTACGAGATGTGGCTCGTGCTGCTGATCCCCGCCGGCCTGGTCTGGATGTACGGGCGTATGGTCGGCTCACGCCGCCAGGCGATGGCGATCTTCGGCACGATGTTCGTGCTCTTCTTCGCAGGCGTGACGGTGGCCTACGCCGCCGAGGCACACGGGTCCCCGGCGCAGCACGCCGCGGGCCTGCACACGCAGGTGATCTCTGACTCCACCGGCGGCAACATGGAGGGCAAGGAGCAGCGCTTCGGCATCGCCAACTCCGCGCTCTTCGACGTCGTCACGACGGTGACCTCGTGCGGCGCGGTCAACAGCTCGATCGAGTCGTACACCGGCCTGGGTGGAGCAATCCCCTTCGCCAACCTGTCGGCCAGCGAGGTGATCTTCGGCGGCGTCGGCACCGGCCTCTATTCGATGCTCGAGTACGTCCTGCTCGCGGTGTTCATCGGCGGCCTGATGGTCGGGCGCACGCCTGAGTATCTCGGGAAGAAGGTCGAGGCGAAGGAGATCAAGCTGGTCGCGATCGGGATCCTGATCACGCCGCTGGCCGCGCTCTTCTCGACGGCGCTCGCCACCGCCAGCGCCGCCGGACGAGCGTCGATCTTCGAACCCGGCCCACAGGGGTTCTCGGAGACCTTCTACGCCTACCTGTCTCAGGCCAACAACAACGGCTCTGCGTTCGCAGGCTACACCGGCTTCTTCCAGCCCAACGCCGGCAACGCGGGCTCGCACGGATACCTCTTCGCGGACCTGCTCGGCGGCTTCACCGCGATGTTCGCGCGCTACGCGCCGATCGTCTTCGCGCTCGCGATCGCCGGCACGCTCGCGGGCAAGCGCGTGAGCCCCGCCGGGCTCGGCACGATGCGAACCGACAACGGGACCTTCGTCGTGCTGCTGATCGGCGTGATCATCCTGGTTGGCGCGCTCACCTTCTTCCCAGCCCTCCTGCTCGGCCCGATCGTTCAGGCCCTGACCGGACACCTCTACGGCTGATGGGTCGCGAACTTCGCAACGGCTTCCTCTCGATGGTGGTCCTCACCATCGTGCTCGGCCTGGCCTACCCGCTGTTGATGACCGGCCTGGCCCAGGGGATCTTCCCCGGCAAGGCAAACGGCTCGCTGATCAAGCGAAACGGCGTCGTCGTCGGCTCGGCGCTGATCGGTCAGCAGTTCTACGAGCCGATCCTCGGCAAGAACGGCAAGCAACTCGTCGTCAAGGGAGCCCCCCAGACCCAGCCCGACCCGCGCTACTTCCAGACACGCCCATCCGCGACGCTGCCGGCCGACAACGCGGCAGGTTCGACGTTCTCGAACCTCGGCCCCAACAACAAGGCGACAGAGCTCGAGATCGCCGGCAACATCCAGAGCTACCTCGCGCTCAACATCGGGCCGAACAAGAAGCCCTACGACCCGGCCGTGACAAGCGCCGCACAGGTCCCCGTCGATGCTGCCGACAGCTCGGCGTCGGGTATCGATCCCGACATCTCCGTCGCCAACGCGAAGATCCAGGCGTACCGCATTGCCGCGGTCCGCGGCCTGCCGCTGAGCACCGTCGAGCGCTTGGTCGCCACCTACACCACCGCTCGCAGCCTCGGCTTCCTTGGCGAGCCAGGCGTGGACGTGCTGGAACTCAACCTCGCCCTCGACCGCCTCTCAGGGAGCAAGTAAACAGATGTCGACGCAGCCTGCAACCTCCGAGCGGCGCGCTATCTCGCTCTTCCGGCGCGACATCGTCGTGCGCGCGCTGCTCGACAGCCTGAAGAAGCTCGACCCCCGCGTGCAGATCCGCAACCCGGTGATGTTCGTCGTCGAAATCGGCGCCGTGATCACGACGATCACGTGGTTCATCCAGCTCGGCGGCGGCAAGTCGCTCGGCGGCTACGAGCCGTCCTGGTTCACCTTCGCGATCTCGATCTGGCTGTGGCTGACGGTGGTCTTCGCGAACATGGCCGAGGCCTTCGCGGAGGGTCGCGGGCGCGCCCAGGCCGACACCCTGCGCTCGATGCGCAAGGAAACGATCGCGACCATGCAGGACGGCAGCACCCGTCCAGCGGCGGAGCTTTCACGCGGCGACATCGTCGTCGTCCTCGCCGGCGAGGTGATCCCTGGCGACGGCACCGTGATCGAGGGCATCGCGACGGTCGACGAGTCGGCGATCACCGGCGAGTCCGCACCCGTGATCCGCGAGTCCGGCGGCGATCGCAGCGCCGTCACCGGCGGCACGCGGGTGACCTCGGACCGGATCCTCGTCGAGATCACACAGGAGCCCGGCAAGTCGTTCCTCGACCGCATGATTGCGCTCGTCGAGGGCGCCGAGCGCCGCAAGACGCCGAACGAGATCGCGCTCAACATCCTGCTCGCCGGCCTCACCCTGATCTTCATGATCGTCGTCGCGACGCTGCGCCCGTTCGGGCTGTTCGCGCACACCCCAATCTCCGAAACTACGCTGATCGCCTTGCTGGTCGCGCTGATCCCCACGACGATCGGCGCGCTGCTGTCGGCGATCGGGATCGCCGGCATGGACCGCCTGGTCCGCCGCAACGTGCTCGCCCTCTCGGGCCGTGCCGTCGAGGCCTCCGGCGACATCGACGTGCTGCTGCTCGACAAGACTGGAACGATCACGCTCGGCAACCGCCAAGCGTCGGAGTTCATCCCGATGCCGGGCGTCACCGAGGCAGAGCTGGCCGAGGTCGCACAGCTGGCCTCGCTCGCCGACGAGACGCCCGAGGGCCGCTCGATCGTGGTGCTCGCCAAGCAGTACGGCATCCGCGAGCACGACATGACCGGCAACGACGTGACCTTCGTGCCCTTCACCGCACAGACGCGGATGAGCGGCGTCGACTGGCACGGCCAGCAGCTGCGCAAGGGCGCCGGGGACGCCGTGATCGAGTTCGCCCGCAAGGAGGGCGGCGAGGCGCCACCGGAGCTCCAGGCCCAACTCGACCGCATCGGCCGCGAGGGCGGAACGCCGCTGGCCGTCGCCCGCGACAGCCAGGTGCTCGGCGTCGTCTACCTCAAGGACACGATCAAGGAGGGTATGAGGGAGCGCTTCGACCAGCTGCGTGCGATGGGCATCCGCACCGTCATGGTGACCGGCGACAACCGCCTGACCGCCGCCAAGATCGCCGAGGAGTCAGGCGTCGACGACTTCCTCGCCGAGGCCACCCCGGAGGCCAAGCTCGCGCTGATCAAGGAGCAGCAGGCCACCGGTCGCCTGGTGGCGATGACCGGAGACGGGACCAACGACGCGCCCGCCCTGGCACAGGCCGACGTCGGCGTGGCGATGAACACCGGCACCCAGGCCGCCCGCGAGGCCGGCAACATGGTCGACCTCGATTCCAACCCGACGAAGCTGATCGAAATCGTCGAGGTCGGCAAGCAGCTGCTGATCACGCGCGGCGCGCTCACCACCTTCTCGATCGCCAACGACGTCGCCAAGTACTTCGCGATCCTGCCGGCGATCTTCATCTCCACCTACGCCGCCGGCACCGTCAAGGGTCCGTTGCACGTGCTCAACATCATGTCGCTCGGCACACCCAACTCCGCGATCCTGTCGGCGATCATCTTCAACGCGATCGTGATCCCCCTGCTGATCCCCCTCTCGCTGCGCGGCGTGCGCTACCGCCCAATCGGTGCGAGCGCGCTGCTGCGGCGAAACCTGTGGATCTACGGCCTGGGTGGGATCATCGCCCCATTCATCGGGATCAAGCTCATCGACCTGGTCGTCCACAACCTCCTCGGCGGCTAGCGGCCGCGAAGCAGTGAGCGTCGCAACCCGCCGAGGATCGCACCGCGTCTTTCTCGGCATGGCTGCCGGCGTCGGCAAGACGTACCGCATGCTGCAGGAGGGCTACAGCGAGGCGGAGAACGGCCGCGACGTGGTGATCGGCTACCTCGAGGCGCACGGCCGCCGCGAGACCGAGGACCTCGCCCGCGACCTCGAGATCATTCCGCGGCGTCGGATCACCTACCGCGACACACCGGTCGAGGAAATGGACCTGCCGGCGATCCTGGCGCGCTCACCGGAGCTCTGCCTGATCGACGAGCTGGCTCACACCAACGCCTCGGGCGTCGAGCACGCGAAGCGCTGGGAGGACGTGCAGAGCGTGCTCGAAGCCGGCATCGACGTCTTCTCGACGGTCAACGTCCAGCACCTGGAGAGCCTCAACGACCAGGTCGCCGAGCTGACCTCCACGCGCGTGCGCGAGACGATCCCCGACTCCGTGCTGGCCCAGGCCGATGAGCTCGTGCTCGTCGACATTCCCCCCGAGGCGCTGATCGAGCGTCTGCGCGCCGGCAAGATCTACCGCGCCGATCGCATCGAGACGGCGCTCAGCAACTTCTTCCGGATCGAGAACCTCTCGGCGCTGCGCGAGGTCGCCCTGCGCCAGGTCGCGCAGGAGGTCGAGGCCAAGCGGCTGGTTCCCAGCGCGACCGGACGCGAGGATCGGCTCGCTCGCACCGCCGCGCCGCAGGCCGTCGGCGAGCGGCTGCTGGCGCTGATCACGCTTTCGCCACAGTCTCAGCGCGTGGTGCGTCGCGCCTGGCGCTCCGCGCAGCGGCTCGGCGCGGAGCTCGACCTGCTCTGGATCGTCAAACCGGGCCGGCTCATGCGCCAGGAGGGGAGCGCCGAGCTGGCGGCGGTGCGCCGGCTCGCGTCCGTGCTCGGCGCGCACGTGCTCGTGGAGGAGGGCGACGTGATGATCGACGTGATCACGCGCGTCGCCCAGGAGCGCGGGACGACCTACATCCTGATGGGGACGCCGCCGCCGCGCAGCGGCTGGCAGCGCCTCACACAGCCCTCGCTGCTCTTTCAGATCCTGCGCGCCCTGCCCGGTGTCGACCTGCGCATCGTCGCCGACCGGACGCAGCGACCGAACGGAGAAACATGACCGTGCTCGTTGTGATCCTCGCCGTGGCCGTCGTCGCGCTCGGCGCCGTGGCGCTGCGCGAACGCCGCCGCCACGGCGTCACACCGCGCGCCAACGCGGCCGGCCGGATCCTCTTCCCGTTCCTCGGCACCGAGCTGTCGCAACGCGGCCTGGACGCGGCCCTGAGGATCGCGCAGATCGACGACGCGACACTCGTGCCGGTTTACCTCGCCCGAGTCCCGATGCACCTGCCGCTCGACGCGGCGCTACCCGTGCAGTGCGACAGCGCCCTGCCGCTGCTCGAAGCGATCGAGCAGCGCGCCGTCCGCTCAGGCGTCGCGGTCGATTCGCGGATCGAGCGCGGGCGCAGCTATCGCCACGCGATCCGCGAGCTCGTCGAGCACGAAAACTTCGACACGACGGTCGTGACCGCCGCGGACAGCGGCACGACCGGCCTTTTGCCAGACGAGATCAGCTGGCTGCTGGAGAACGTGCCCGGCGAGATCATCGTGATCCGCCCGGGCACGCAGGTCGACCTCGACTCGCTGCGGCCCCGGCGCCGCGGGCGCCGGCAGGTAGTCAAGCGCTAGTCGGAGGAACGTCCACCGAAGCCGCGAGGCGCTTCAGGCGCCGTCCGGATATACCGATACCAGCCTCATGGTGCCGTCGCCGCCGCGTCCGAGGCCCGCGGATGAGAGTGGATTCTCGCTGATCGAGCTGCTCGTCGTGATTTTGATCATCGCGATCCTCGCCGCGATCGCGATCCCGTCGTTCCTCAACCAGAAGGGCAAGGCGAGCGATGCCGGCGCCAAGGAGCTCGCGCATACAGCCCAGGTTGCCCTGGAGACCTGCGCCATCGACCATGGCGCGGTCTACACCAGCTGCAACACTCCCTCGGCGCTCGCGAGCTACGAGGCCACGATCCAGACAACCGCAGGGTTCAACAACGCGTTCCTGCTGTCGGTGTCCACCACCGCCAACACCTACACGCTGACCACACAGGCGACGAGCGGGGACGAGTATCAGATCAGCCGCACGGCAAACGGGGCGCTCACGCGCACCTGCCTGGGGCCGGGCGGCGTCGCGGTCGCCTCCGGCGTGATCGACGGTGGCTGCGTCGGCGGCGCCTCGGGCGGAACCTGGTAGCCGCGGCGCCGGCGGGCGCCGTCTGCGTCAGGCGCTGAAGCGGTAGCCGATCCCCGAGTCGGTACGAATGTAGCGCGGCCGCTCCGCTCCGCTCGCCAGCTTGCGGCGAAGGTTCGCGATGTGCGTGCGCAGCAGGGGCGTCGCATCGGCGTACTCCGGCCCCCAGACCTCGGTCAACAGCTTGCGGTGCGTCATCAGCAGGCCGCGATTGACGGCGAGAGCCCGCAACAGCGCGAACTCGAGCGGCGTCAAGTGGACCTCCCGACCGTCCAACGTGACCGCGTGGGCGGCGATGTCGATCACCAGGCCGTCGGCCTCGATCGTGGGCTCGACCGCGGCGCGGCCGGCCCGGCGCAGCACGGCCTGCACCCGAGCGACCAGCTCCCCCGGCGCGAACGGCTTGGTCACGTAGTCATCGGCGCCGCTCTGCAGCGCCTCGATCTTCGCCTGCTCGTCGGTCACGGCCGACAGCACGATGATCGGCAGCTCGCTCCAACCACGCAGCTCCCTGCAGACCTCGATCCCAGGGCGGTCCGGCAGCATCAGGTCGATGATCGCGGCGTGCGGGCCGCCGACCGCGGCGCGGTCCAGCGCCTCCTCCGCCGTGGCGCTGGTCAGCACCTCGTAGCCCGCCCCGCGGAGCACGAGGCGCAGCGCGCGCAGGATCTGCGGATCGTCGTCGCAGACCAGGATCCGCTCTGCCGCCATCAGGCCGCCGCGCCCTCACGCGCGTGCGTGCCGAGTGGGAACTCGATGATGAAGCTTGTGCCCTGCCCGGGCAGGGACTCGACGGAGAGACGTCCGCCGTTGACCTCGATGAAGCCCTTCGCGATCGCCAGGCCGAGGCCCGCGCCCTGATGTGAGGACGGCTGGCCCGGCGAGCGGTAGAACGGCAGGAAGATGCGCTCGAGCTCGCCGGCGCGAATTCCCGGCCCCTGATCGACGATCCGGATGCGCACCCGGCCCGAAACCGTGCGCGCGCGAATCGAGACGGGCTTGTCGCCGGAGTAGCGCACCGCGTTCTCGATCAGATTGGCGAAGGCGCGCTCGAGCTGGCCGGGATCGCCCTCGAGCAGCGGCAGGTCGTCATCCAGTGAGACGCGTACGAGCCTGCGATCGGCGGCGACGTGCTCGACCGCCTCGCCGATCACCTCGTCGAGCGAGTACGCGCCGACGTGCTGCTGCGGCGCCCCCGACTGCAGTCGCGAGAGGTCGAGCAGCTTCTCCACGAGCCCCGCCAGCCTGGTCGCCGCCTCCAACACGACCTCACGCACCTCCGCAACCTGTTCGGCGTCCGGGCGCTGGGGGTCAAGCGCCGCCGCCGCGCTCAGGATCGCTGTCAGCGGCGTTCGCAGATCATGGGAGACCGAGCGCAGCAGGGCTGTCTTCATCTCGTCGTTGCGTCGCAACGAGGCGGTCTCGATCACCTCCGCCTGCAGCTCGGCGCGGTGCAGCGCGGCCGCCAGCACCGACTGCAGAGCCGGGACGATCCGCTCAACGATCCGCTCACGGTCAGTCGCCGCGAAGGCCACCGGCAGTGCGAGCGTTCCGATGACCTGCTCGCCCTCACGCAGCGCGAAGGTTGCGCGACGCCCATCACCGTCGACGACGCCACGCTCGATTGCCGCCGAGGAGGCGCCGATCGCCGCCGCGAGTCTCTGCGCCGTCGTCGCGAGCGCGTCGTCGAGATCCGCGCCGGCCAGCAGTGTGTGCGCGATCTCCGTGGCCAGGTCGGCCTCGCGGCGACGCAGGTCGGCTTCCTCGGCACGGGCGCGCGCGAGATCCGCGACCAGGCCGGTCGCCGCAGCGACGACGACGAACGACGCCAGCGCAACCCAGTTGCGGTCGTCGGCGAGCGTGAGACGCCCGACCGGCGGGAGGTGAAAGTAGTTGTAGGCCAACGCGCTCAGCAGGGCGGTGGCAAAACCGAGCTGGATCCCCCAGTAGGTCGACACGACCACGACACCGATCAGGTAGACGACGCCAAGCGAGACGACCGGCGCGATATGCGCAAGCGGATAGACCGCAAGCGTCTCAACCACGATCGCCGCCAGCGCGACGGCCACCCCAACGGCGAGCGACGGGCGCGGGGCGCGCAGGACGAGCGGCGAGAGCGAGCGCTTCGGCATGACAGAGGGGAATATTCCTCCATGCGCGGGTCGCCGTCGCTTCGGCGCCGCGCGGGCGCGGGCGAAAGCCGCCCCCCGGGCGTTCTATGATGGGCGCGTGACGGACTTGCCGGCGCGGCCCACGAGGCGAGCGACGGCGTCCGCGCCGCCGGGGCCGCTCCCCCCCGGGATCCCCGCGCGGACCACGGCCGCTCCCTCCCCGCTCTTGCTCGTCGGCGTCGTGCTGATGGCGGCGAACATGCGCCCGCTGGCGACGAGCGTCGGCCCGGTGATTCACCAGATCGACGCAGGACTGCGGTTGTCCGGTGCCGCTGCCGGCCTGCTGTTGACGATCCCGGTGCTCTGCTTTGGCGCAATCGCCCCCCTCGCCGCGCCGCTACAGCGCCGGCTCGGCATTGCTCGGACGGTGGCGCTGATCCTCTGCGCCGTGATCGCGGGCCTGCTGGCCCGGGTCAGCGGCGGCGTGGTGCTGCTGTTCGCCGGCACGACGCTCGCTGCGGCGGGTGCCGCGTGCGGGAACGTGCTGCTCCCGGTCGTGGTCCGGCGCAGCTTCGCCTCGCGTGTCGGCACGGTGAGCGCCCTCTACACGACGGCGCTCGTCGCCACGGCCGCCGTGGCGGCCGCCGTGACGGTTCCACTTGCGCATGTGATCGGCCGCGGCTGGCGCGGCGGGCTGGCGATCTGGTCGGCGCCGGCGATCGTGGCGCTGGTCGTGTGGCTGCCACAGCTTCGCAGCGGCGTGCCGGCGCCGGCGCCGGCGCCAGCGCCGGAGGACGGCGGCCACGCGCGGATGCGCGACGTCACCCGCCACCGGCTGACGTGGCAGCTGACGCTCTTCTTCGCAGCGCAGTCGTGGGGTTTCTACGCCACCGTCGCCTGGCTGCCGAGCATCTTCGAAGCCCATGGCATCGACAGCACCAACGCGGGCTTGCTGCTCGGGCTGAGCGGGATCATGGCGGTGCCGGCAGCGCTGGCGGTTCCGTCACTGGCCACGCGCCTTCGCGATCAGGGTCGACTCGCCGTGGCCCTCACCGCGATCACCTTGGTGGGTTACGGCGGTCTCCTGCTGGCCCCCGCCGGCGTTCCGGCGCTGTGGGCAGTCCTGATCGGCTTCGGCCAGGGAGCGTGCTTCCCGCTCGCGCTGACGATGATCGTGCTGCGCAGCGGCTCCGCACGGCTGACCGCGGGCCTGTCGACGCACGTGCAGTGCGGCGGCTACCTGCTCGCCGCGGCCGGGCCGCTCGTGATCGGCGCGCTGCATGACGCGAGCGGCTCGTGGACCGTCTCCCTGATCGTGCTGATGGCGATCCTCGTGCCGCAGGCGCTCTGTGGCGCGGGCGCGGGACGCGCTCGAACACTGTCCGGCGCCGCGGTGGCGCCGAGCGGATGACCGCCGCCCCGGGGCGTCGCGCACACGCGCACTCGCCCACTCGCACTCGCACTCGCGCACACGCACGCGCGCACTCCACTCGCGCACGGGCGCGCCGCCGCCAACTCAGCTCAGCACGCGTTTGCGGAAGTTGCGCAGCCCGAGCGTGAGAAACAGCGCGCAGAAGCCGATCAGTGCCGGGTAGATGACGTAGAGGTGCATGTTCTGCCCGTTCGACGTGAGCCCGGCGCGCAGGCCCTCGTTGACGTAGATCAGCGGGTTGAAGAGGACGATGATCTGCAGCCAGTGGATCCCGCCCACGGTGAGCGGGGACAGGCGGTTCCACTGGTAATAGGTGCCGCCCAGGAAGGTGATCGGCAGCACCACGAACCCGAACATCAGACCGATGTTGCGCGGCTCGAACGCCGTTCCGAGCAGCAGTCCCAGTGAGGTCATCATCACGCATGCGAGCGGGATCACCGTGACCACGATCGCCCAGTGCGCCGCGAGGTGAGCGTGCACCCCCGGGGCGTGCACGACCGCCGCGATCGGGAAGACGATCAACGCGGCGAGCAGCCCCTGCGCCGCGCCGGAAAGCACCTTCGAGAGCGCCACGAGCCAGATCGGACACGGGGCCTGCACGCGATCCTCGATCTCGCGGGTGTAGCCGAACTCGGTCGCGAGCGCCAGCGCGACCGCCTGGATGCCCTGGAACATGATCGAGATCCCAACGACGCCCGGGACGAGCACCGTCGCGAAGCGCGACTCCGCGACCGCTCCGTGCCCGGCGCCGACGCCCTGGCCGATGCTCGGAAAGACGTAGAGGAAGACGAACACCAGGAGGAACGGCTGGATCACGGTGCGGATCACGAACTCCACAGAGTGCTTGCGCAGCACGACGAGGTCGCGCACGATCAGCGCGCGCAACGCGACGCGGCTGGCTGCCGCGGCACTGCGCGCCGGCGTGGCGAGAATCCGGTGCGAGACCGGCGGCTCGGTCGCGGCGATCGGCTCGGTGCTCACTCGCGCAGGTCCTTGCCGGTGAGGTTGATGAAGACGGTTTCGAGGCTCGGTTCCGCCACCGCCAGGTCGACGATCTCGTACCCGGCGCTCTCGGCCGCGTTCACGACGCTCGGTACGAGCCGGTCGGCATCGCGCACGTGGAGCTCGACGCCGCCCTCGATCTCACGGGTTCGCGTCACGAACGGCAGCTCCGCGGACACCGCAGCGGCCAGCGCCGCGCCGTCGCCCCGGGTTTTCAGCGTGACGATCGTGTCCACTCCGACCGATTGCTTGAGCGCCTGCGGCGTGTCGAGCGCGAGGATCCTGCCGTGGTCCATGATCGCGACGCGGCCGCACAGCTGGTCGGCCTCCTCCATGTAGTGCGTCGTCAGCATGATCGTCTGGCCGTCGCGATTGAGCTCGCCGAGGATCTCCCAAAGCGCGAGGCGGCTCTGCGGGTCAAGTCCCGCGGTCGGCTCGTCCAGGAACAGCACCGCCGGTCGATGGAAGATCGCGCGGGCCACCATCAGTCGCTGGGCCATCCCGCCCGAAAGCGCGTAGACCGAGGCCTTCGCCCAGCGCGAGAGCTGGAACTGCTCCAGCAGCCGATCGGCGATCTGCCCGGATTCGTGCGCGGTGATGCCGAACAGGCGGCCGTGGAAGTAGAGGTTCTCGCGCACCGTCAGCTGGCGGTCGAGCGTGTTCTGCTGCGAGACGATGCCGATCAGCTGCTTGGCGAGCGTGGGGTGCGCAACGACGTCGATCGCCCCGACGTAGGCGGATCCCGAGGTTGGCACCACCCGCGTCGTCAGCATTCCGGCGGTGGTGGTCTTGCCGGCGCCGTTGGGGCCGAGCAGGCCGAAGACCTCGCCGGCCTGGATGCTCAGGTTGAGATGATCGACGGCCGCGAAATCGGTGCCCGCGTACACCTTCGTCAGCTCGACGGTGCGGATGATCTCGTGGGCACCGTCTTGCGGAGCGCCGGGAGCGGCTTGGTTCTCGGCTGCGTGCGGCGTCATCGCCATGCGTGCCCCGATGCTCGTCGCGGAACGGCGGAAGCCGCAAGGATACCGGGCGTGCACCGGCGGCCGGCGACGTTGCAGGGGTGGTCGCGGTGCCGCGACAGGCTCCCACAGGGGTCGACCACCGCCCGGCGCTCCTCTGCCGGGCTGACCGGCGCAGCCCACTACGGGTAGAGCTGCGTCCTCGTCTCGCGCTCGACGATGCGGATCGCGCTCGTCGGGCAACCCTCCGCTGCGGCGATCAGCAGCTCCCCGGAGCCCGTTCCGATCACGACCGCGACCTCATCCTCCACGCGGAACACCTCGGGCGCGATCTCCTCGCAGTCGCCGTGAGCGGTGCAGGTGTTTGGGTCGATCAGCGCGACCAGGGTCATCCGGGATCCTTTCGGTGAGCGGGCGGCGAGCCCGCCAATGCTAGGCGTTCGCGGGTGCGCGGCGTCCGCGTGAAGCGCCGCTGCGAGCCGGTCCCCCCAGTTTGGGCCGCGCCGGCCGCGCGGGCGCAGCGCCGAGCGTAGTGCGATCACCTACGCTCGTCTACGGTGCTGACCCCCCGCACAGACATCCGCAACGTCGCGATCGTCGCCCACGTCGACCACGGCAAGACGACGCTGGTCGACGCGATGCTCTGGCAGTCCGGGGCGTTTCGCGCCAACCAGGAGGTCGTCTCGAGGGTAATGGACTCGATGGATCTCGAGCGCGAGAAGGGCATCACGATCCTCGCCAAGAACACCTCGGTGCGCTACCGCGGCGTCAAGCTGAACATCATCGACACCCCGGGGCACTCCGACTTCGGCGGCGAGGTCGAGCGCGGTCTGACGATGGTCGACGGCGTGCTGCTGCTCGTCGACGCGAGCGAGGGACCGCTGCCGCAGACGCGCTTCGTGTTGCGCAAGGCGCTCGACGCCCAGTTGCCGGTGATCCTCGTCGTGAACAAGGTCGACCGCCCGGACGCCCGGATCGGCGAGGTCGTGAACGAGGTCTACGAGCTGTTTCTCGATCTCGATGCCGACGAGCAGCAGATCGAGTTCCCGATCGTCTACACCAACGCGCGGGCCGGCTGGGCGGCGCTCGAGGAGGGCGCGGTCGGCACCGACCTGGGGCCGTTGATGGACCTGCTGCTCGAGCGCATCCCCGCACCTCTGCACGACCCGGAGCACCCGTTTCAGGCCCTCGTGACCAACCTCGACGCCTCCCCGTACGTCGGCCGCCTTGCTCTGTGCCGCGTGCGCCACGGGAGCGTTCGCCGCGGCCAGGCCGTGGCGTGGTGCCGCTCCGACGGCGAGATCACACGCGCGGTGATCGGCGAGCTTTACGTGACCGACGCGCTCGATCGCGTCGACGCGGAGGAGGCCGGTCCCGGTGAGATCATCGCGATCGCGGGCATCGCGGAGGTGACGATCGGCGAAACGCTCGCCGATCTTGACGATCCGCGCCCGCTGCCGGTGATCACGGTCGATGAGCCCTCGCTCTCTGTCACGATCGGGATCAACACCTCGCCTTTGGCCGGTCGCAGTGGGAGCAAGCTGACGGCGCGCCAGATCAAGAACCGCCTCGACCAGGAGCTGGTCGGCAACGTGGCGCTGCGAGTCGGCGAGACCGAGCGCCCCGACGCCTGGGAGGTGCAGGGACGCGGGGAGCTTCAACTTGCGGTGCTGGTCGAGATCATGCGCCGCGAGGGGTTCGAGCTCACGGTCGGCCAGCCGCAGGTGCTGACGCGCGAGATCGGCGGTCGCGTGCACGAGCCGGTCGAGCGGCTGGCGATCGACGTGCCGGAGGACTACGTCGGCGTCGTGACGCAGCTCGTCGCACTCCGCAAGGGCCGGCTCGAGCAGATGGTCAATCACGGCACCGGCTGGGTGCGGATGGAATATCTGGTGCCCGCCCGCGGGTTGATCGGGTTTCGCACCGAGTTCCTCACCGAGACCCGTGGCACCGGGCTGCTGCACCACGTCTTCGACCGCTGGGAGCCCTGGGCCGGCGAGCTGCGCAACCGCCCCACCGGGGCGCTGGTCGCCGACCGCGACGGCGTCGCGGCGCAGTTCGCGCTGATGAACCTGCAGGAGCGCGGCACGCTCTTCGTCGGCCCCGGGGACCCCCTCTACGAGGGCATGATCGTCGGCGAGAACGCCCGCGCGGACGACCTTGACGTGAACGCCTCGAAGGAGAAGCACCTCACGAACATCCGCTCCTCAACCGCGGATGTGCTGGTGCGGCTCGTGCCTCACCGCCAGCTCTCACTCGACCAGGCGCTGGAGCTGCTGCGCAGCGACGAGTGCGCGGAGGTCACCCCGGACGCGGTGCGACTGCGCAAGGTCGTGCTGAGCAAGGTCGACCGCGTCAAGGTCGCGCGGCGGGCGCGCAGCTAGTCCCGCTAGCGACCGGAGCGCCGCGCCCTTCGCGCGGCCTTCGCCTTCGCGCGCGAGCGCTTGATCCGCTCCGTGCGCGGCGCCACGGTGCCGCGCTCGCGGTCGATCTCGCGCATCGCATGCCGTGGCGCGTGACTGTGGGCATCGCGGCGAATGACGTAGATGATCGTGGCGAAGACCACGATCGCAGCCAGGACGATGCCGAGGTCATCGAGCGCCGAGAGCCCTCCGCCAGTGGTCGTCGGCAGCGTCACCGGCGGCGCGGTGCTCGTCGTCGAGGTGCTCGTCGTGAGGCTGGTGGAGCTCGTCGAGCCGGTCACGCCGGTGAACGGCGCGGCGGCTGACGCGCCCGCCGGCAGCGCGAGGGCCACGAGCGCGACGAGCACCACGGCGAGCCCGCGGAGCGGCTGCAATCGAAGCTTCATCGCGCCCAATATATCCGCCGGCGGTCCGTAGACTACGCAGGGGTGCCACCCAAGCAACGACAGATCCGCCTCGAACAGCGTGTCGGCCCCGATGTGATGGAGCAGCTGCAGACGCGCAGCAATGAGCAGCTCGAGGCCGAGCGCAAACACCGCTCGGTCGCGTTCGCGATCCTCGGCGCCCGAGCCGCCGAGCGCTACGACGCGGACGCGGCGCGCAGCTGGTTCCAGAAGGCGATGGTCGCCTCGACGCACCCGCAGGAGCGCATGCAGATCCGACGGATGGCGGACGCCTCGCTCGCGCTGGCCGAGCGCCGCGCCGGCGACCTCAAGACGGCGGTCGAGAAGCTCGGTCAGGAGGCTCCGTCCGCACGGGCGCTGTTCGGACTGCGCGTGATGGGGCTGATCGCGCCGCCCAAGAGCATGGGCATCCTGGCGCGCCTGCGCGGGATCGCGGTCGCGATCGTCGGGGTCATCGTGCTCGTCGCGCTGGGCACAGGCGTTGTCGAGCTGATCTCGCTCGCCCCCGGGCGCCTCAGTCTTCCCCCCGCCGTGCTGCTCGGCGTGATCCTCGACGCCGCGGTGATCGCGATCCTCGCGATGTTCGGACGCCGCCGCCAGAAGGCGGCGCGAGCCAAGGCCACCGGCGGGTCCTGAGCGGGCGACCGGCGCCGGCGCCGGGTCCCCCGCGCCGGAGTCCATCGCCGTCAGCCGTGCGTCGGGCATCGAGATGGCTCCCAAGCGCACCCACCACAAGCACTCGTCAACGAAGGGCTACCGCCGCGTGCTGGACCGCCTCGCGGACCACCCTGCCGTGCACAGCGTCGCCACGGGCCGCGTCACGCCGCGGATGGGCGCCGGGCGACCCGTCGCGCTGATTTCCAAGGTGCGCCCGGTCGAATCGGGCCTCTCGATCACGATCAACATCGATGGCGCGATCATCGACGCCTATGTGGTGACCGGCCAACCCGAGGAGGTCGTGGCTTTCATGGGCGAGCAGGGCTGGACACACTCGTGACACCGGATTTGCGGGCTGCGGTCGCACGCGGGGCGGGGCGCGTTCTGCGCGCCGGCGGGCGCGGCGGCACGAGCCTGCCGGGCAAGCTGATGTTGAGGATGGACCCGGCGGCCATCGCGCGGCTCGCTGCGCGTCTGCCGCGCGGCAGCGTCGTCGTGTCGGCGACCAACGGCAAGACGACGACTACGGCCTTTGCCGCGGCGATCCTCGACGCCGCCGGCATCGCCACGGTGCACAACGTCGCCGGCGCGAACATGGCCGGCGGTATCGCGTCGGCGCTGCTGGACGCCGGCGCCGGCGCACAGCTCGGCGTGTTCGAGGTCGATGAGTTCTGGCTCGACTCGGTCGCGACGGCGCTGTCGCCCCGCGTGCTGCTGCTGGGAAACCTGTTTCGCGACCAGCTCGACCGCTACGGCGAGCTCGAGACGATCGGCGAGCGCTGGACAGGACTGGTCGCGACACTTCCCTCGAGGCTCGTGCTGAACGCCGACGACCCGTTGATCGCCGATCTCGGCCGCGACCACGCCGACGCGCTCTACTTCGGCATCGAAGATCCGGCGGCCGCCAGCGCCTCGGGCCTGCCTCACGCGTCGGACTCCAAGCGCTGTCGCCGCTGTGGCGCCGCCTACGCCTACGCACACGTCTACATCGCCCATCTCGGGGTCTATGCCTGCCCAGGATGCGGCGCGCGCCGCCCAACGCCGCTCGTGAGCGCTCACGACGTCAGGCTGGACGGCCTGCGTGGCGCCTCATTCGAGCTGCGTACCCCATTCGGCGCCGCCACGGCCCGGATCTCGCTCCCCGGTCTCTACAACGTCTACAACGCGCTGGCCGCCGCCGCGCTGGCGATCGCGCTGGAGATCGATCCCACGACGATCGCGGCCGGCCTCGCCGCAACCTCGGCGGTGTTCGGCCGCGGCGAGCGGATCCGGGTCGGCGACCGCGACCTGGCGATCCTGCTGATCAAGAATCCGGCCGGAGCGAACGAGGTGCTGCGGCTGCTCGGCGCGCAGCACGGCAGCCACGACGTGCTCGGCGTCCTCAACGACAGGATCGCCGACGGACGTGACGTCTCATGGATCTGGGACGCGGACTTCGAATCGCTCGCCCCGCGTGTGCGCCACGCGACCTGCTCCGGCACGCGCGCGGCCGAGCTCGCGCTGCGCCTGAAGTACGCGGGAGTGCCAACCGAGCGCATCAGCGTCACCACCGAGCTCGCTAGCGCCCTGCGCGAGGCACTGGAGTGTGCCGACGGCGAGCTCTACGCGCTCCCCACCTACACCGCGATGCTGGCGCTGCGCGAACTGCTCGCCCGCAGCGGCCAGACGCAGAGCTCATGGGCCCGCCGATGAGCACCGACGCCGTGATCTGGCATGACCTCGAGTGCGGCGCCTACACCGCCGACCTCCCCCACTGGCATGCCTTGGCGCAGGCGCACCCGGGCGTCGTGCTCGACGTCGGCGCCGGCACCGGCCGGGTCGCGCTGTCGCTGGCCCGCAGCGGCCACAGCGTGATCGCGCTGGAACGCGACCGCGAGCTGGCGGCCGAGCTCGCGCGCCGTGCCCGCGGGCTGCCCGTCGAGGTGCTCTGCGCCGACGCCTGCCGCTTCACGCTCGCCTCGCCGGTGTCGCTGGTGATCGTGCCGATGCAGACGATCCACCTGCTGGCCGAGCGCGCGCCGTTCCTGGATTGCGCGCGGCGTGCGCTGACGGCGGGCGGCGTGCTCGCCGTGGCCCTGCTCGGCGAGGGCGTCGAGCCGTTCGAGCTCGAACTGGAGCCCGACGCGGTCGCGCTCGGGGCGGTGCGCTACGAGAGCACGCCGACGGCGCTGCGCCGGCGCGACGGGGCGGTGCTGCTCGAACGCCGCCGAACCCGGATCGCCGGCGGCCGCTCGCAGTCGGCGATCGACCTGATCGCGCTCACCGAATGCGACCGCGCGACGCTCTCGCGGGAGGCGGTGAGCGCCGGTTTCGAACCGCTCGCCAGCCGGGTGATCGCGCCGACGCTCGAGCATGCCGGCAGCGAGATCGTCTATCTGGGGGTGGCGGCGTGATCCTGCGGGTGTGCGCGCTCTATCCCGATCTGATGAACATCTACGCCGATCGCGGCAACCTGCTGATGCTCGAGCGCCGCTGCGCCTGGCGCGGAATCGACTGGCGGTTGCACGAAAGCGGCCTCGGCGAGCCGCTGCGCGACGAGCACGACCTCTACTACATCGGCGGCGGGCAGGACACCGACCAGCGCCGCTGTGCGAGCGACCTGCTCGAGCACAAGGCCGCGGCGCTGCACGCCGCCGCGGCGCGCGGCGCCGTCGTGCTCGGCGTCTGCGGCGGCTACCAGCTGCTCGGGCACTCCTACGAGCTCGGCGAGGAGACGATCCCCGGCATCGGGCTGCTCGATCTGCACACCGTCCGCGCGCAGGCTCCGCGATTGATCGGCAACGTGGCCGTGCGGACCGCCGAGGGCACGATCGCCGGCTTCGAGAACCACGGCGGGCGCACGCAGCTCGCCGCCGGCCAGGAGCCGCTCGGACGCGTGCTGCGCGGCCACGGCAACGATGGCCACAGCGGCTTCGAGGGCGCCCGGCGCGCCAACGTGATCGGCACATACGTGCACGGCCCGCTGCTGCCGAAGAACTCCTGGCTGTGCGACTGGCTGACGGCGCGCGCGCTCGGCATCGAGCCGGAGGCGCTGGCGCCACTCGAGGACTCGCTGGAGCGCTCCGCTCACGCCGCCGCGCTGCGCGCCGCCGGCGTGTCGGACTGAGCGCGGCGGCTCCGCGAGCGTTCAGCCGCTCGAGCCGAAGCCGCGCGCGTCGCGTTCGCTCCCCTCGAGCGCGTCCACCTCCGACACCGCGAGGGCTGCGAATGCGACGACCAGCAGCTGCGCGATGCGATCGCCGGCGGCGATTTCGAAAGCGGCGTCGCGGTCGGTGTTCAGCAGCAGCACGCGCAGCTCGCCACGG
Source organism: uncultured Solirubrobacteraceae bacterium (assembly GCA_964483345.1). Lineage (GTDB taxonomy): Bacteria > Actinomycetota > Thermoleophilia > Solirubrobacterales > Solirubrobacteraceae > Palsa-513. The sequence continues at coordinate 70,444 of CAZABN010000003.1, forward strand.
TAGCCCGCGTCGATCAGCCCGGGAGCGTTGACCAGCGCGATGCCGTGGCGCAGCGCAAGCCCCGAGCGCGGAAGCACGAGACCGGCGTGTCCAGGCGGGATCGCGACGGCGATCCCCGTGCCGATGCTGGCGCGCTCCCCGGCGGGGATGCGGGCAGCGTGAGCTGCGTAGAGGTCGAGCCCGGCGTCCCCTTCGTAGGCGCGCGTCGGGAGCACCGCGCCCGCGCTCACGCGTGCGACCCGCACCGTCATGCCCACCTGCGCGGCACGGCGAAGCGCTCGTAGCGTCCGACGCTCGCGGCGGGCAGGAGCGCGCGCACGCGAACGCCCTCCGGCGTGTCCTCACGGTCGAGCTCTCCGGCAAGTTCGTGCAGCTCGGCGAGGCGAGCGCCCTCCGCGTACGGCATCAGCAGCTCGACGGCCACCAGCGAGCGGACGAAGAGCTCGTCGATCCGTTCGCACAGCGCGTCGAGCCCCTCCCCGCTGGCCGCCGACACGAGCAGCGCGTCGCGGTGGCCGTTGACGGCGCGTGTGCGGCCGAGATCGTCGAGCAGGTCGGCCTTGTTGAGCACCAGCAGGCGGGGCCGCTCGCCCGCGCCGATCTCGTCGAGCACCTCCTCGACGGCGCCCGTCATCGCCTCGAGCTCCTCCTCGGACGCACTCGCATCGACGACGTGCAGGATCAACTCCGCACGGACGGTCTCCTCGAGCGTGGCGGCGAAGGCGTCGACGAGCTGGTGGGGAAGCTTGCGAATAAAGCCGACGGTGTCGCTCAGCAGATAGGTGCGCCCGTTGATCTCGAGCGCGCGGGTTGTCGGGTCGAGCGTGTGGAAGAGGCGGTCTGCCACGGCCACGTCCGCGCCGGTCAGGGCGTTCAGCAGCGTCGACTTGCCGGCGTTGGTGTAGCCCGCCAGGGCGATCTGCGGCAGCGCGGAGCGCTCTCGCTCGCCCCGCATGACCTGGCGTGAGGCGTGCACGTCGCGCAGGCGCCGGCGCAGCACGGCGATGCGGTTGCGCGCCAGCCGCCGGTCGGTCTCGATCTGCGTCTCACCCGGTCCGCGGGTCCCGACGCCGCCGCCGAGGCGTTCGAGGTGCGACCACAGTCCGCGCATCCGCGCCAGGTTGTATTCGAGCTGGGCCAGCTCGACCTGCAACTTCCCCTCGGCGCTGCCGGCGTGGCGGGCGAAGATGTCGAGGATCACCGCCGTGCGATCGACGACCGCGATTCCGAGCGCCGCCTCGAGTGTGCGCTCCTGGCGCGGCGAGAGCTCGTCGTCGCAGGCGATCACGTTCGCGTCGAGCTCCACGGCCAGTGTCTTCAGCTCCTCCAGCTTCCCGGAGCCGAGGTAGCTGTTGGGGTGCGGCTGCTCGCGCGCCTGCACCAGCTCGCCGACGACCGCGACGCCGGCTGTGCGCAGCAGCTCGCGCAACTCGGCGAGATCCTCGACGGTGGGCTGGGACGCGATGCAGAGGGCACGCTGGCGCGCTCGCCCCTCGCGCGGCGCATCCTGGGCCTGGCTGTTGCGGGCGCGCGTGCGCGGGGCCACTATCGGTCAATCATCGCGCACCGGCCGCGATCACCGGGCGAGCCTGCCGAGACGCTCCACGGCCTCGGTGAGGCGGTCGTCGGGGGTCGTCAGCGAAATGCGGAAGAAGCCCTCGCCGTTGCGGCCGTAGGCGCCGCCCGGCGACAGCACGACGGCGGCCTCCTCGAGCACGTGCTCGCAGTAGGCGGCGGCGCTGTCGAAGCCCTCTGGCACGGGCGCCCAGATGTAGATCGTCCCGCGCGGCGGCGTCACGTCCACGCCGATCGCGGCGAGTGCGTCGCAGACGAGGTCGCGGCGGCGCGCGTAGATCTCGTTCATCTCGGCCTTGTAGGGGTCGAGCTGGGGCGACAGGGCGGCAGCGCCCGCGAGCTGCACCGCCTCGAACATGCCGGAGTCGACGTTGGTCTTCAGCCGCCAGTAGGAGGCGATCGCCTGCGCGTTGCCCACGATCGCGGCACAACGCCAGCCGGTCATGTTGTAGCCCTTGGAGAGCGAGAAGACCTCGACGCCGACGTCCTTCGCGCCCGCCGTCGCGAGGAACGACGGGGCGACATAGCCGTCGTAGGTCGTCTCCGAGTAGGCGTTGTCGTGCACGATCAGGATGTCGTTGGCGGCGCCGAACTCCACGAGGCGCTCGAAGAACCCGTCCGGAACGACCGCGCCGGTCGGGTTGTTGGGGTAGTTGACGAACAGCAGACGGGCCCGCTCGCGGGTCGCGGCGTCGATCGCGTCGAGGTCGGGAATGAAGCCCAGCTCGGGCACCAGCGGCATCAGCACCGCCTCGGAGCCGGCCAGCAGCGGACCGCCGGTGTAGACCGGGTAGCCGGGGTCGGCTGCGAGCGCGACATCCGCCGGGTCGAGGAACGCGATGTTGAGGTTGAAGATGCATTCCTTGGCGCCGATCGCCGGCATCACCTCGCTGTCGTGGTCGATCGTGACGGCGAAGCGCCGGCCGTAGAAGCTCGCGACGGCTTCGCGGAACTCCTCACGACCGCGGTTGGAGGGGTAGGTGTGCGTCGACGGGTTGGCAACCGCGCGCTGAGCGGCCTCGACGATCGGCGGGAACGTCGGCACGTCGGGATCGCCGATCCCGAGCGTGATCACGTCGATTCCGGCGGCTCGCTTCTCCGCGATCTTGCGCTCGAGCTGGGCGAACAGGTAGGGCGGGATGCGCTCCAGGCGCTCACTGTGTTTCATCTAGCTCCTTGACGAATTCCTCCGAGAGCGTACCGGCGAAGACGGGCACCGCCCAGCCCGTCAGCGTCACCGCAAGCCCATCCGCCACCTCCACCTCGAGTTCCCCGCCGTCGAGCGCCACGACGATCGCGCTGGGCCCGCCGGTGAGGTGGTGGGCGATCGCCGCGCCGCAGGCGCCGGTTCCCGAGGAGAGCGTCTCGCCCACGCCGCGCTCGAAGATCCGCGCACGGATCACGCCCGGCTCGAGCTCGCGATACCACGACACGTTCGTGCAGTTGGGAAACAGCGCATGGCGCTCGATCGAGGGCCCGACCGCCGCCAGGTCGAGCCCCTCGAGATCGTCGTAGGCGATCGCGCACTGCGGGTTGCCGATCGACACATGCTGGAAGCTCCAGGTGCGCCCGGCGGCGTCGAGCTGGCCGCGCCCATCGGGAGCCCCCGACGGGAAGTCCTTCGAGCGTGTCGCCGCGTGCCCCATCTCGATCGACGCGCTCGAGCAACCGGTGATCCGCGCGCTGATCACGCCGGCCGGCGTCACGATCGAGAACTCGTCGCGGTCGACGTGACCGCGACGGCGCAGATAGATCATCGCCTGGCGCGCACCGTTGCCCGACAGTTCGGCCTCGGAGCCATCGGGGTTGTAGATGCGAAGCGCCGCGACGTGCGCCGCCTGGTCGCTCGGCGACAGCAGCAGGATGCCGTCGGATCCGAGACCGCGATGTGCGTCGCAGATCCTGCGCACGCGCGCCGCCGTCAGCTCCCACGGCAACTCACCCGATTCGACGATCAGGTAGTCGTTGCCGAGCGCCTGCCACTTCTCGAACCGCATCCCGGCGGCGATCATCGCAGCGCGCGGGCCAGCTCGTCGGGCGAACGGCCGGTTGCGTCCACCAGTTCGACCCCGGCGAGCTTGCGCATCCAGGTCAGCTGGCGCTTCGCGTAGTTGCGTGTGCGCCGCTTCATCGCCTCGACGTCGCCGGCAAGGAGCTCCTCGAAACCGAGTGCAGCGCGCGCCGTGCTCGAGGCGCCGGCGCGGTGCGCGGCACGCACCTCGTCGATCACCCCGGCCGCGACCATCGCATCGACGCGCGCGTCGATGCGGGCGTAGAGCTCCGCGCGGTCCATCGTCAGGCCGATCAGCAGCGTCGGATGGCGCACGGCCTCGCTCCACAGCTGCGATTCCCCCTGCGGCGGCTCGAGCGCGCCGATCTCCTCGAGCTCGAGCGCACGCACCACCCGGTGGCGGTCGGCGGGCTCGATCCCGGCCGCAGCCCACGGCGCCCGCTCCGCGAGCAGCGCGTGCAGCGCCTCGGGGCCGCGCCGTTCGAGCTCGGCGTTCCAGCGCTCGCGCACCCCGGGAGGGGGCGGCGGGCGCAAATCCAGCTCGGTCAGCGCGGCCCGCAGGTAGAGGCCGGTGCCGCCGATCACGATCGGCGTCGCACCGTCCTGGAGCAGCTCATCGATCTGGGCGTGCGCCAGCGCCGCGTACTCCGCGACGCTGAAGCGCGCGTCGACCGGCAGGAACGACACGAGGCGATGCTCCAGCAGGCGTTGCTGGGCGGCGCTGGCCACGCCGGTCAGCAGTTCGAGCCCCGCGTAGACCTGCAGCGCATCGGCCGACACGGCCACCGGCCGCTGCCCGCGCTCGCGCAGCCCCGCGGCGAGCGCCACGGCGACATCGGTCTTGCCGACGGCGGTCGGGCCGAACAGCGCGATAAGACGCTCGGGCACCGCCTCAGTATCGTGGCGGTGGTGCAAGTCCGCATCGGTGCGCGATGACCGCCGTGACTCTGCGTGGCGCGCGCGTCCTGCTCACCGGCGCCAGCGGTGGCATCGGCGCAGCGATCGCACGGCGGTTCGCGCAGGAGGGCTCACAGCTCCTGCTGACCGGACGCCGGGCCGACGTGCTCGACACGCTGGCCAGGGAGCTCGGCGGGCTCGCGCTGGTGGCCGATCTCGCGCGCCGCGACGAGCTCGAACGACTGCTCGACGCAGCCGGCGAGGTCGATGTGCTGATCGCCAACGCCGCGCTGCCCGCGACGGGGCGTCTGATCACGCTTGAGCGCGAAGCGGTCGATCGCGCGCTCGAGGTCGACCTGCGCGCCCCGATCGCGCTCGCCCACGGCGTCGTGCCGGCGATGGTGGAGCGTGGCGGCGGACACCTCGTCTTCATCGGCTCGCTGTCGGGGAAGGCGGCGACCGCCGGGTCGTCGATCTACAACGCCTCGAAGTTCGGGCTGCGCGGCTTCGCGCTGGCGTTGCGCGGCGAGCTCGCCCCCTCCGGGGTCGGCGTTTCGCTGGTGGCGCCGGGCTTCGTCCGCGACGCGGGGATGTACGCCAAGACGCAGATCCGGCTTCCGCTGGGGGTCACGACGCGAACGCCCGATCAGGTCGCCGACGCCGTCGTGCGCGCAATTGTCGAGAATCGCGCCGAGATCGATGTGGCGTCGTTGACGATGCGCGTCGGCGCGGATTTCGCGAACTTCGCTCCCATGCTGGCCGCGCGCGCGAACCGGGCGCTCGGCGGCGAGCGGCTCGCGCTCGAGTTCGAGCGCCGCCAGGCAGACCAGCGCTAGGCGCCCGCGCCGAAGCTGGCGAGTGACGGCCCGCATCAGAAGAGGCTGGGCTGCGGCTGCGCGTGCGGCTGCGCCGCCACACGATCTCGCCGCGGTTCCGCGCGCGGTCGCCCGAAGCGCGCGCCGCTCGGGCGCCCGCGGCCCTCTGGGCGCACGAGCTCGTGCAGCCGGCGGCGCTCTCCCGCTTCGAGATAGGCGCCGTGCCCGTAGAGCGTCGCGTAGTCGCCGGCCAGTTCGGGGCGAGATTCCTCCAGCCAGTCCATGAAGACCTCACGCACACCGTCGCGCAGGTGCAGCGCGACCGGCGTGACGTTGCGCGCGCCGGCGGCGCGCGCCCGCTCGACGATCTCGCGCACCGAGCGCGGGTTGTCGTTTATTCCCGGCATCAGCGGGGCGACCAGCACGCTGGTGGGGATCCCCGCCCTGGTCAGCTCGCGGACCGCCTCGAGCCGCGCGGCCGGGTGCGGCGTGTGCGGCTCGGTCGCTCGCCAGGCGCGCTCGTCGAGCGTCGGCACCGACAGCGCCGCGCTGAACAGTCCCTCCGCGGCAAGCTCCCGCAGCAGCGGCAGGTCGCGCAGGACGAGCGGCGACTTGGTCAGCACCGAACAGGGCGTCGCGTGTTCGAGCAGCGCCTGCCAGATTCCCGGCATCAGCCGGTAGCGCGCCTCGACCCACTGGTAGGGGTCGGTGTTGGTTCCCAGCGCCACGTGCTCGCGCGTCCAGCTCGCGCGGCCGAGCTCGCCGCGCAGCACCTCCGGCGCATTCACCTTGACGACGATCTCGCGTTCGAAGTCGCGCCCGGCGTCGAAATCCAGGAAGCGGTGCGTCGGGCGCGCGAAGCAGTAGACGCAGGCGTGTGTGCAGCCCCTGTAGGGGTTCACCGTCCAGCGAAACGGCATCGGCGAACGGTCCGGGACACGGTTGAGAACGGAGCGTGCGCGCACCTCGTAGAAGCGGATGTCGAGCGCCTCCGGCGCGTCGAAGCGCCGCACGATCGCCTCGTCGCGGTAGCCGGGCAACCGGCGCTGCTCTTCGTCGGTGAGCGTCAGGTTCGTCCAGCGCACGAACATACGTTCGCATCGCCGGCGGACGGACCGGGCCGCCGCGGCGATCCTGGCCGGCAACGGCGACGCCACACCCTGGCCCAACCGCACCGGACCTGCGGACCCGGCCCCCTTCGACCAAGCCGATCCCCTAGCCTGAGGCGATGGACAGCGTCGAGATGGTTCGAGACGTCTGGGATGCGCTGGCGCGCGGCGACCTCGCTCCGCTGGAGGCCGTGCTGGCGCCCGGTGCGCGCTGGCGGGCCGTCGAGGATGGCCCCTGGAACTGCGAGAACGCAAGCGCGATCGTCGACGCGATGAGACGCAACATCGCGAACGGCATGACGGGCCGGATCGACGACGCGTTCGTCGCCGGCGACCGCGTCGTGGTCGCCTTCCGCCCCGACAGCCACAGCGACGGTGCGTGGCCGCTCGACGACGGCGTCCGCTGGGTGGTCGTCAGCACCGCGGACGGACTCGTGACCGAGATCAGGGGTTGCGCGACCCGGGCGGACGCGCTCGCCCACGCAGGCGCGGCCCCGTAGCTCGCTCAGCTGGCGCCGCCGGCTCGCACGGTGACGAGCGCCGCCCAGGATTGAAGCCGCGGAGAAGGCTCCTGCGGGAGCCCCTCACACGATCGTGAACGAGTATGTCGCGGGCGTTCGGTCGGCGCCGCCGGCGCCGGTCGCCCGCACGAAGAACTCGTAGCCGCCCGGGCTCAGGTGCCGGTACGTGATCGACGCGCCGCAGGCGGCGTAGACCGGCGCCGGCATCCTGGCGCCGCCGGCCGCCGGCTTTCGAACCAGCGCGCACTGGAAGCCGGTCGAGCTGCCCGTCGCCGCGAAGCGGAAGCTCGCGCTGGCGGCGCCGGCGTCGATCGTCTCGGCGCGCAGCTGCGTGTTGGGTGGGAGCGGCTCCACCACGGCCGTGACGTGCGACGGCGAGGGAGCGCTCTTCGCGCGAGCGTTGCTTGCGGTCTCGAGCACCCTGATCGTCGAGCCGACGTCGGCGGCGGTGAGCGTGTAGGTGCGACCCTTCGCGCCGGCGATCGAGCGGCAACGCGCTCCGGAGCGGTCGCAGCGCTGCCACTGGTAGCTGTAGGAGGTCGGGCCGTTGGACCAGTGCGCGTGCGACTCCCCGAGGCGCTCGCCGACGACCGCCCGGCCGGAGATCGACGGCGGCGGATTGCCCAGGATCGACGGCGACGGGCTCGCGGCGATCGACGGCGGCGTGCTGCTGACCGGCTGCGGCGAGACGACGGGCACGGCGGCGCTGACCGCCGGCGTGCCGGCGCCGCCGGCGTTCGATGCGGTCACGCTGCAGGCGAGCGCGTGCCCGAGCTCGACCGGCGGGACGACCAGGGTCTGGCCCGCCGCGCCGGCGACCACGGCGCCGTCGCTCGCCCACGCGTAGCTGTAGAGCGTCGGCGCGTTCGACCAGGCGCCGTCGGAGCACGACAGCGTGTCGCCTACATAGGCCCGGCCGCCTCCCCCCTCCCCGCTGATCTGCGGAGCGGCGGCCTCGACCGGCGGCGGCGGCACGCTCGTGATCGGGTTCGATGTCGTCAGCAGGCCGCTCGCCGCAGCGGTGTACAACTGGAACTGGTAGCTCCCGGCGGTGGCGGGCATCGTGTAGGCGCACGATCCGGAGGCCGGCGCCGCCGCGCCGCTGCTGGTCTGCGTGCAGCTGTCGGCGTAGAACCAGTCGACAAAGGAGCTGTCAGGCGCGCCGGGCTGGTAGAGCCCGATCCAGTCGCCGGCGCTCGGATTGGAGATGCCGCTCCACGAGACGGTGATCGGCCGCCCCGCGGTCACGGTCGCCGGGCTCGCGGAGACCACGACGGGCGCCATCACCACGTCCGGTCCGTAGACCGTCGCGCCGTTGGTGTCGGTCACGGCGAGCTGGTAGTGGTAGGCCGTGCCGGGCGCCAGACCGCCGACGGTGGCGCTGACGGCGACCGGTGCGAGCCCCGGGCCGATCGACACCGACGGTGTCTGGGATCCGTAGCTCATCGTCGGCCCGTACAGGAAGTGGTACGAGGCCTCGTAGATCCCGCCCGGCGTGAGCGTGCCGTTGAAGGTCGCCTGCGTCGAGCTGACGGCGCTCGGCGACCCCGTGTCGGCGGCCAGGCTCGTGTCGTTGCCGTAGATCGTCGCCGCCGCCGGGCGCGCCACGAGCGGGCCGGGGGCCGAGTTGGCCTCGTAGAGCTCGGAGTCGGTGTACTTGGAGCACGCGAGCACGTAGCCCGGCGCCGCCATCTCGTAGTAGAAGACGTGCGCCGGCGGCGTCGGCAGCGCGCTCGGCGACATCAGCGTGTCGACGAGATATTGCGCATCGGCCTGCTGCTGCGTGACGCCGCGTGCGCTCGGCTGGCCCCTCAGGCACTCCCAGGCCGCCACCTCGGTGAACCAGACCTGCGCGCTGGGCGCACCCGGCGGCGGCGCCGGCAGTCCATTCTCGAAGGTCGTCACGGAGGTCGACTGCTCGCAGTTGACCGCGTAGTACGGGTGGAACCCCCAGATCGCCGGCTGCACGCCGCCGAGCGCCGCGATGTACGCGCTCTCATAGGTGGCGAGGTGCTCCTCGTAGGAGAGCGGCGGGCAGGGCGCGTTGAACGACGGCGACGGCTGATCGGGGTCGTTGTCGACGAAGTCGCCGGCGATCGCGGTGCAGCCGTTGGCCGCGCAGACGCTGTTCGCGTCGATCCAGTACGAGGCGGCGTTGACCGCCGACACGTTCGAGGAGTTCGGTTCGTTCCAGGCCTCGATGTCGCCGACGTTCGCCCCGGGGTAGAGGCTGTCGAGATAGGTGACCAGCTGGCTGATGTCGGCCGTGTAGGCGGCGCTCGACGGTTGGCCGTGATCGGCGCAGCCGCCTTCGGCGACGTCCCAGACCGCGATCACCGGGATCAGGTGCAGCGTCTGGGTCACGTAGGTGAACCAGTCGACGAGGTTCGCCTCGCAGGCGCCGCCCTGGGCGATCGCGTCCGGGGAGGTGACGTAGCGCGCGTACTGGAGGTGCTGCGCGCCGGGGACGCCGACCCACGCGTCGGCGAAGAAGCTGTCGAAGACCGGGCTGAAGAGGCCCGAGGCATCCTCGTATTCGCCTTCCCACGACCCCAGGTTCTGGTCGGAGATCCCGTCCACGTATGGCGTGCCGGCCGCCCGCGCCGGCACGGCGCCCACGGCGCCGGCGAACGCGAGCGCGCATGCGAAAGCCGCCAGCGCGCACCGCAGCGCGAGCCTGCCTGAGGCCGTCGGGCTCGTCGTGGGCCGACGCTGCGCGCGCCGCAGGACGCTCATCCATGCACCTCCGGTCAACGTTACGCCGGCGCGGGCGCGGCACTGGGGCCCCACCGGCGCACCTGGAGGGTAGCGTCCCACCGTCGCCTGGGCGCGATCTTGCGCCCGCCGGCCGCCGTGAAGAGCTGTAGGCTCGAAGGCCGATGGGCGACGAGCGCTACACCCACCCGCGCGACCTGCTGGTGGCATACATGGCACGGATCTACGGCTACCGGATGACGACGACCTCCGGCGGCAACCTCTCGATCCGCGATGAGAACGGCGACGTCTGGATCACGCCGGCGAAGATCGACAAGGGACGTTTGCAGCGCTCCGACATCGTGCTCGTGCGCGCGGACGGGTCGTGGGAGAGCGAGGCGCCGCCGTCCTCGGAGCTGCCGCTGCATCAGACGATCTATCGCACCCGGCCCGACGTCCGCGCGATCGTTCACGCCCACCCGGTCGCGCTCGTCGCTTTCAGCATCGTCAAGCAGGTCCCCTCGACGCGGGTCTTCCACCAGGCCTGGCGGGCCTGCGGCGCCGGTGCGTTCGCCCCCTACCGGCTTCCCGGCAGCGCCGAGCTCGGTGAGTCGATCGCCGGCGCGCTCGGCGCGCAGCACACCTGCGTGATCCTCGAGAACCACGGCGTCGTGACGGTCGGCGGTGACCTGCAGGAGGCGTTCCAGCGCTTCGAGACCTTCGAGTTCGCCGGCAAGAGCATCATCAAGGCCCGCCTGCTCGGCGGCGAGATCCGTGAGCTGTCCGACGCCGATCTGGCGCTCGCGGGCGAGCAGGCCACGGAGGCCCTCGAGCTCACGGCCCCCACGGCCCCGAGCACCGTCGAGCAGGAGGTGCGCACGACGCTGCAGGACTTCGTCCGCCGCGGCTACCGCCAGCGCCTTTTCATCAGCAGCCACGGCACGTTCTCGGCGCGCGTCGGTGAGGCCTCGTTCGTGATCACGCCGCACGAGCACGACCGCGGCGCCCTGGAGCGCTCCGACCTGGTTCTGATTGACTCCGGCCGTGTTACGGCCGGATCGAGGCCGAGCCACGCCGCGGCGCTGCACGAGGCGATCTACCGCCGCCATCCGCAGATCGGGGCGATCGTGAACGCCGCGCCGGTCAACGTGACCGCGTTCGCCATCACCGGCGCGGTCCCCGACACGCGCACGATCCCCGAGAGCCGGCTGGTCGTCCGCAGCCCGGTGCTCGCCGATTTCTGGCTGCAGTTCGAGGATCCGGGCGCGCTCGCGCAGCTCGTCTCGCCGGAGCAGCCGATCGCGATGCTCAGCAACGACGGCGTGCTGGTGACCGGGGGCAGCGTGCTCGAGGCCTTCGATCGCCTGGAGGTGCTCGAGTCGACGGCTGAGGCGCTGATCAACGCGCGGGCGCTCGGTCCGCTCTCGCCGATGGATGACCGCGCGATCGCGGAGCTCGAGGCGGCGTTCTTCGGCGCCCCGGAGAGCTGACGGCGCTCCGCCGCGGCGGTCAGGGCCTGCTGTCGGCGATCAGGGCGGCGAGTGGCGCGAGCGCGCCCGCGATCGCCGCGCGTTCGGGGGGCGCGAGCCCCCGCAGCCGCTCGGCCAGCCAGACGGTCCGCCGCGCGCGCACCGCGACCAGCAGGCTGGCCCCGGCCGGCGTGATCGTGAGCCCGACGCGCCGCCGGTCGGTTTCGGAGCGCACGCGTGCGACGAGTCCGGCGCGCTGCAGGCGGTCGACCAGGCCCGAGACGGTGGGCGTCGCGCTGCCCTCACGCTCGGCCAGCGCGCGCAGGCCGATCCCGGGGTTTTCGGAGATCTGCCAGAGCAGCGTGGCCTGACCGCCGGTGATGCCCAGGTGCACCGTCTCCTTGCGCAGCTCGCGCGCCAGCCGCAGCAGGATCGGCCGCAGCTCGTTTGCGAGCTCGCTGGTCGCGCCGGGCCACTCAGCCGGCACGGGCAAGCAGGCGCTCCTCGCCGGCGAGGGTCTGGCTCGTGGCGCTGTGAATCTCGACATGCGCCAGCTCCCCCGGCGTCGCGAGTCCGGAGAAGTTGACGACCTTGTTGTGCCGCGTGCGTCCACGCAGGCGCTCGGGGTCGGTGCGGCTGGCGCCTTCGACGAGCACCTCGACGGTGCGTCCGACGAAGCGCTGGGCGCGCTCACGCGCACCGCGCTGGACCACTTCGACGAGCCGTTCCATCCGCGCGACCTTGTCGGCGTGCGGCACGACACCGTCGGTCAGCAGAGCCGCCTCGGTGCCGCGGCGGGGTGAGAAGATGAAGGTGAAGGCGCTGTCGTAGCCGACCTGCTCGACGAGCGACAGCGTCTGTTCGAAGTCCTCCTCGGTTTCACCGGGGAAGCCGACAATGATGTCGGTGGTCAGGGCGACGTCTGGCACGTGCCGGCGAATCAGCTCAACGCGGTCGAGGTAGCGCTCGCGGTCATAGGTTCGCCGCATCGCACGCAGCACCCGTGTGGAGCCCGACTGCAGCGGCAGGTGGATGTGTTCGCACAGCGAGGCGAGCTCGGCGTGGGCGCGGATCACGTCCTCGCGCATGTCCTTCGGGTGCGGGCTCGTGTAGCGGATCCGCTCGAGACCCTCGATCGCGTCAAGCTCGCCGAGCAGCTGCGCGAAGCTCGCGCGCGCCGGACGCAGGTCGCGACCGTAGGAGTTGACGTTCTGCCCGAGCAGCGTGATCTCGCGCACGCCGTCGTCCACCATCGCGGCCGCCGCGTCGAGCAGGTCGCCGAGCGGCCGGCTGACCTCGCGCCCGCGGGTCGAGGGCACGATGCAGTAGGAGCACGCGCAGTTGCAGCCGACGCTGATCTGCAGCCAGCCCTGGAAGGCGCGCGAGCGCTTCTCCGGCAGCTCGCCGCTGAAGCCCTCGAACTCGAAATAGCCCTGCGCACTCAGCGAATCGCTGGTCAGGAACTCGGCGAGCCGGTGCACCTGCCCGGGACCGAAGGCGACGTCGACGAACGGGAAGCGCTCGAAGACCTCGTCGCGCAGCGATTGTGCCCAGCAGCCCCCGACGCCGACCACCCGCGCCGGGTCCTCGCGCTTGAGCCGCCTCGCCTCGCCGAGGTGGGAGATCAGACGGTTGTCGGCGGTCTCGCGGATCGAGCAGGTGTTGAACAGGATCAGGTCCGCCTGCGCGCGTTCGGGCGCCTCCTCGTAGCCGAGCGACTCGAGCATCCCGCGCATGTGCTCGGAATCGTGCTCGTTCATCTGGCAGCCGAACGTCGTCAGGTGGTAGGTCTTGGCCATCAGCTGCAACGGTAGCGGTTGGCGTGGCGCGTGGGATCCCCTCCGGAGCCGCGATTCAGTAGCGGCCTGCTCCTGGTGTCACGGGCGACAACGTGTGCGCAGTTGCCGGTTCGTGACGGTGCTCGCAGCGTTCAGGAGCCGCCTAGAGGTTGATCGTTGATCGAAAGCGAGCTTGGCTGCACCCTCAGACAGGCCTGGGTCGCGTGCTGGAACAGGGGCGCCTGCTGGTCGATTCCGGCCGGGAGCGTGAACACCCCGTCATGATCGGGGTCGGGGAAGCTCGGAACTCCATGCGAGCGCATGCAGCGTGCGTACTCCAGGTCCTGCGCCTGCTCCTGTGGGGTGATTGCTGCCGGTGCTCCGCCGCCGGGCAGGAGGTGGCCGCAGGCTCGTGACGCCGCCCTGAACGCCGGCGTGCCGGCAAGGCGGCCGGGCGAAAGCTTGATGCTCCCATGGTTGCCCGACTCGGATACCTGCGGGTCGGGATAGCTCGGAAGCCCGTGAGAGCGCATACACGCCGCGAACGCCACGACTTTTCCAGCAATGTCGGTGGTCGCGGCATCTGGCCTGGTTGAACTGCTCGGCGAGGAGCTGCCGCCGCACCCGGCGATCAGCACAGCACTCGCCATGAGCGCGGCGAGCAAGGGCGTCCTGCCGGGTGCACGGACTCCGGGTCGTTTGGGTCCGGCGCCTGTCTCCATCTCGTGCGCAAGTTGTACCCCGCGAGCGGTAACAGCCAGGTCACGGCTGGTGAGCGGTCAAAGGTCATGCCCACCCCACGGTGGATGCGCGAGCCGCAGGAGCCGGAGCCACGGCCGTTCCATCCAACGCGGCGGACTCGACCAACCGCTCTCGCCCTGACCGACACCTCATCTGGAATTTCGGGACTACGTGGTGACGTGGTAGCGCTTCACGGTGCCAACGCTACGAGCGCACCCCGCGGAGGGCGCGCCGCCACGGCCGACGGCCGGCCGAGGCGCCCGGCGGTCTAGTCGTCGCGTGCCCCCGACGCCGCCCGCACGGCGTCGTAGGCGATGTCGGAGTCGTAGCCGGCGCGGATCAGGATCGCGAACGCCCGCTGGCGCTCGCGGTCGTCGCGCAGCGGGCCGCGGCAGCGGCGTTGCAGGAGCGCCGAGGCCGCCTCGAGCTCCGACGCCGCGTCGTGACCGGCGAGCACCTCATCGATCAGCTCGCGATCGACGCCGGCGCTCTGCAGGCGCGCGCGGATGCGGTCGGCGCCCCAGCCGTCGAGCTTGCGCCGGTCCTCGGCGAGCATCCGCGCGTAGCGCGCGTCGTCGAGGTAGCCCTGTTCGCTGACGATCGCCAGCGCGGCGTCGATCGCCGGCGCGCCGAGCTTGGCCCGCTCGAGTCGCACGCGCAGCTCCGCGACGCTGTGCTCGCGATCGCCGAGATGGCGGTAGCAGCGCGCGAGCGCGTCCTCCAGCTCGTCCGCGTCGGGGGCCGCGCGTTCCTGCGCGCGCACGGCCTCAGGCGGCTCGCTCGTCGGCGATCGTGATCGCCGCCGCCGCCTTCTCGAAGTCGATCGGATCGGCGTCGGCGATCTCCTCGCCGTCGACATGTTCGATCGGCAGCACCAGCGACTTCGAGACCCCGACCGCCGTGTAGATGCGCTGCTCGATCTCCGTGGCCATCTCGGGATGCTCCTCGAGATAGGTCTTGGCGTTGTTGCGGCCCTGTCCGAGGCGCTCGTCGCCGTAGGAGAAGAAAGACCCCGACTTGGTGACGATGTTGTGCTCGATGCCCAGGTCGATCAGGCAGCCCGCGGTCGAGATCCCCTTGCCGAACTCGATGTCGAACTCGGCCTGGCGGAAGGGCGCCGCGACCTTGTTCTTGACGACCTTGACGCGAACGCGGTTGCCGACCGCCTCGTTACCGTCCTTCAGCGTCTCGATGCGGCGGATGTCGAGGCGCTGCGAGGCGTAGAACTTCAGCGCCCGCCCGCCCGGCTGGGTCTCCGGCGAGCCGAACATCACGCCGATCTTCTCGCGGATCTGGTTGGTCAGGATGCACAGCGTCTGGGTGCGGTTGAGGTTGCCCGCCAGCTTGCGCATCGCCTGGGACATCATCCGCGCCTGCAGGCCGACGCTCTGGTCGCCCATCTGCCCCTCGAGCTCGGCGCGCGGGGTCAGCGCGGCGACCGAGTCGATCGCCACCACGTCGATCGCGCCCGAGCGCACCAGCATGTCGGCGACCTCGAGCGCCTGCTCGCCGTAATCGGGCTGGGAGACCAGCAGCTCGTCGATGTCGACGCCGATCTGCTTCGCGTACAACGGGTCCATCGCATGCTCGGCGTCGATGAACGCGCACGTCCCCCCCAGCTTCTGGGCCTCCGCCAGCACGTGATAGATCAGCGTCGTCTTGCCCGACGACTCCGGGCCGAAAACCTCCACGATCCGCCCGCGCGGGACGCCGCCGATGCCGAGCGCGAGGTCGAGCGAGAGCGCGCCGGTCGGGATCGCGGCGACGCGAACCTGCGCCCCCTCATCCCCCATCCGCATGACGGTGCCCTTGCCGAACTCCCGCTCGATCTGGGTCAGCGCGCCCTGAAGCGCCGCCGTACGGGCCTTCGCGGCCTTTTCGTCTTCTGTCACGCTCATCGTCGTCAGGCTCCTGTCGCGCTGGATCGGGTAGCCCACGATAGGAGCCTCTTCGGACAGAACTCGCGCCCGCCGGCGCGCGGCGGCTACGACGGCGGGATCGACGCGAGCGCCGTGTAGACGGCCCCGGCGGGATCGAGGTCGGAGCGAAAGAGCGTCAGCGCGGTTGGCGTGAACGTGACCGGCGGGGTCGGCGGCAGCTCGCGGGCGCGCTCGCTGCCGGCACGCATGCGGGCGAGTGTGATGTGCGGGCGAAAGCGCTCGTGCCTGGGGCGCCAGGCGAGACACGCCGCGAGCTCGCTGCTCAGGCCCTCGTGGAGCGCGTGCAGCGTGCCGTCGGGATCGCCCACCTCGACCGCCAGCACGCGCGGGCGCCGCGGCGGAAGCCAGGCCGGGGCCCCGACCGCCAGCTCCTCGACGCGGAAGAACGGCTCGATCATGCCCGCCAGCAGCGCCGCGATCTCCGCCACCGCGCCCGGCGGCTGCTCGCCGAGGAAGCAGAGCGTCACGTGCAGCGACTCGGAGGCGATCCGCCGGGCCGCCGGGCTTCGTCCGAGCGCACGCCGCGCCCAGAGCGCAAGCTCGTCGCGGAGCGCCTCGGGCGGCTCGAGGGCGACGAACAGGCGCAGCTCGCCGCTCACGCGGCGGAGCGCTCGCCGGCGCCGAGCAGCACCCGCCGCAGCAGATGCAGCGTGGCGACAACCGTGCGCTCGCGCACGTCCGCGCGCGAGCCGCGCTGGTCGGTCCGGCGCACGAGCCGCTGCCCGCCGGGCCCCGCAAGCGCGATCCAGACCAGCCCGACCGGCTTCTCGGGCGTGCCGCCACCGGGGCCCGCCACACCGGTCACGCCGATCCCGATGTCGGCGCCGATCCGCTCGCGCGCCCCGTCGGCGAGGGCGAGCGCCACCGCTTCGGAGACCGCGCCATGCTCGTCGATCAGCTCTCGCGGCACCCCCGCGACCTCGGACTTCACCTCGTCGGAGTAGGCGACGATGCCTCCTCGCAGGAACGCCGAGGCCCCGGGACGCTCGCTCAGCCTCCCCAGCACCAGCCCCCCCGTGCAGGACTCGGCGACGGCCACGGTCAGTCCCTGCGCGACCAGCAGCGCCGCGACCTGCTCGTCCACCACCGTTCCGTCGTCGGAGTAGATCACCTCCGCGTGGCGTTCGCGGATGATCGCCTCGAGCGCCGCGGCGACAAGCGCCGAATGCGGTTCGTAGCGGGTGACGATCTCCAGCTCGCCGCTGCGCACGCAGGTCGTGACCTCGACCTCCTCCAGCGCCACGCCGGCGCCCTGCGCCTCGCGCAGCGTCGTCGCGATCTCCGACTCGGGCAGGCCGTAGAGGCGCAGCACGCGTTGCTCGTAGACCGTCGCGCCGCGGATCGCGTGCGCGAAGGCCTCGGTCCGCGTGGCCTGCTCCCAGAGCGGCTGCAGCTCGCGCGGCGGCCCAGGCAGGACCACGACCGTCGGTCCCTCGCGCCCGGCGGCGGCGGGCACGACGAGCCCGGGCGCGGTGCCGACGGGATCGAGGATGCTCGCGCCGGCGGGGACGACGGCCTGCTTGCGGTTGGCCTCGCGGATCGCCTCATCGGACAGGTGCCTCCAGCGCGCCCGCGACGCCGCGAGGATTGCCGCGATCCGCTCCTCGAGCGCGGCGTCGAGCACCATCTCGCGGCCACAGAAGCCGCCGACGACGCTCGCCGTGAGATCGTCGGCGGTCGGCCCCAGACCGCCGCTGGTGACGATCAGCGACACGCCCAGCGACGCGGACCACCGCAGAGCCGCGAGCATGTCCGCCGGGCGGTCGCCGACGATCGTGACGTGCGCGAGCTCCACGCCGAGCTCGCGCAGCCGCTCCGCGAGCCACGGTCCGTTGCGGTCGCTGACGCGTCCGCCGAGCACCTCGGTGCCGGTGACGACGATCGCCGCCCGCGCGCTCACGAGCAGTGAGGCGCCGCGCCGGCAGCGAGCCTGCTGTAGCGGCCGCTGCGGAAGATCTCGTAAGCGACGGTCGTTCCCGCCGCCGTGACGGCGACGCCGTGGCCGTCGATGACCATGCGCAGCGAGCCGTCCGTGACGCTCACGAGGAAGTGGTTGTCGGCGTGCAGCACCGGCGCGGGACTGTGCGGCTGCAGCAGCGCGTTGCTGTAGCGCCGGTGCGCCCCTCCGTGCGCCGTGCGGTAGCCGATCAGGCACACATGCACCGGAGTGGTCGCGACCAGCGCCAGGCCGACGCGGAGCGGCGGGGCGCTGTGCGAGTGGCTCGTCGTCGTCGTTGAGGAGCTCGTCGTCTGGCTCGAGCCGCTCGGCGGGTTCTTCTTCCGCAGTTCCTGGACGACGAAGAGCGCGGCGGCGAGCAACACCACCAGCAGCGCCACGGCCAGCACGCGCGAGGAGGGGCCCTTCTGGCGCCGCTCGCGGCCGCGCTCGCGCTCGCGGCCGTGTTCGGGGGCGCGGTCGCGTGTGCGCCGGCCCTCGCCGCGGCTCGGCAGGACCGGCGCGAGCTCGAGCTCGGAGGGATCCTGGTACTGGCGCTTGAATTCGTCGACCAGCAGGCGCCCGTCGAGGCCGAGCATGTCGGCGTAGGTGCGCAGGAACGCCTTGGCGAAGGTGTAGCCCGGCAGCAGCCCCCACTCCTCGTCCTCCAGCGCGCGCAGGTACTTCGCGCGGATCTTCGTGCGCGCCTCGAACTCAGCGATGTCACGGTGCTCACGCATCCGTGCCTCCCTGAGCATCGCGCCGATGTCTGCCATCTCGACGCCGAAGCGTATAGCGCTACTGGGGTTCCACGGGCGCGACCGCGTCGGCCGTGCGCGCGCGACCGCCGAGCGCCGCGATCACCGCCGGAAGGTCGGCCTCCGAGACGAGCACCTGGCGCGGCTTGGATCCCTCGTAGCCGGAGATGATCCCGCGCCGTTCGAGCATGTCGATGAGCCGCCCGGCGCGCGTGTAGCCGAGCCTCAGGCGGCGCTGCAACATCGAGGTCGACGCGGTCCCCATCTCCACCACCAGCGCGATCGCGTCCTCGAGCAGCGGATCCTCGTCAGGGTCGAAACTCTCGTCGTCGCCGTCCGCGGCGGGTTCGGCCTCGAGCTCGGCGAGCAGTTCAGCGCGGAACTCCGGCTCCCCCTGGCGGCGCCAGAACTCGGTCAGCGACGCGATCTGCGCCTCATCGATGTAGGCGCCCTGGATGCGCTGCGGGGCCGAGGAGCCGATCGGCGCGAAGAGCATGTCGCCGGCGCCCAGCAGCGACTCGGCGCCATTCTGGTCGAGGATCACGCGGGAATCCGTCTGCGAGGAGACCGCGAAGGCGATCCGCGACGGCACGTTGGCCTTGATCAGCCCGGTGATCACGTCGACGCGCGGGGACTGGGTCGCGAGCACGAGATGGATGCCGACCGCGCGCGCCTTCTGCGCGAGGCGGATGATCGCGGTCTCGACGTCGGCCGGCGCCACCGTCATCAGGTCGGCAAGCTCGTCGATCACGCAGAGGATGAACGGGATCGGCGGCTCGCCACGGGCGATGCGGTGACGGTTCAGCTCGACCAGCGAGCGCGTGCGGGCCAGCGACATCATCCCGTAGCGCTGCTCCATCTCGCGCACGAGGTTGCCGAGCGCGTTCGCCGCCATCCGGGGGTGCGTGATCACCGGTGTCAGCAGGTGCGGGATCGACTCGTAGTGGTTCAGCTCGACCTGCTTGGGGTCGATCAGGACCAGGCGTACGTCGTGGGGCGTGGCGCGCAGCAGGATGCTTGCGAGCATCGCGTTGACCGAGCCGGACTTGCCGGAGCCGGTCGTGCCGGCCACGAGCAGGTGCGGCATCTTCGCCAGATCGGCTCCGATCGCGTGTCCGGAGACGTCCTTGCCGAGCCACACCGCCAGCGGCGACCAGTCGACGGGCGGGTCCTGGTAGACGTCGCCGAGACGCACGATCCGCCGGCGCGCGTTGGGCACCTCGACGCCGACCGCCTGCTTGCCCGGGATCGGCGCGAGGATCCGCACGTCCGTGGCCGCCAGCGCGTAGGCCAGGTCGTCCTTCAGGCTGGCGACCTTCGAAACCTTGATGCCCGGGGCCAGTCGCAGCTCGTAACGCGTGATGTGGGGCCCCGTGACGGTGCCGATCACCTTCGCCGCGACTCCGAAATGGCCGAGCGCCTCGAGCAGGCCCGCCGCCACCTTCTCCTGTCCGGCGGTGTCCGGACGAACCTGCTCGGCGCTGGAGCGCGTCAGCAGCTTGGGCTTGGGCAGACGCCACTGGAAGCTCGGATCGTCGGTCAGCGCCGCGCGGAAGCGTCCCTGGGGGGTCAGCTGGGCGGCGTCCACCGGGGCGCGGTGCACCGCAGGCTCGTGCTCGGGGGCCGAGAAGTCCGGCTCGGCCGCGTCCGCGTCAACGTCGCCATCGACGTCGGGGAAGTCCGGTACGTCGACCGCCGGCGCCTCCACATGGGTGGCCCGCACGACCAGCTCGCGGCCATCGAGCTCCGGCGGCACGACGCGCTCCGCGCGCGCATTCGCGGCCGCGGACGCCGCCGCCTCGCGGCGCTCTCGGGTCGCGCGCGCGATGCGAACGCCGCCATGGCGGATCGCCGCCGCCAGCGAGCCGCCGGAGAGGAGGACGACCCCGGCGAGCCCGAGGAAGACAGCGAGGATGTGGGCGCCGGTCGTGCCGATCAGCCGCGAGGCGGCCCACAGCTCGCCCTGGCCGAGGATGCCACCGTGCGCCCTGAAGTAGGCGGGCGTCCAGAAGTCGTGGAGCGGGCCGTTGCCGGCAAGCGCCAGCGCGCTCGCGGCGAACAGCAGGATCGCGCCGGCGCGGAACGGCCTGACGCTCGCCAGCAGCGGGCGCATCCAGAGCAGCGCGCCGGCCGCGGCGAGCGCCACCGGAACGCCCAGGCGCGCCTCACCGATCAGCCAGGCCAGGCCGGTCGCCAGCCAGTCGCCGACCCGCCCGCCGTCCCAGTGCGCGTAGAGCACGAAGCCGAGCAGCACCGCGACCGCGAGCGCCGCGAGGCCCAGCACGTCGAAGTGACGCTGCTGAAAGCGAAACGCGGCGCTGCGCCGCCGTCGCCGGCTCCTCCGCCGCGCACGCGGTTGCGCAGCAGGCTTGCGCCGCGCCGGGCGGCGGGCGGCGCTCTTGCGGATGATGGCCATCGCCCGCCCATTCGACGCCGGCGCGCGTTTGCCTGCCGCGCTGGCGCGTGGCCGCTCCGAATCCGCCCTCAACGCGGCCTAAATATCGGCCGCAACGTCTCTGGGCTGCCCTAACATCGCTGGAAATGGCCGACTTCGAACGCTCCCCCCGGGTCCTGGTGGTCGAGGACGACGGCGACATCGCCGACGTGCTGCAGCGCTCGCTGCGACTTGAGGGCTACGACGTGCGGATCGCCGGCGACGGCCAGGTTGCGCTCGACGAGGCCAACGCGTTCCTGCCCGACGTCGTGATCCTGGATCTCGGGCTGCCGAAGATCGACGGGATCGAGGTGGCGCGCGAGCTGCGCCGTGACGACACCGTGCCGATCCTGATGCTGACCGCCCGCGACGCGGTCGAGGCGCGCGTGATCGGGCTCGACGCCGGCGCCGACGACTATCTCGTGAAGCCGTTCGAGCGCCAGGAGCTGCTCGCACGGATCCGCGCACTGCTGCGCCGCACGCCCCCGCGTGGCAGCGCCCCGCTGAAGGTCGCCGACCTGAGCCTCAACCCCGACACGCACGAGGTGAGCCGCGCCGAGCGCGAGATCGAGCTGACCCAGCGCGAGTTCGAGCTGCTCGAATACCTGCTGCGCAACGAGCGCATCGTGATCTCGCGCCAGCGCCTGCTCGACGAGGTCTGGGGTTACGACCCGTTCTCGACGACGAACACGATCGAGGTCTTCGTCTCCAACCTGCGCCGCAAGCTCGAGGCGGGTGGCGAACCGCGCCTGCTCCACACGATCCGCGGAGCCGGCTACGTCCTCCGCGCTTAGAACGGCTCCCACGATGACGAGCACGCCCGGATTCGGCCCGGATGGCGGCGTTGGATCGTCACCCGGCACCTCGCAGGTACCGCCGGTACCTGCTGCGGCACCATGCACCGCCCAACTTGCCCCCGGACCGTCCCGAACCCACCCTCGATCGTGAAAGACGTTCTTAGACAGAAGCTCGGCCGGCCGCTCTCACGGCTGCCGATCAGGATGCGGCTGGCCGTCAGCGTCGCCGCCGTGGCGTTCGTGATCCTCGCGGTGTTTGCGGCGGTCGTGGGCCAGATCAATGCTCACCGCCAGCGCTCGAACTTCTACGCCGAGGTGGCGCAGAACGCGAACAACATCGTCACCGGCGCCCACTTCCGGCTGGTCGGCTGCCCGGCGAACTGCACGATCTCACCGCCGATATCGACGCTGATCCCGAACGCGGGAGCCGTGATCCGCCTGCTCAACCTCTCCGGCGGTGTGCTCGCGCCCCGCAGCGGCGCGCCGAACCTGGGCAGCCCGCTTTATCTCGCTTCCAGCGACCAGCAGTCCGGCGCGGCCAACGTCAACGGCTACCGAGTGGTTTCGTTCCTGGTCGGCCTCGGTTTCGACGGCGACCAGGGCTATCTCCAGTACGCACAGCCGTTCAGCTCGATCAACGGCGAGATCGCCGGCCTTCAGCTGATCCTCTTCCTCGGCGCGCTGATCGGCACAGTGATCGCGTTCGCCGCCGGTTCGCTCGTGGCGCGGCGGGCGATGGCGCCGATCGCGGGACTGACGGCCGCCGCGAGCGAGATCGAGCGCACGCGCGACCCTGAGCGAACGCTGCCGCAGCCCGTCGCCGACGACGAGGTCGCGGAACTGTCGCGCACGCTCAGCGGAATGCTCGCGTCGCTGACCGACGCCCGCGACGAGACCGAGGCGACGCTCGAGCGCCAGCGCGCGTTCGTCGCCGACGCCTCGCATGAGCTGCGCACGCCGCTGACCAGCGTGCTCGCGAACCTGGAGCTGCTCGTCGATTCGCTGCGCGGCTCCGACCGCGAGGCGGCCGAGTCGGCGCTGCGCTCGACGCAGCGGATGCGGCGCCTCGTCGCCGACCTCCTGCTGCTGGCGCGGACCGACGCCGGCCAGATGCCGCCGCGCGAGCAGCTCGACCTCTCCGGGATCGTGATCGAAGCGGCCAGCGAGCTCGAGTCGCTCAGCCGCGAGCACGTCGTCGAGCTCGACACGCGCGCGGCACCGACGATCGGCAACCGCGACGACCTGGTCCGCGTGGCAACCAACCTGCTCGAGAATGCGCTGCGCCACACGCCGCCCGGCACGCACATCACGGTCAGCACGCGAGCGCTTCCCGACGGCTCGGCCGAGCTGGTGGTCGCCGACGACGGTCCTGGGATCGCAGCGGAGATGCGACCGAAGCTGTTCGCCCGCTTCGTGCGCGGCTCAGGCGACCGCGGCGGCTCCTTCGGCCTCGGTCTCGCGATCGTCGCCGCCGTCACGCAGGCCCACGGCGGCACCGTCGAAGCGAGCGCCTCGCCACACGGCGGCGCGATGTTCACCGTCCGCCTCCCGCCCGCGACCGCCGAACCGCCACAGCGCCCTGCCCCGATCGACGAGGTCGTGACCGGGCCGGCAGTCGGCTGACGGCTATACGCAGTTGACGTCGTCGAGAACGCGGCGAGGGCAGACCACCACAGTGTCGAGAGACTGCCGGTTGTCGTCGAGGTCCTAGACCTCGACGACAACCGGCAGGACCATCGGCCGGCGCTTCAGCCGCTCGTACACGAGCGCGCCGAGGTGGTCGTGCAGGAGCTGCTGGAGGTGCTCGACGTCGCGGACGCCCTCGCGGGAGGCGCGGTCGAGCGAGTCCTCGACGGTGTCCTTGATCTCGTCGACGAGCTGGCCGGCCTCGTCCATGAAGGCGACGCCGCGGAAGATCACCTCGGGCTCGGCGACCGAGCCGCCGTCCTGCTCGGAGATCGTCGCGACGACGATGAAGATGCCGTCGGCGGAGAGCATGCGGCGGTCGCGCAGCGCCGCGTCGGCGACGTCGCCGATGTCGACGCCGTCGACGAAGATCATGCCGGCGCCCTCGGGCTTGCCGAAGCGGGCGCCGCGCGCGTCCAGTTCGAGCACGTCGCCGTTCTCGGCCAGGAAGATCGCCTCGGTGGCGACGCCGACCGCCTCGGCGAGCGCGCCGTGGAGCTTCAGCCGCTTGTAGTCGCCGTGGAACGGCATCACGTAGCGCGGCTTGGTAAGGTTGAGCATCAGCTTCAGCTCCTCCGTGTAGCCGTGGCCGGAGGCGTGGACCTGCGCGTCGGCGGTGGTGATCACCTCGCAGCCGATGTGGTAGAGGCGGTCGATCGTGTCGTTGACGGCGCGCTCGTTGCCGGGGACGGGGGTCGCCGAGAAGACGACGGTGTCGCCGTCGTGCAGCTTGACCTGCGGATGGTCGCGGTAGGCCATGCGCCGCAGCGCCGAGAGCGGCTCGCCCTGGGAGCCGGTGGAGATGATCACCATCCGCTCGTCGGGGAAGT
>CAZABN010000004.1:0-80740 GCA_964483345.1 uncultured Solirubrobacteraceae bacterium
TCGAGATTCAGGCGCGCACGCTACGACACCCGCTCCGTGCGCGCGTGCCCGCCGGGGCCGCGGCCGCAGCTGCGGCCCGGGGGTGGGTGTTCGCGTGATGCGCGCGGCTTGGAGGGCGGGCGTTCGCGTGATGCGCGCGGCCCGGGGTGTCAGCGCGGCGCGAGCAGGTGATGGGAGACCATCCACTCCTGCCCGTCGCGCCAGCCCCACATCTGCTCGGTGGAGAGCAGGAACAGCCGCCAGCCGGCCAGCGCCCGCGCCGCCCGGCGCTCGCCGACGGCGTCACCCAGCACGATCCGCGCGCGCTCCGCGTGCGCGTCAAGGCGCTCCAGCCACGCCGACAGCGTGCGCGCGTAATGGGTGCCTGAGAGCGCCCAGCTCGCGCGCACCTCGAGGTCGCGCTGAAAGCGCAGCAGCAGCTCGTGAGAGGGCATCCGCCCGGCGGTGAAGAAGCGCTCGGCGGCCCAGGTCCCGGTGAACTCGTAGGGCAGGCGCCGGTGCGAGAAGACGTGGACGAAGAGCAGCCCCTCGGGCGTCAGCCAACCGGCGATCCGAGCGAGCAGCGCCTCCCAGTTGCGCATGTGCTCGAACATCTCGATCGACACGACACGGTCGAAGCGCCGCCCCGGCGCCACCGTGTTCACGTCGGCGGTGATCACGGTCAGGCGGTCGCGAAAGCCGCGCCGGTCGCGCACCGACTCGATCCAGGCGCGCTGCGACGCGGAGTTGGACACGGCGACGACGCTCGCACGCGGGTAGCGCTCGCAGATCCACAGCGACATCGAACCCCAGCCGCAGCCGAGGTCGAGCACGCTCATGCCGTCCTCGATCGCGGCGCGCTCGCATGAAAGCGCGAGCATCGCCTCCTCTGCGGCGGCCAGATCCGCGACGCCGTCGCCCCACCAACCGCACGAGTACTTCAGCCGCGGCCCGAGAAACAGCTCGAAGAACTCGGCCGGCAACTCGTAGTGCTGCTCGTTCGCGCGCGCCACCGACTCGGCGATCGGACCGCTGCGCATCGTCGCCACCAGCTCGCCCAGCCGCTGCTCCTGCGCCTCGACGCCGCCGCGCTGCTCACGACGAAGACGCGCGCGGGCGCCCGCGCGCGAGCCGGCTCGCAGCACCGGGTCGGGCAGCAGCCCGCGCTCGAGCGCCCGATCGAGCAGTCCATAGCCGGCACGCCGCAGCACGCTCATCAAGAATCGCCTACGCAGATCGATCGCATCCGGCTCATTCCGGCTCTACCCGCATCGTCGCAGGCGCAGTCGCCGCACCGTCGCCTGAGGGTTGAAGTGCAGACGGCCGATGTATAGACTGTCTGCTTATGGCCAGCACGGAGCTGCAGGGACACCTCGACGGAATGCTGCTCGCGATCCTCAAAGCGGGACCGCTGCACGGGTATGCAATCGTGGAGGAGATGTGCAGGCGCAGCGACGGCGAGTTCGACCTCGCCGAGGGCACCATCTATCCGGCTCTGCATCGGCTCGAGGCCGCGGGCCTGCTGTCGAGCAGCTGGGAGGTGGTCTCCGGCCGCCGCCGCCGCGTCTACAGGCTTTCGCACAG
This sequence comes from uncultured Solirubrobacteraceae bacterium, assembly GCA_964483345.1. Classification (GTDB taxonomy): domain Bacteria; phylum Actinomycetota; class Thermoleophilia; order Solirubrobacterales; family Solirubrobacteraceae; genus Palsa-513. The sequence continues at coordinate 1,564 of CAZABN010000004.1, forward strand.
CGGCGCAGCCGCGGTCGGCGAGCGTGTCGCCAGCTGGCGGGCCTTCCGCAGCGCCGTGGACGCCGTGTTTGCCCCGATCGCCTCCCAGGCGCAGCTGTGAACCCGATCGCCGAGTATCTCGACGAGCTTTCGCGTCAACTGCGCCGCGGCCGCCGCGCACGAATCCTCGCCGAGGTGCGCGCGCACCTGCTCGACGCCGCCGCCGCCGACGCGAGTCGCGGCATCGACCCCGACCGCGCAGCCCGCCGGGCGGTCGAGCGGTTCGGCCCGCCGGCGCGCGTGGCGACCCAGTTCAACGCGCTGCGCCGGCGCCCGCGCGCGCTGATCCAGCGCACCGCCGCCGTGGCGCTCGCCGGCGCGGCGATGGCATCGCTCGGGACCGCGACCGTTTGGGCGTTCGAGCCGGGAGCCACGCCGGCCCACGCTCACCAGGTGCAGCACGTGCAGGCGCGCCACGGCGGCGCGCGCCGATGAGCACCCCACCCAGGCATCCGCAGGAGCCGGGGCGCGACACGGCGGCGCCGGCGCGCGATGGCGAGGGCGCCGTGGCGCGCCCGGATGCGTGGGAGGCCGCCGCCGCCGCATACGCGGCCCGTGTGAACGAGATCGCCACCCGCGCAGCCGCGGCCGCCGCGGCGGGCGACACCGATGCCCCGGACGGCGGGGATGCCGCGGACGGCGCGCGCGAGCGCGAGGCCGTCCGGGCGACGCCCGCGCCGTTGACGCCCACCCCCGCGGCCGAGACGGTTGTGGCGAAGACGCCGGTGCCCGCGACACCCAGTGCGGCCGAGGCCGCTGCCGCCGCGAGGTTCGCCTCGGCGGCGCGGGCTGCGCGGCTCGTCGCTCCCGGCGACGCGACGCCCGCTGCGCGCGACGCCGGCCCGACTGCTCCCGGCGACGCGACGCCCGCTGCGCGCGACGCCGGCCCGACTGCTCCCGGCGATGCGACGCCCGTTGCGCGCGACGCCGGCCCGACCTACGTGCGCCCAACGCCCGACGCGCGCGACCCCGTCATTCGCCCCGCGACACCCGCCACGAGCCAGACCAGCACGCCCACCCCTCGGTCGCCCGGGGCGAGCGAGGCCGCCACCCCGACCGTCGCGACCGGCACCCAGAGGTCGACCATTCCAACCTACGGCCGCCCGGCGCCCGACCCGCGCGACGCGATCTCTCCCGCCGCCCCGCCCGCCGCGTGGCCCGCCCCGCCCGCCGCGTGGCCCGCCCCGCCGCCGGCGTCCGTGCCGCCCGCCGCGCGCCCGGACGCGCCCACATTCGCGCGCCCCGCCGCACCGCCATTCGCGACGCCCTCCGCACCGCCATTCGCGACGCCCTCCGCGCGCCCAGCGGCCCCGCCCGCCGCCACACCGCCCGCACCGCCTGTCGTGCCCGTCGGGCGAGCGGCCACAACCGCACCACCCGCCGGCTCCCCTCCCACCCTCCGGCCGCCCGGCACGCCCGCGTTCACGGCTGCCCCTCCCGCGCCTCCCGCGACGCCCGAGGTCAGGGCGGCCCCTCCCACATTCGTCCCACCGAAGGCGGGCGAGCCCGAGATCAGCGCCGCCGCGGTCGCGCTCCCTGTTCACGACGAGGCCGGGGCGGAGCCACCGCGGCCGATGACCCGCCGCGAGCGCTTTCGCTCGTGGCGCTTCGCGCCGGTTGTCGAGATCCTCGTGACCGTTGCGCTGGCGCTCGGGCTCGCTGAGAGCGTCCAGGCGGCGGTGGTCAAGCCATTCGTGATCCCCTCGGAGTCGATGGAGCCGACCCTGCTGCCTGGCCAGCGTGTGCTCGTCGATCGCCTCGCCTACGACTTCGGCGGGACCCCCTCACGCGGCGACATCGTGGTCTTCCATCCACCCAGCTCGCTGACCTGCAAGATCAACGTGCCGCTCACCGAGCCGTGCCCGGAGAGCGTCGGCACGCACGCCAGCGACTACTTCGTCAAGCGCGTGATCGGGCTCCCCGGGGACACGCTGTCGATCAAGAACGGGCATCCGGTGATCAACGGCAAGGAGCTGACGAACGAGCCGTACATCACGCCGTGCACGGACTCGACGAGCTGCAACATGCCTCACTCGATCGTCATCCCCCGCGGCGAGTACTACATGCTGGGCGACAACCGAGGCAACTCCGACGACAGCCGCTACTGGGGCCCGGTGCCGCTGTCGTGGATCATCGGCGAGGTCTTCGCGACCTACTGGCCGATCGATCGCATCGGCATCTTCTGACGTTCGGCCTGCAAACGGCCGGGTTGCAAGTTCGATTGCAGCCAACGGAGTTTCCCGCAGCTTTGCTCGCAACCGCAGGATAAGACGTGCTAGCCTCGACGCCCACATAGAGGAAGCCGAATCGCCGAGCCCCCCGTGGCCGGCGAGCGGGGGACCCATTTCGACCCCCGAGGCCGATGGGGCGAATCGCCGCCAGGTGGTGGCGTAGCGCACTGCGCGAGCCCGTCAGCTAACCCCGCAGGCTTACATGTCGCACGATTGGGAGGAGGCCTGCAGGTGGAGCTCGCACGTGATCTCGGAAGCGCCGATGTGTGGGCGGCGTCGCTCGAGCGCTCGCTCGCCCGCCGCGGACGTCCTCGCCGCGCCTCGCTCGAACTGGGGCGCCTGAGCCCTGAGCGCGACCTCGCCGACACCGACACCGTCAACGAGTCGGTCGTCTACTGGCGCACGCGCCGCTCGGCGAGCGCTCCGTCCGCGTTCACCGCTCCCGCGATCGGCGGCGCCTCCGTGCTCGCGCTGCTCGCCGCGACCACGCTCCCCTCGCTCACGGCCGGCTCCAGGCCGGCCAAGGCCGGCCATCTGCGTTCCGGCGCCGCGCCCTCGGGCGTGCAGACGCCCCCGCTGACGCAGACGATCGCCCACCAGACCCTCACGCACAACGGAGTCTTCACCCCGGCGCCGGCGGCCACCCAGGCCCCCGCGGTGGTGCTCGACTCGACCCCCGCGCCGGTCGCCCAGCCGCGCCACGTCGTCTACGGCAAGATCAGCTTCGGCGACCTGCGTGACGCCCAGCGGATGCTCGGCGTGAGCATCGACGGCGTCCTCGGGCCCAAGACGGGCGCGGCGATCCGCGCCTTCCAGGCAGCCCACGGGCTGACCGTCGACGGCGACGTCGGGCCGGCCACCTGGAACGCGCTGGCGAACGCGGAGCACGCCGCCGAGCGGGCCGCGAGCGAAGCAGCCCAGACACCCGCTGCCGCGACGGTCACGGTGCACGAGGCGTCGGCGCTCCAGACCACCGTGACGCCGTCGGACACCGCCGATGTGATCGCGCTGCAGACCGCGCTCGGCATCCCCGCCGACGGGACCTTCGGCGCCGAGACCACGGCGGCCGTCGAGGCCTACCAGACCGCGCATGGCCTGACCGCCGACGGCGTGGTCGGGCCGGGCACGCGCACGGCGCTCGGTCTCGGAGACGGCCCAACGCTCCAGCAGACCGATGCGAGCGGCGGCACAACCGCTCCCGGTACGGACACCACGACGACCGACCCGACGGTCGATCCGACGGCCACGGCCGACACGACGACCGACGGGACCGACACCACCGGCGCCACGTCCACCACGGCGGTGCCCCCGGTCTCGACGACCACGAGCACGGCGTCGGGGAGCGTCGGCCTCGCGCTGACGGCGATGATCAACGCTGCGAACCAGATCGCGACCCTTCCCTACATCTGGGGCGGCGGGCACGGCTCCTTCATCTCGCCCGGCTACGACTGCTCCGGCTCGGTCTCCTACGTGCTTCACATGGGAGGCCTCCTGAGCGCGCCCGAGGACTCGAGCGAGCTCGAGAGCTACGGCGCCCCGGGGCCGGGCCAGTACATCACCATCTACGCCGATGACGGGCACGCCTGGATGACGATCGAGGGCAGGCGCTTCGACACCGTCGCGCTCGCCGAGGACGGCTCGCGCTGGGCCGACGGCGGCGGCGAGTTCGCCGGCTACGTCGTCCGCCACCCCGTCGGCTTCTAGCCTCCCCGCCGGCTTCAGTAACGCGCACGAGGGGCCGCCCGGTGGGCGGCCCCTCGCAGTTTGCCTGCCGTTCGCGGGCGGGAGGCTCACCCGCTGGCGGGCACCAGCGCGGCCGGCGAGATCGGGTTCACCGTAATCGTGAACGGCGTGCTCACCGCCCCCTCGTTGTCGGGACCACCGGGGATCTTCACGCGGACGACCTCGGTGCCCGGCTCGAAGAACAGCTGCGTGAGCGTGTAGCTCGAGTTGGCGCCGATCGTCGCCGCCCCGATGATGTGCCACGGGTCACCGGGAGCGTCCTCGCGCTGGAGGTAGATCACACCCCCGGTCTTGTCGGGCACGACCGAACCGGTGAACATCACCGACTGGCCCTGGTTGATCGTCGTCGACGAGGCCTTCGCCGTCAGCGCATCCGCGACGCCGATGAACAGCACGGCGGAACGGACCCTGGCCCTGGTGCCGGTCGTGCCGGTCGTGCCGGTCGAACCCGTGGCCCCGGTCGCGCCGGTCGCTCCGGTCGAACCCGTGGCGCCGGTCGCACCGGTCGCGCCCGTCGCTCCGGTCGCTCCGGTCGTTCCGGTCACCACCTTCGGGGGCGCCGACGCGACGACCTGGTAGGCGGTGCTGTAGATCGGCGTCACGTTGAACGAGTAGCTGCCGCCGGTCCCGCTCATCGTCGTCGCGATCGCCCCATATGAATGGCGGTAGTCACGCGCGTAGAGCGTCAGCAGCTGACCCGAGCCGGCCGCGTCGACGCCGGAGACCGTGTCGGCGCTTCCCTCGACGATCGGGTTGCTGCCGGCGTTGATCGTGAGGTTCGGATTCTGCGTCTGTTCGATCTCGTAGGACATCGTGTCGGACGGGCTGTCGATGTTGCGCCCGTCGTTGCGCAGCAGCACACGGATCGTCGCGTCGCCGTTCTGCGAGCTCGGGACGACGAAGACGTGCGCGATCGAGTAGCTGCCGTCGGCCGCGAGGGTTCCGCGACCGATCGTCACCCAGCCGTTGCCCTTGTCGCCGGCCTGGCGCTGCAACAGGACGCTGGCGCCGGCCCTGCCGGGCGTGACCGTGCCGGCGAAGGTGTAGACGTACTTCGAGCCGGTCTGCAGAATCGAGCCGTTGGGCTCCGAGACCCCGCCGGGACCGGTGACGTTCAGCGACACGATCGCCTGGACGCGTTCGAACAGGGTCCGGCTCACCGCGCCGGCCGACGCGACGTACCAGAGGCGGTTTGTCAGGACCGCGCCGTCGGCGCGGGTGAACTCGTAAGCACCGGTCGAGTCGGTGTGCGTGACCTGCACCGGGACGAAGCCACCGCCCTGCTCCGCCGCGCGGTGGAAGAGGACGACGAGCCGCCCGGAGTGCAGGCGCCCGAAGAGCCGGCCGAAGATCACGACCGGGTCTCCCGCCGTGATCGGGTTGGGTTGCGCATGGATCGTGATCGCGTGGCGGCGGAAACCGTGGCGTGGCGCGGCTCCGGCGCCGACCGCGGTCAGCGCGATTGCGACGCAGGCGACCACAGCCGCCGCGCCACTGACGTACTTCAGTCGCATCGTGTACCTCCTCAGGCACAAGGGCATGGACATCTCGCCCTTACCAACCGCGTCGAGCGACCCGCGATGCGCTCCGTTAGGCACTCATAACAGGCCGCATCTTTCCGCCGCCGGCGGTGTTCCGATCCTCTCGCCCGCGCCCACGATCCCTCCCGGCGGCCGCCGCCGAGCCCCCGACGCCCGCCCCGGCCAGCCATGGACGGCCCGGCTCGGCTACCCGCTCTTCCAGGCGGTCTGCTCGCGCGTCAACGCGACCACGTGCTTGGGCAGCCGCCCGCCGGCGACGTCGGCGAGCGTGACCCGCTCGAGCACCGAGCGGATGTTGGCGCGCAGCGCGATCCACACCACCTGCAGCGACTCGGCGGATCCCGCGTAGTCGAGGTGCTCGGGTCGCTCACCGCGCACGCTGGCGAGCGGCCCCTCGACGGCGCGGATCACGTCGGCGAGCGTCAGCGTCTCCGGCGCACGCAGCAGCCACCACCCACCGTCCGGCCCGCGCTGCGAGCGCACGACGCCCGCGCTCTTCAGCTGGTTGAGGATGTTCTCCAGAAACGAGAGCGGGATGCCCTGCGCGACGGCGATCGAATCCGCCTTGCGCGGCGCCGCCGCGCTGGCCCCCACCAGCTCGACCGCGGCGCGCACGGCGTAGTCAGCTCTGGCGGTGACGCGCATGCCGCGATTCTGCCGCAGTCCGCGGGGCGGTGCACTTTGCCGCGGCGACCTCGGTCAACGGGCCGCGCTGACACGCTTGCGCAAAGCCGGCGACACCGGCGCCTCCGTGCGCCCTGGCGGCCGGCACGACCGACCGATCTCGCCGGCACGCGTCGTGCCGCCGGCGAGATCCGGATGCGACTGGCGCGCGACCGGTCCGCGGACCGCCGCGAGACAGACGGCTACGGGTTGAGGTGCTTCTTCAGCGCGCTTGCCGCCGAGAACTTTGCCGCCTTGCTTGCGCCGATGTGGATCGTCGCGCCGGTGGCCGGGTTGCGGCCGCTGCGGGCAGCACGGTGGCTGACGGCGAACTTGCCGAATCCGGCGACCGACACCTCTCCGCCGGCGGCGAGCTGGGCCGCGATGGCGTCGAAAACCGCGTCGACGGCGCTCTTGGCCTGGCCTACCCCGAGTCCGGCACTCTCCGCGACCTTGCCAGCGAGCTCGTTCTTCGTCATGACACTCCTCTCAGATGGTCAAATGCTCGGCCAAAGCTAGCGCGTGGCCCGGATGTTCACGAGTTTGGGGCCACAACCGACGCCCGAATTTGGGCACGTTTGCGCGTCCGGAGCGGTTCAGCGCGCCCAATTGCGGCGATCGCCCACAGCACACAAAGCCAGGTCAGCGACGCCAGCGCCACGTGCACCCACACGAGCTCGGTCGGCAGATGGGTCTCGTACTGGACGGCGCCGACCACCCCCTGCAGCGCGATCAGCACGCACAGCCAGCTCATCGCACGGCGCGCCTGCGCGTTGGCCTGGCGGCGTTCGAGCAGGACCCACACCGCGACCGCGGCGAGCCCGAGCGCGAACGCGACCGCGCCGTGCACGTGCACGGCCCAGTTGAGCGTGTCCGCGCCCTTGAACGTCAGCCGCTTGATGTGCTGCCCGGTCGCGCCGCCGGAATGCGGGCCCGCGGCGGTCGCGACGGTGCCGGCAAACACGACCAGCGTCGCCAGCGGCAGCAGCGATCTGACTGCCCATACGCTCCGCCGGTCCCCCGGCTCCGCGACCGGCGCGCGCTCACGCGCGCGCCATGCGAGCGCCACCGCAGCGACCAGGATCGCCATCGACAGCGCGAAGTGCGCCATCACGAAGCCGGGCGCCAGCTTGTTCTCGACCGTGTAGCCGCCGAGCACCGCCTGCCCCACGACGCCGATCGGCAAGAGCAGCGCGAGCCACATCAGGTCGCGCCGGAACGGCCGGCGCCTCCACGCCGCGGCGGCCACCACCACGACGACCACGCCGACCGCTCCCGACACGATCCGGTTGGAGAACTCGATCAGCGCGTGGGTCTTCAGCGGCGGGTAGACGTGCCCGTAGCAGCGCGGCCAGTCCGGGCAGCCCAGACCGGAGCCGCTCAGGCGCACCGCCGCGCCGGTGATGACGATCGCCGTCAGCGCGACCAGCGCGACCAGCGCGACCAGCGCGAACTGGCGCGGCGTGATCTCGATGCTGGCGATCCGGGCGCGCAACGGTGGTAAGGATGCCACGCGCGGATGCGCGCCGCGCCCGCCCGCTGACGGGCGAGCCCACCCTGCGGGCGTGTGGTGCGTGTGGCGTTCAGTTCGGCGGCGGCGCCACCGGCGGGTCGGCGCGCGCGCGCGCCGCGGCGGAGCGTCCGATCAGCGCGAACGGACCGAGCAGCAGCCGGCGTGTCAGCGGCCTGGATGCGACCCGCAGCAGGCCGCGACGCTGCGCAGCGCTCAGCTGGCCGCCGTCAGCCGGCTCGGCGAGTCCCCCAACGCTCGAGCGCAGCGCAGCCAGCGCCTGCTGAGCGGCATCGTTGGCCCGCTGAGCTTCGTCGTTGGCCTCCTGAAGCTCGCTTGCGCGGGCTCGATCGTGAGCCGCGGAGGCCGCCAGCGACACGATGTGGGCCTCACGCTCCAGATCCGCGGCCACGTGGGGCGCGCTCGCCCGGTAGGGACTCGCGACCGCCTGCGCGTAGACATCGCGAAGCAGCGGGACGACGTTGTCCCAGCGCAGCGCGTGCGCGGCTTCGCGCAAGACGCGGACGTGCTCATCGCGCGCGTCACCCGGCTCGAGCAGCGCCGCGACGGCGTCGGCGCTCGCGTCGGGGTCCCACGGCACGAGCGTCGCGCTGGCCGGCCCGGCAAGTTCGCTGAGCGCGGCGGTCGCGGCGTACAGGCACGGAACGCCGGCCTGCGCCGCCTCGAACGGCACGAGCCCAAAGCCCTCATAGACACTCGGGTAGACGACGGCCTGGGCGTGGGCGTAGAGCCACGCGCGCTCGGCGTCATCGACGGCACCGAGGTCGAGGACCAGCGACGCCAGCGTCGGATCGCGCGCCAGCGCGGCGGTTTCGCGTTCGCGCGAGGAGCCGCGCTCGACGTGCGGCCCGGCGAGCACGAGCCTGCCCGACCAGCCGTGGCGCTCGTGCAGCGCACGCGCCAGAGCGAGCGCGAACGGCCGGTTCTTGTGCGCGTAGTCGGCGCCGATGCAGACCAGCAGATCGGCCTGCTCCGGCACGCCCGCGGGTCGCACCGCGGCCGCCGGCGGCTGCGGCCAGACGCGTTCGGCGCCGTCGGGCACGGCGTGGGCGCGGGCCGGCGCGATCAGGTCCTCCCGCAGCGCGTCCGCGCGCGCGTGCTGCGACGGGAAGACGACCATGTCGGCCGCCGCCAGCGCGAGGCGCGTGACACGGCGATAGTCCTGCCATTGCTGCGGGCTTTCGTGATAGGCGCCGCAGCGATAGGCGATCAGGTCGTGGTGGGTGACCACGATGCGCTCGCCGAGCCCCCGCAGCAGCGTGAGGTCATCCGCGGTGAAGACCTGCTGGGGGCGGTGCACGAGATCGGTCCGCTCCACCCCGGCCGCGGCCTGCGCGTAGCTGATCAGCTCGATCGCGGCGTCAGCCTCCAGCAGCTCGAGGACCTCGGGGGCGGTGTCGGGCGGCAGGACGACGCGCAGGCTCAGCCACTGCTCGCGCGCCAGGGCGACGATCAGATCGAGGATGTAGGTGCGCGTGCCGGTCGCGGCCGAGCCGAGCGCACGCGCGTCGATCGTGACGCCGAGCGGCCGCGTCGAGGTTTGCGCGACGGCGACCGCGCGGCGCAGCGCGCCGGACTCGCTGTCCGGGGGCCCGCCTCCGCCGCCGACGTAGGTGTCGTCGGCCAGCACATGCACCAGGCCGAGCGCCGAGATGCGTGCCGAGAGCTCGCCGAGCGCGGCGGCGTCATCGCCGCCGGCGTCCGGCGGCGCCACGAGCTCGAGCGCAGCCGCGCGCACGTAGCAGCACTCGACGCTCGCGCATTCGAGCGTCGGCCGCAGGCGGGCCGAGCCGGCGCGCACCGCGGCGGCCCGAACGGCAACCTCGCCGGCGTCGGCGGCCGGGCCGGCCAGGGCGCTGGCGGTCATCACGATCGAGTCCGACCGGGCGGCGTCGCGCAGACCGTCGAGCCAGCCGGGGCCGACCAGGACCCCTTCGCGCACGAGCGCGAGATCGGCCTGGGGCGCGCGCGCGTGGACGGCCGCGATCGCGGCGGCGAGCCCGCCGGCGCCGTCGAGTGCGAGCAGCGCGACCTCACCGTCGAGTTCGAGGCCGCCGAGCTCGCCGGCGCGATCGCCGGCGCAGCCGACGACGAGCGGCACGCCGGCGTCGGTGTGGGCGACCAGCGCACGCAGCGTCGCTTCGAGCGCGCTGCGCGAACCGGCGGCCGTCACGAGCGCCACCGGGGCTCCGCGACCATCGCCGATCTCGTCGCTGGATCGCAGCGCGCGAACGCTCACGTCGCAGAAGCATAGGCGCTCAGGGGGCGGCGGCCGGACGGCCGCCGGACGTGTCCCCTGCGTTCAGGAGCTCGGACCGAACCGCAGCTCGCCGGCCTGCTCGCGCAGGCTGCGCGCGTTCGCGTCGCGCTCGGAGACGATGAACTCGATGCCGGCAGGCCACTCGATCGCGAGTTCGGGGTCGTCGTAGGCGATCGTGCGCTCGAGCGCCGGCTCGTAGTAGCCGCTCTGGCTGTAGACGACGTCGGCGACGTCGCTCAGCGTGCAGAAGCCGTGAGCGAAACCGACCGGCACGAACAGCTGGTGGTGCGAGCGGTCGTCGAGCGTGAAGGCCTGCCAGCGGCGGTAGGTCGGCGAGTCGGCGCGAACGTCGACGATCACGTCGAGAATCTCGCCGCGGGCGCAGCGAATGAGCTTGGCGATGCCCGCGCCGATCTGCAGGTGCATCCCCCGCAGCACGCCACGCGACGATCGCGAGTGGTTGTCCTGGACGAAGTCGGCGACGATCCCGACCGCGTCGAAGCGGTCGCGGCGGTAGACCTCGCAGAAGAAGCCACGCTGGTCCTGATGCACGGTCGGCACGACCAGTTTGGCGTCGGCCAGCGTGGTTTCGAGCACCTCCATGCGCGGTCACGATAGCGACCGGCCCGCCGCCCGCGGCCGGCCGCGCGCGACTGTGGCGGCCCGGAGGCGTTGTAGAGTGCACGCAGGTTCGGGCCGCAGGCGTCAGGCTGCCCCGGCGCCTGCCAGGGACCTGACAGCCTCCGCCGTGACCTTCCGAGCGTGACGATCACCACAGCCCCATCCACGCCCGCAGCCCCCGGCGGCCGAGGCCTGCTACCGGCCGTCTCGATCCAGGGCGCGAGCAAGGCCTTCAAGCTCCACCACCGCCAGTACCACACGCTCAAGGAGCGCGCCCTGCACCCGTTCCAGGCCCGCACGTTCGACCTGCTGCAGGCGGTCGACAACGTCAGTGTCGACATCGCGCAGGGCGAGTTCTTCGGCATCATCGGCCGCAACGGCAGCGGCAAGAGCACGCTGCTGAAGTGCCTCGCGGGGATCTACGGGATCGACGCCGGTCGGATGGATGTGCGCGGACGGCTGTCGCCGTTCATCGAGCTGGGCGTCGGCTTCAACGTCGACCTCACGGCGCGCGACAACGTGATCCTGAACGCGCTCGTGCTCGGCCTCACGCGCAAGGAGGCGAAGGCGCGCTTCGACTCGATCATCGCCTTCGCCGAGCTCGAGGAGTTCCTCGACATGCGGCTGAAGAACTACTCCTCGGGCATGTCGGTGCGGCTCGCGTTCTCCGTCGCGATCCAGGTGGACGCGGACGTGCTGCTGATCGATGAGGTGCTCGCGGTCGGCGACGCGAGCTTTCAGCAGAAGTGCTTCGAGGAGTTCCGGCGGCTCAAGCAGGAGGGCCGCACGATCCTCTTCGTGACCCACGACATGGGAGCGATCCAGCGCTTCTGCGACCGCGCGATGCTGCTCGAGAAGGGCCGCATGGTCGCGATCGGGGACCCGGCGGAGGTCGCCCACCGTTACAACGAGCTGAACTTCGGGCGCACGATCCACGAACCGGCGGCGGGCGAGGGCCCCGACGGCGAGCGGCGCGGCGGCTACCGCGACGCGGACGTGGTCGACGCGTGGTTCGAGGATGCCTCGGGCGCACGGATCGCGTCGATCGGGTACCGCGACGCGCTCGCGGTCGGCGTGCAGGTGCGCTTCAACACGGCGCTCGACGACCCGAGCTTCGGCGTGACGATCCGCAACACCGCCGGGGCGACGGTCTTCGCCACGACGACCGAGTGGTCGCTGGGCCCGACCGGACATTTCGCCGCGGGAGAGGTTGCGACGTTGAAGCTGAAGCTCGAGAACTGGTTCACGCCGTCCAGCTACGCCGTCACGGCGTCGATCGCCCGCGCCGGCCTGGGCTCCGACACGATCGACCTGCGCGCCGACCTCGCCACCGTCGTGGTCCACGGCGGGCGCTTCACGACCGGCGTCGTCGACCTCCCGCACGCCTTCGAGATCGAGCGCCAATGAGCACGAACGACTACGCGGAACCCCGCCGCTACGGCCCGAACGCGTTCGGCGACGACCTGCGGCGGTTCCTCAGCCTGACCTACACGCTCGCGTCGACCGACTTCAAGCTGACCTACTTCAACTCGATCCTGGGCTACTTCTGGTCGCTGATGCGCCCGCTGCTGTTCTTCGGCGTCCTCTACTTCGTCTTCACCAACATCTTCCACGTCGGCTCCGGCGTGCACGACTACAGCGTCGAGCTGCTGCTCGCGATCATCCTGTGGACCTTCTTCCTGCAGGCGACCACCGGTTCGGTGCAGTCGATGCTGTCGCGCGAGGGGCTGCTGCGAAAGATGCGCTTCCCGCGCCTGGTGGTGCCGCTGGCGGTCACGCTGACCGCGCTCTTCCAGCTGGCAACCAACCTCGTCCCGATCTTCGTGCTCGCGCTCGCGAGCGGGGTCACGCCCACGCTCGCGTGGCTCGAGCTGATCCCCGTGATCGCGCTGCTGGCGATCCTCGCCTCCGGGATCGGGATGCTGCTGTCGGTGCTCTACGTGCGCGCCCGCGACATCCAGCCGATCTGGGACGTCATCTCGCAGCTGCTCTTCTACGCCTCCCCGATCATCTACCCCGTCTTCTACTACAACCACAGCACCACGAGCTACGCCGCCAAGGGCTGCGTGTTCAACAGCACGCGAGACGTCTTCCTGAACGCCTACGGCAAGCTCTGCAAGGCCAGCTCGGCGCCGATCGGCGACAACCTCCACCTGCACTTCATCGGCCATTTCCTGATGACCAACCCGATCGCGGCGCTGATCGCGCAGGCGCGCCATGCACTCGTCGGCGGCGGCCTCGGCGCCAACCCCTCCGCCAACTTCGCGCTCGGTGGCTGGGAGTACGCGATGATCCCGGTCGGGATCATCCTGGTCGTCTTCGCGCTCGGCGTCCTCGTCTTCCGCCACGAGGCGCCCAGGATCTCCGAGAACCTCTGAGCGCCCGCGCCGCGGCCGCCTCAGCCCGCCTCGGCGGCGGCCGCTGCGGCCGCCGCCGCCGCCTCGATCGCGTCCATGTCCACGAGCTTCGGCGTCGCGACATCCTCCAGGAAGCGCTCGAGCGCGTCCAGGCGGCGCTCCCAGGCATAGTCCGCCGCGGTCTGCATGCCGGCGCGCCCCAGCCGCTCGCAGAGGCCCGGGTCGGCCAGCAGCCTCTCGATCGCGGCACGGACGTCATCGGTCCGGCTTGCCGGCATAAGGCAGTTTTCGCCGTCCACGCAGAAGTCGCGGTTGCCATGGGCGTCGGTGGCGACCACGGCCGCTCCGGTCGCCATCGCCTCGAGCGCCGGCAGGCAGAAGCCCTCGTGGGTCGAGGTCTGGACGAAGATCGTGGCCTCGCACATCAGCTCGTTGACGCGTGCGTCGGACGGGGCCTCTTCGTAGACGATCCCCGGCGTCCCCTCAGCCAGCTCCGGCTCGATGCCGAACAGGCGCAACTGCGGCCGCGGCGCCGGCAGGGCACGCCAGGCGTCGAGCGTCAGCGGGAGGTTCTTCAGCGGGTTGCTGCGCCCGAGTGCCAGCAGCATGTCGCGGCGCCGGGGGACGTCCGGGCGAGGGCGGAAGTTGCCGAGGTCGATCCCGGGCGCGATCAGCTCCGCGTCGAGGCCCAGCTCGCGCAGGCGGTCGCGGTTCCAGCTCGAGATCGTCATGTAGTGAAACTCGTGCCGGTAGGAGGCGAGGACGCAGTTGCGCACATACTCGTCATCGGGGTAGTAGCTCGTCTCGATGTCCTGCACGAAATAGACGGGGATGCCGTGCAGCGTGCTCGCCAGCCAGACCGGCGCGGCCGTGTTCCACCACGTCGCGACCTTGATCGCGTCGAGCGGGCCGAGCGCGTCGACCAGTTCGCTGTAGTCCTCGAATGTGTGCACCGGCACGCGCAGGTCGAACCAGTCGGGCGCGCCGGCCAGGCTGTACAGGGCCACCTCGTGGCCGCGGTCGGTCAGCCCGTTGAGGTGCTCGAAGATGTCGCGGTGGCCGCCGCCGATGCCGGTGTCCTCGGTCACGTAGACGACACGCAGGCGGCCCTCGCGCGTGCGCACCGGGCGGGCGTCGAGGAACTCGCCCCAGCGCGCCCAGAACTGGTGCTGCGATTCACGCTCGCGCTGACCGAGGTCGGTCCCGCGCGTGATCGACTCGTGGTGGGTGAGCACCGCCGCGGGCGCGAGCGTGACGCGGTGACCGGACTGCCAGCAGCGCAGGCAGTAGTCGACGTCCTCATAGGCCATCGGGTAGCGCTCGTCGAATTCGCCGATCTCGTCGATCAGCGACCGGCGCAGGTACATGCACGCGCCGGTCACGGCGAGCACGGGCTGAGCGATCGTCGACGGGCCGAAGCCGGCGGGCTTGAAGCGGTAGCGATGGTCGAACCACTGCGGCGCGCCGAGGTTTCGCACCGTGCCCGCGAACTGGATCTTGCCGTCGGGGTAGAGCAGCTTGGCGCCGACGATGCCCACGTAGTCCGCCTCGCGTGAGCTGTACTGCAACGTCGCGAGCCAGTGGCGGCGGGCGATCACGTCGGAGTTCAGGATCACGACGTCGAGCTCGTCGCCGGCCGCGCGCAGACCACGGTTGACGTTGGCGGCGAAGCCGGCGTTGCGCTCGCCCTCGACGATCTCGATGCCCGCGATCGCGTGCAGCTCCGCGAGGTGCTCGGGGCCGCTCGCGTCGTCGGCGACGATGATCCGCACCCGATCGGCCGGTGTCGTCGCCCTGATCGAGCGCACCAGCGCGCGGACAGCCTCGGCGTCGCGGTAACTCGGGATGACGATCGCCACCGGCTCCCCGTGCACGCGGTACCAGCGCTGTGCCTGGTAGGCGGTCGGGTCGATCAGCCTCGGCACGCCGAGCCGGTCGCGCAGCGGCGTGTAGCGCAGCGGGAAGGTGACGATCCGAAAGGCGACGCTCCAGGGGCCGTGGTAGCGCCAGGTGAGCGCGATGCGCCGCCAGAGCGTCGCGACGCGGCCGCGCGCAGGCAGCTCCTCGGCCGGCGCCGGGGCGACGGCGTCCGGCTGCGGTTCGGCGGCCGGGCGGTTCGGGTCGTCGCTCACGGCGCCGCCCGTCCGCGCACCGAGTCGCTGACCTGTCCCTCGAGCGAGAGGCGGCGTTGCAGCGCCGCCGGCAGGCGCGCGCCGCGTGAGCCGAGCACTGCACCGGCGAAGCGGATCAGCTCGTCAGCGCCGGCGCGCGTCAGCGTGGCGAGGCCAGCGTGCTCGCGCCGCAGCGGCCCGAGCTCGCCGCGCAGCCGTGAGATCAGGCGAGCGGGCGTCGCCGGCTCGCGCCAGCCGTAGACGTCGTGGAGGCCGCGCCACTCGTCGAACGTGCGGCGAAAGCGCTGCCGGGGCCCGTACTCGTGCGAGTGCAGCACGGCGGCCCGCGGCTCGTAGACCTTTGCGTAGCCGGCGCGCAGCATGTCGAGCGCCAGCGCGCGGTCCTCCGCGTATGCAATCGCGCGGAACGGCACGCGCTCCCAGGCGGCACGGGCGATGCAGGCGTTCGCGTCGCTGAAGAAGCCACGCCGGCCCATCAGCTCGTGTGCCGGCAGCGCACGTTCGCCCGCCGCCAGGCGCTCGACGCCGGGAGCGAGCGACCCGAACCAGCGCTCGAGCTCGCGGCGCACCGCCGGCGAGGCGTCCGGGCGCGGCAGGTAGCGCCCATAGACGAGCGCGACGTCGTCGCCCTCGTCGAAGCCGGCGAGCAGCCGCGCAAGCCAGTGCTCGTCGGCCGGCTCGGCGTCCTGGGTGAGCAGTGCGACGTGGCTTCCCCGAGCCGCGTCCATCAGCAGGTTGCGCGTCGCACCATGGTTGAAGTCGGAGCGGGCGATCTCCAGCACGCGGGCACCGTACTCGTACGCGCGTTCGCGCGAGCCGTCGGTTGAGCCCGAGTCGGACACGACGAGCTCGAGCTCGGCCGCGACGACCTGGTTGCGGATCGCCGCCAGCGCGCGTGCGAACAGCTCACCGCCGTTGAGCACCGGGATCGCCACGGTGACGACCGCGCCGGCGGTCGTTGCACCCTCGATCGGCGTCATTGCACGAAGGTCACGTGTAGAAGGAGGTTAGTGTCAGCAGCTGCGCGGCATAGCTCAACGCCGCCATCGCAACCATCAGCACGATCCCCGCCTTCAGCATGTGGCGGCGGCCGAACACGTGCAGCGCTCCCACGACCAGCAACGCCAGCGGGCCGATCGCGGGAAATGCGTAGCGGCCGAACTCGGCGATCAACGGTCTGGGCGTCGGGGTGTAGTAGGCGGCCTCGAAGCCCGCGATCACGCAGACCGGCATCGCCAGCAGCGCGAGCGCCTCGAGCCAGTGGGACCGCAGCCACCTCCATTCGCGTACGACCGCGATGACGGCAAGCCCGACGGTCACCCACGTCGCATCCTCGATGATGCTGTACACCCGGCCCGGGAAGAAGACGTCGTACCAGCCGAACGCGCCCCAGCCGCGCTGGATGAAGATCACGTAGAACGGCGTGGGGCCCGGTGGGAAATGGGGCGTGAGGAACGAGAGCCGCGGCAGCAGCGCCTGCCAGAGATAGGACAGATAACCCCCGATGTCGTTCAGCGGCCCCGTGACGACGGACGCGTTGTGGCTGATAACAGTCGACCCGGTGACCGCCGACTGCGCCTGCAGCAGGCTGAACAGGTGCGCGGAGATCTCACCGACACACAGTGCCCCGACCGCGAGCGCGACCCAGGCGACCAGCTGCGCGCGGCTGTGGTGGCGCCAGAGCGTCGCGAGGAACACCAGTGCGGCCACGGGGTACAGTGACAACCCGGTTCCCTTGATGATCGGCAGCGCGATCAGGAGCGCCCCCGTGAGCGCACCCCAGGGGATGGTTATGCCTCGTCGCAGCATGCGTATCAGCAGTAACTCCAATGCCGCGGCTCCGGCGTTCACGCCCACGTCGTTGTTGACGGCCCCGGAGATGAAGCCGTACATCGGCTCGTAGGTGACGAGCAGCGCGGCGAGCACCGCCAGCCAGGGGCGGCCCGGTGCGAGCTCGCGCGCAAGGAGGAAGGTGAAGAGCACGGTCAACGCGCCGATCAGCGCCGATGTGAAGCGCATCAGTGTCAGCTGGGAGAAGATCGAGCCGCCCCGCGTGACGATGTAAGCGGGCGCGAGCGCGAGGTAGTAGATCGGCCCGTGCACGGCGGATGTCGTGTAGCCGCCGCCGTTGTTCTTGGGAGGATCGCTGCTGGCCGCCTGCGTCTCGTAGGCCTTCTGCTCGGAGGCGAGCCATGGCATCTCGGTGTCGCCGACCTGGTGGTCGGTGAAGAAGCTCATGTCCGTCAGCGCCAGGTTCTCCTGGCTCGACCAGCGCTCCTGCGGCGAGGCTGCGCTCTGGCTGGGACCCTCACCGCGCTCCACCACCGACTGAACGTAGGCGAAGTGGTCGACCTCGTCGGGCGCCTGGAACGCCGGCGTGATCAGCGCCCAGCAGCACGCGTTGACCGCCGCGATGACGAACAGCCAGGCCGCGAGGCGCCGGGTCCGGCCGGCCACGGCGAGCGCGAGGCAGCGCACCGCCAGCAGCGCGAGCAGCGGCAGGACCACGAACAGCAGCACCGGGTAGGTCCACGCGCCGACGATGCCCGGCCGAAACAGCGCCGCGCGATCGAAGATCGCGCCGGCCTGGTCGAGGTAGCTCTTCTCCCTGCCCGCCGGCGGCAGGTACCAGAGCGCGATCTGCGCGGCGAGCGGCGTTCCGTTGAGCGTCGGCGGCGAGGCCGGGGGCACCGGCAGCGGTGTTCCACCCCAGTTGACGAGCAGGGTGCCCCCGGCGGTGACGCACAGCGAACCGGAACGAACCGCGGGACGGGCGGGCGTCGTCGGAATCGGGAAGTCGGCGTTGCTGATGCGCGTCGACGAGACGTTCTCCGGGGGCAGCGTCGAGTGGATCGTGCTCGAACCGAGGTGCAGAGTCAGCCGAAGCTGCGGGCGCGCCGGCGTCTGCGAGATGAGCCGCAGCTGCACGATGCCCGTGCCGGCGGGCAACTCGATGTCCGGCACGCAGACACGGGCATGCGGCGGCGTCGGAGCGACGTAGGTGTAGTCCTCGACGCTGTTGGTGCCCGTGTAGTAGGGGTTCGGGCGCAGGCAGTAGTACGCGACGAGCGCAACGAACGGCACCGCCACGATCGCGGTGGTGCGCCAGACGCGACGGTCGCCGGCGAATACGGCCGCCAGGATCCCGTGGGCACGCCGCATCCTCAGCGGCGGCGCAGACCGAGGATGGAGAGCAGGAACGACGAGAAGAAGATCTGCAGGCCGACGATGAGAAGCTCAAACGCAACGATCGCGAGATTGTTCTGGCCGAGCTTGCCGAAGCCGTGCTCGATCCACTGGATCACGATCACCAGCGCCATGACGAAACCCGCAACCATGATCGTGCCGCCGAGCGCGAGACCGTGCTCGAGCCGGAAGCGCGCGCGCATCGCATCGAACCAGGCGTCCTTCTCACCCATGAAGTAGGTGCCGTAGGCGTGCGCGCAAAGGCCCAGGGCGAGCACCTGTGTGCCGATGATCGTGAACAGCGCCCCGCCGATCAGGGCGTGGATGTCCCAGTTACGTCCGAGGATGTCGAAGTTGGCCAGCACGGTGATCGAGATCAGCGTGCCGAGGGCCGCCAGCACCGCGCCCGGCAGGATGAAAAGGTAGGTGGGGCTGTGCACGAGCAGGAAGCGCAGATGCCGCCAGCCGTCGCGGAAGCTGGAGAGCTTCGACTCGCCGCCGCGCGGGTGGTACTCGATGTCGACCTCCACGATCGCGAGCTGCTGCTTGGAAGCGCGGATCACCATCTCGGACGCGAACTCCATGCCGGTCGTGCGCAGGTCGAGCTTGTCCAGCACGTCACGGCGCAGCGCGCGCATGCCACAGTGGGCGTCGCGCACGCCGGTGCGGAAGAACAGATTGAGCAGGCCGGTCAGCACCGGGTTGCCGACGTAGCGGTGAAGCCACGGCATCGCACCCGGCTTGATGTTGTCCATGCGGTTGCCCATCACGAGTTGCGCGCCGGCGTTGAGGCTCGCGACGAACTGCGGGATCTCGCCGAAGTCGTAGGTGAGGTCGGCGTCGACCATCACGATGTAGTCCCCGCGCGCGGCGGCGAAACCCGCGAGGTAGGCGCTGCCGTAACCGCGGCGGGGCTCCTCAACGACCCGCGCGCCGGCGGCGGCCGCCAGCTCGGCGCTGTTGTCCTCGGAGCCGTTGTCGACGACGATCACCTCGCCGACCAGCCCGCCGCGCTGGAGCGCGGCCAGCGCATCGGTGACGCAGCGCTCGATGTTCCCGGCCTCGTTGAGACACGGAATCACGACCGAGACGAGCGGCGTCACCTCCTGATCTGACGCCGCCGGTATCTGCTGGAGTGTGCTCACTTGACGTGTCGTGGCGTCCGGCGCGCGAGACCTGTTACGCGGCGCACAGCCAATCGAGTCTAGATCAAGTCTGTGATGCTGGTGCAGACGTGCGTATCTGCGTGCTCTACGACTGCCTGTTCCCGAACACCGTCGGCGGCGGCGAACGCTGGTACCGCAACCTGGCGGAACGCCTGGCCGCCGAGGGTCACGAGGTGACCTACGCCACGATGCGCCAGTGGCCGCGCGGCGAGCGCCCCAACGTTGCCGGCGTGCGCGTCGTCGCGATCGGGCCGCGCATGGGGCTGTACACCGAGAGCGGCCGCCGGCGCATCACGCAGGCACTCTGCTTCGGTTGCGCCGCGCTGTGGCACCTCGTGCGCCACGGACGCCGCTACGACGTCGTCCACACGTCGTCGTTCCCGTACTTCTCGCTGCTCGCCGCCGCGCTGGTCCGCCCGTTCGGCGGCTACGCCCTGATCGTCGACTGGCTCGAGGTCTGGTCCAACGAATACTGGCGCAGCTACCTCGGCGCAGCGGGCTGGATCGGGATCGCCGTGCAGCATCGCTGCGCCCGCCTGCGCCAGACGGCATTCTGCCTGTCCGAGCTCCACGCGACCAGGCTTCGGCAGGAGGGCGTTCGCGGCGAGGTGACGGTGTTGCGGGGTCTGCTGACCGGCGAGGTCGAGGCGCAGGAGCCGCTTGCCGGCGAGCCGCTGGTGGTCTTCGCCGGGCGCCTGATCCGGGAGAAGAACGCGCCGAATGTCGTCGCGGCGGTGGATCTTGCCGCCGATCACGTTCCCGGGCTCACCGGGGTGATCTTCGGCGACGGGCCCGAGCGGGGAGCAGTGCTCGCGGCGATCGCGTCGCTCGAGCAACCCGACCGCGTCAGCGCGCCGGGCTTCGTCGACTCCGCGCGGGTGCGCGAAACGATCCGCCGGGCATGCTGCCTGCTGCTGCCCTCACGCCGCGAGGGTTATGGCCTCGTGGTCGTCGAAGCCTCAGCCGCCGGCACACCGTCGATCCTCGTGCGCGGCCCCGACAATGCGGCCGTCGAGCTCGTCGACGAAGGGGTCAACGGCCTGGTCGTGGCCAGCGCGGAGCCGGCGGTTCTGGCCGATGCGATCGTGGCGGTCGTCGCCGGCGGGCCCGCGCTTCGCGCGAGCACGAGTGAGTGGTTTGCGCGCAACGCCGACCGGCTGTCGATCGAACGGTCACTGGAGCAGGTTCTCGCGAGCTACGAGTCGGCGAGCGCGCGGGCGTAGCTGGCGAGCGTGAGCGACGCGGAGCGCTCCCAGGTGAACTCTCCGGCACGCCGCAGGCCGGCTGCGCGCAGACGCTCGATCGCCGCTCCACCCGCCAGCAGCGCGGCGATCGCATCGGCGATCGCTCGCGGGTCAGCGGGATCGAAGAGCAGCGCGGCGTCTCCCGCGACCTCCGGCAGCGAAGCGGCGGTCGAGCACGCGACCACGACGCCGCGCGCCATCGCCTCGAGCACCGGCAGGCCGAAGCCTTCGTAGAGCGAGGGAAACACGAATCCGGCCGAGATCCGCCACAGGCCCTCGAGCTCATCCGCCTGCAGCCACCCCGGCCAGCGCACATCCTCGGCAATTCCGAGCGTCTGTGCGCGCTCGCGCAGCTCGCGCTCGTACGCCGTCGGATAGCCGCCGAGGACCAGGATCGGCCGCGTTTCCAGCAGCGCGCAGGCCTCGAGCAGCGCCGCGAGGTTCTTGTGTGGGCGCTTGGCGGAAAGCGCGAGCAGCAACGGGCGCTCGCCGAGCGCGAAGCGCTCACGCAACTGCGCCTCACCCAGCGGCGCGACGCGCTCGAGCGCACCGATTCCGAGTGGCACGACGTCGATCCGCGCTTCCGGCGTACCGAGCAGCTCGATGAGGTCGCGCTTGGTCGAGGCGGAGTCGGTGATGATGCGGTCAGAGCGGCGCACCGCGAGCGGCACGAGCATGCGCATGCCGAGCGCGCGCAGACCGGCGTGAGCGTCGGGGAAGCGACGGTAGATCAGGTCGTGGACGGTCACGACGCGCCTGAAGCGTCCCCAGCCAGGCCCGGTCGACGCGAGCGAGTGGACGAGGTCGACGCCTTCGCGCCTCGCGAGGCGCGGCAGCAGCAGCTGCTCACCGCGCACCCATTCGATGCGGTTGGCGACGCTCACGGGCAGCTCGACCTTCGGGATCAGCTCGCCCCACGGCCCGGGACCAGCGTCGCGGTTGACGAAAGCCGTGAAGCGCGTGCCGGCCGGCGCGAGCCTGACGAGTTCGGGGATCGTCTCGCGTGCGGCCACCTCCATCCCGCCGGTCTCGCCCGGAACGAGGAAGATCAGGTTCAGGCCGACGTGCACGGCTCTCACGCCGCGGCGAGCGCGCGCTCGTAGGCGGCGTAGGTCCCCCGCGCCGCGCGCTCCCAGGTGAACTGCGCGGCATGCGCGGGACCACGCGCGCCACGCTCGGGCTCGGCGAGCGCGAGGCGCACGGCTCTGGCGGCGTCCGCACCGGAGTGGGGGTCGAAGAACACCGGCAGGTCGCCTCCCACCTCCCGCAGGACCGGGAGATCCGAGCAGGCGACCGTGACGGCGTGGTCGAGCGCCTCCAGCAGCGGCAGGCCAAACCCCTCGCCCAAGGTCGGGAACGCGAAACACCCGGCAAGCCGCCACAGGGCCTCGAGCTCGGCGTCGGGCACGGGGTTCACGAAGCGCACGCGCTCGCTCACGCCAAGCTCCGCCGCGAGCGCTCTGAGCGTCTGCTCATAGGGCTCCGGATGCCCAACGAGCACGATCACGATGTCGTCGTCGAGCTCCGTCGCCGCCCTGACCAGGACCTCCTGGTTCTTGTGTGGGCGTTTCGCCCCGACGCAGAGCACCACGCGGGCACCCACGAGCCGATGGCGAGCCCGGACCTCGCTCTCCGCAACCGGCTGCACCGAGGAGACCCGCCCCCTGCCGTGGTGAACGACGATGAAGCGGTCGCGGTCGAGGCCGAGCGTCTCGCAGACCTCGTCGCGCGCAGCAGCCGTGCCGGCGATCAGCACGTCCGCGCGGCGCGCGGCACCGCCGACGACCGCGTGCAGTCCCATCGTCGTCACGGCGCCAAATGTGCGGATGCGCAGGAACGTGACGTCGTGGAGCGTGAGCACCGCCGGCAGCCGCGGCCACAACGGCCCCGTGTTCGCCAGGCTGTGGATCAGCTGGCCGCCCGCACGCCGCGCCACGACCGGGAGCAGAAGCTGCTCCGCAAGCGTGCGCCTCATCCGCTGAGCGTCCTCGCACGCCAGCCCGCGAACCTCGGCGAACTCGCCGAAGCCGAGCTCGCGCAGGAAGGCGGCGCCCGAGGCGGTCGTTACCACCGTCAAGCGCAGGTGCGGGAATTCGCCGGCGAGCGCCGGCGCGAGCCCCCTCAGATAGGTCTCCGGACCGCCGGATACCCCGGGTGCGAGGAAGAGCGCGTTGAGAACGACGTGCTCCGGGGCGGGCACGGCCCAGATGCTACGGTAGGCCCCGGCGTGGGCTACGAGTCGCTCAGTCCCGGGGTCGGCCTGATCTCCGCGCGCACGCGCCGGCGGCGGCGCCCGCGGCTGTTCGCGGCGCTCGGGCCAGTGCCGATCCACCGGCGCAAAGCAGGGCTGGCGGCGCGGCGGTGAGCGGGGCCCCGCAACGCCCACGGGTCGTGCTCGTGCGCGGTCACCAGAGCAACTCGTGGCACCTGCGGCCGTGGCGCCACCTGTGCGACGACTACGACGTCGTATCCCTCGAGACCGCGAGCAACTGGTTCGACACGGAGTCGATCGGTTTCGCGAGCGAGCGGGCGCTCGCGCTGCGCGACCTGCTGCCACGCGGCCCGCTCGGGCACGCCCTGACGCGGCTCCCCGGCGACCGCTACCTGCGACCGGTCCGCCACCTGCGCGGCGCCGACATCGTCCACTCCCAGGACCTCGGCTTCTGGTATTCGATGCAGGCGGCGCGGCTGAAGCCGCGCCTCGGCTACAAGCTCGTGCTGACGGTCTGGGAGACGATCCCGTTCCGGGAGGCCTACCGCAACATCCGCACCCGCCCATACCGGCGGCTGGTGCTCGAGCGCACCGACCTGTTCCTCGCGGCGACCGAGCGCGCTCGCGCGAGCCTGCTGCTCGAGGGCGCGCCCGCCGCGCGGATCCGCGTGTGCGCGCCCGGCGTCGCCGACGAGCTGTTCACGAGTGGCGAGCCCGAAGCGCAGCCGCCGCGCGAGCATCTGCTGCTCTCGGTCGGCCGCCTCGTGTGGGAGAAGGGCCACCAGGACCTACTGCGGGCGGTTGCCGCACTGCGCGCCGACGCGGACACCGCGGAGCGGCTGCCGCCGCTGCGCGTGCTGATCGTCGGTGACGGCCCGGAGCGCGCCCGACTGCTGCGCTACGCCCGGGAGCTGGGCATCGCGGACGCCGTCGAGGTGCGCGCCGGCGTGCCATATGCGGAAATCGGCCCGATCTACGCGCGGGCGTCGTGCCTGGTGCTCGGCTCGCTGCCGGTCTGGTCATGGGAGGAGCAGTTCGGGATGGTCGCCGTAGAGGCGATGTTCGCCGGCCTGGAGGTGCTCGCGAGCTCGTCCGGAGCGCTCCCCGAGGTCACCCGCGGCGCAGCGACGCTGTTCGCCCCCGGCGACTGGGTCGGCCTCGCAAAGGCGCTCGCCCGCGGGCCGCTCGCGCGGGCGCCCGGGGCGCGCGTCGAGCATGACCCGCTGGTCCTCGAGCACTACAGCGCGCGGGCGGCGGCGGCGCGGCTCGCGGCGGCGTATGACGAGGTTCTCGGCCGCGGCGCGTTCGCGCAGGCGTGAGGATCCCGCTCACCGTCCAGCACGAGCCAGCGTACGACACGGGCGCCCCGGCGGCGACGCTGGCGGTGGCCGACAAGCTCGCTGCTTGCCCTGCGACGCCGGACCGAGGGGCGGCCGGCGTCACCTATGATCCCGGCGTGGACGACCGCAGCGCCGCCGAGCGCCCGCCGAGGATGACCTCCGCTCGGTGTGTCGAGACCCCGAGAGCGTTGCGCTAGACGTGGGAGTCGTGATCGGCCCCGTTGTCGACGCCCGCGGCCTGCGAGCCATCGCGGCGCTGCTGGATCGCCCTGTTCATGGCGTCGATGTCGGCTGCCGAGCCGCGATCCGGCCGCAGTGGCGGGCGCTCGGCCCGTACGGCTCGCTGGTCGGGTTCGACGCCGACGGCGAGGAATGCGCACGGCTGAACGCCGGCGCCGTCGCGGGCCAGGAGCGCTATGAGCCGATCGCGCTCGCCGCTTCCACCGGCGAGGCGACGCTCTATCTCACCGCCGATCCTGAGTCCGCGTCGCTTTATCCACCGAACGAGGATGCGATTCGCCGCCACCCCGAGTTGTGGCGCCACGAGCCGCGGGGCACGACGACGGTGGCGACAACGACACTCGACGCGTGGGCGCAGCGCACCCAGAGTGAGCCCATCGACGTGCTCAAGATCGACGTCCAGGGCGCCGAGCTGGACGTTCTGCGGGGCGCCGAAGCCGGCCTCCCGTCGGTTCGCGCGCTCGAGCTCGAGGTGGAGTTTCAGCAGCTCTACGTCGGCCAGCCGCTGTTCGGCGATGTCGACGCATTCCTGCGCGAGCGCGGATTCGTGCTGTGGCGCCTGCGCGACATCTCCCACTGCGGACTGACGAGGGCGCGGCGCGACGAGTCGCCGTTCCCCGCCGGGGACGCCGTGGAGACGACCCGCTCCGGCGGTCGGATCGCATGGGCGAACGCCGTCTACGTGCGCGGCGAGCTCGGCGACCGCGAGGCGGCGCAGGACTGGCAGCAGAGCGCACGAGACGCGTGCGTGTCGACGCTGTTCGATCTGCCGGAGCTGGTCCTCGTTGCGCTCGAGCGCGCGGTCACCGACGCGCCGGCCGGGCCGCGGCGCACGCTGGAGCGCCAGCTCGCGCTCGCACGCCACCGAGCCAACCGCCGGCGCCTGCACGGCCTGTTCTGGAACGCGCCGCGCCACCTCGACGGCTTCGTCAGGGCGCGCCTGGCGCGCGAGAAGCCCGCCTGAGGGGAGACCGGTCCGGCGGACGTGTCGCATGCGCGACGGTCAGCCCGCGCGCCCCGAGCGCTCGCTCCTGATTCGCTCGTAGATGACGAGGTGGCGTTCGGCCACGGCTTCGGGAGTGAGGTGCGTCTGCCAGTAGGCGTGACCGGCATCGCCGAGTGCTCGTGCTCGCTGCGGATCGTCGAGCAGCGAGCTCACCGCGGCCGCGAAGGACTCGGGCGTGGGGTCGGCGACGATGCCACCGTCAGACACGGTCACGAGTTCACGCAGCGCCGGGATGTCGGCGACGACGACCGGCACGGCCTGACTCCAGGCCTCGGCCACCACGAGGCCGAACGACTCACTGAACGACGGCAGGCACAGCACGTCCGCACGGATCAGCCAGCGGGCCCGATCGGCGTCCGACACCCGGCCGACGTCATGAACGCGCGGATCGCGCAGCGCGAGTGCCGGGCCGGGCCCGACGAATGCAAAATGCGCGGACGGGTGTCGCTCCCAGACGAGCGGAATCGCGTCGAACAGAATCTCGAGCCGCTTGTTGGGGCGCCGTTGTCCGAGAAAGACGATCATCGGAGACTGCCCTTGGGCGCGAGCCGACTCAGCCTGACGCTCGTGGGGCGTGAGCGAAGCCGCCGCATCCGGCACCGGCAGGCCCACGATCTCGATCCTTCGGTCGCTGACCCCCGCCCGGCGGTACAGGACGGCGTCAGCGTGCGTCGTGGCGAGCACCGCGTCGGCGCTGCGATAGGCCCGCAGCGACGCCGAGTCGTGCCCCCATTCGCCCGGATGCGCGAAGGGGGAGATCGCGGCAGGCTTGCCAAGCCTCTGCGCGGTGTCGACGGCCGCCACCGCGAGCACCTCGGCGCCGAGCATGTGCACCACGTCCGCCTGCGCCAGCAGCGGTGCGAGGACGCTGCGCACGACCGCGGTGTAGTAGCCGGACGTGTGGCCCCGCAGCCACAGTCGCGACAGCCGCCCGCCGAGCGGGATCAGCTCCGCTGCGAACGGCAGGAGCAGCGTGCGACGCAGGCGCGAGGGCCGGAACTGCACCACCGCTGCGCCCTGGTGCACGAACGGCGAGAAGCTCTGGCGTTCCCTGATGATGTGCGTCATCCGGCCGAAGGGGGTCTCGTCGACGCTCTGCGCGACGACCGTGACGCTGTGCCCGCGGTCGGTGAACGCCCGCGCGAGATGCATCGTCACGCTTTCGACGCCGCCGACGGACGGCCAGTACTGGCGCGTCACCAGGACGATCTTCATGTAACGAACAGCGCGACGGGAACCGGGTCGGCGAATGATGGGCTGACGTCCATGATCGCCGGGCAGCTTAGTCCTCACGTCGGCCCTCGCCGCCGAGTCGCATGGCGGTTTGCTGAATGTCGGGAGCCGCTCGAAGCATCGCCGGCGCGCGACCGCGCGCGACCGGGCGCCGCTGTGCGAGCGGACGTTCCCCCTGAGGTCCTTCGATGGACCGACGGCTCGCTGACCGGGCGTATACCGGCCGCGGACGACGTATCTGGCGCGTTCGAGAGCGGACGCGCACGGGCAGGTCCGTCTCGCTCGACACGGTCCTGGGCGGCCAATACGATCCTTGCGTGATCGCCACCGTCTACACCGCCTCGCGCTAGTGACGGCCGTTGACGTCGTCATCCCCGCCCACCCCAAGGATTTCCCCGTTCTGCGGCATTGCGTGCGCAGCGTGCTGCGCTACCTCGAGCCGCTGGGCCGCGTCTATGTCGTGGCGCCCGAGCCGTTCGCGGCCAAGGACCCCAGGGTTGTGTGGGTGCCGGAGGGGAGCGCTTCGAGCCTGCCAACGAGCGCCCAACTACGCGAGCGGTGGACGCAGCACGGTCCGACGACGGCAGCGCGTGCCGGCTGGATCTGGCAGCAGCTCCTGAAGCTGGGGGTGCCGGACTACGTCCCGGCTGTTTCCGCTGCCTACATGCTCGTCGACGCTGACGTGATTTGGCTCAGACCGTGGCGCATCATGATCGACGACCAAATCCGGTTTCCCTACACCCAGGCGTTTGAATATCACCCTCCGTACCGTGACGCCTATTTCCGGCTCTTTGGCGTCCGCCCGCAGGCTCCGTTTTCGCTGACCGCTCACCAGATGGTGTACGACCAGGAGCTCCTGGCGCAGATGAAGCGAGCGATCGAGGCGCGTCACGGGGTTGCGTGGTGGGAGGCCTACGTCGATGCGGCCGACCCGCTGGAGCCGTCCTCGATCAGCGAGCTGGACATCTACGGCCTGTGGGTGCTCGACAACCACCCGATGGCTGCGTCTCATCGCCAGCTGCACTACCTCAACGTGCCGGTCGTTCCCGGACCGCTCGGCCGGGCCGTTTTCGCTCGCGACTTCAACTTCGTGGCGGCGCATGCCTGGATGCGGGCGCCGCGCTGGGTGCGCGCGGCACAGATCGGCGGCTGGGTGGGGCGAGCGGCGCTCGCCGACATCAACGTCGCCCGGGCGTCGTTGGTCGCTCGCGCGAGATCCCGAACCTGATCACCGGCGAACCCCGCGAGCCCTGGACGGTAACGCGCATGATCATCGACACCGGGGAAATCGTCACCGGAGAGCGCGTGCAGCACCTGGCCGAGCTGACCCTCATCTCGCGCCGAACATATGAGTTCCACCGGGGCGTTGCCGACTACGCGAGCGAGCTGCTGATGTTCGAGCACGAAATGGCCGAACTGGACGGGGGCGCCATCGACCGGTTGTGCAACACATTGTCTCTTTTTTTGTACACCCACGATGTCGATGAGTTCATCGAGGTGGTGTGGCCGCGACTTGCGACACCCCCGTCCATTCTCATCACGCACAACAGCGACGGTGAGATCTCCGGCAGGCACGCCGAATGGCTCGACCGTGAGGGCATCGCGGTGCGCTCCTGGCTGGCCCAGAACGCCACCGTGTCGCACCCTCGCCTGCACCCGGTGCCGATCGGCGTCGCGAATTCAATGTGGCCGCACGGAGACATCCGCGCGCTCGCGCGGGCGATGCGCCGTGCGCAGCGCAACCGTCGCGAGCCGCTGTCGCTGTTCACCCAGTTCAACGCGTCGACGCATCCGTCGCGAGCTGCTGCCGCCGATGCCCTGCGGGCCAATTTTCCTCGGCGCGTCGTCGATTCCACCCCGTCACTGCGCTGGCGTCAATACCTCAAGCGGTTGGCGGCCCACCAGTTCAGCGCATGCCCGCGGGGGAACGGCATCGACACCCACCGCATCTGGGAGTCTCTCTACCTCGGCGTCATTCCCGTCGTGGAGCGCTCGGCACTGAGCGAGCACTGGAGGGGCTGCGGCATGCCGCTGGTTTTGATCGACGAGTGGACCGAGGTGACCCCGGAACGCTTGAGCCACGAGGCGGACCGGCTCGACGCGCCCTGGGATCCGAAGCCGCTGCAGGTGTCGACGTATCGCAGCGCCGTCGAGGCGGCGCTGGCCACGGTCGGTTCGCACCCGCGCGAGGCGCGCGCTGCGGGCGAGGACGGCGACGTGGCCCAGGCAACGCGCGCTGCCGACTGACGCGGCGAATATACTCGGGCTCGCCGGGCGGGCCAGCCGCGTCCCTCCGGACAGCTGTGAGCATCATGGGCAACGCAAGCGCGGTCGGCTACCAGTGGACACGTTCGAGCGCGATAGGCCGCCTGCACCCCCAGATGCGCAGTCGTGGGTCGTGAGCGACGACGCGCGCGGCAGGCTGCATGTGAGGGCACTCCGCCGCATCCGCGACGACCAGGTCGTTGACTGCCAGAACGCCGGTCACGAGCCGCTGCGCCGTAAGCGTTGGCGCCCAGGCGATCAATGACATCCGGGCACGCGTCAGAGCAGAAGCACGGGCAAGGGCAGTTGCGGTTCGTCCTCCGCGGACGCAGATTGCTGATCATCGTCCTCGTCGTCGTCTCGGTGCTGTCAGGCCTCTGTGAGGCGTCGATCCTCGCAGTCGTCGCAGAGGGGGCGGCCGCGCTCGTCGGGCACGTGCACGAGGTTCGCATCGCGGACGGACCACTCCACATCAGCACGACGATCGGTGGCCTGCTGGGAGTCGGCTTTCTCCTGATCGCCGCTCGTCTGGTGCTCCAGCTGCCCATCGTCGTACTTCCGGCGAACCTGGCCGCAGAGGTACAGCGGTCCCTGCGCCGAGGCTTGATCGCGGCCTTCGCGAGCGCGTCCTGGAGCGTGCAGTCGCGTGACCGGGAGGGTGAGCTGCAGGAGCTCCTCACCAACCAAACGGGACAGGCATCGTTCGTGATGCTGTCCCTGACGGGCCTTGTGACGAGCGCACTGACGCTGATCGTGCTGGTCGCCTCAGCGTTCCTGCTGGACACGGTGGCTGCGGCGATCACGTTGGTCGCCACAGTCGTCCTGCTGAGTGGTCTGCGCCCGCTCAACAACCTGGTCGGGCGTCGCTCGCATCTGCTGTCCAACGAACAGATGGGCCTGGCCCACGACATCGGGCAGACCGCGCGGATGGCGGAGGAGATGGACGTCTTCGGCGTCGGGCGCCAGCAGGCGAACGAGGTTCAGCGGCTCGTCGATGCCGTCAGCCGGCACTTCGCCCGCCAACAGGTGCTCGGGGGGCTGGCTCCGAGCATCTTCCAGACCGCCATGTATCTGCTGCTGGTCGGTGGACTGTTCGCGCTTCACCTCGCTAACGCCGGGCATGTCGCGGCACTCGGCACCGTTGTCTTGCTACTCGTGCGCTCCGGCGCCTATGGCCAGCAGGTTTCTGGCAACTACCAGACCCTGCGCCAGACACTGCCGTTCGTCGAGCGCATACGCGAGGCCGAGCGCGCGTACCTGGAGAGCGCGCCCGTGACCGGCGATCGCACGTTGCCGGCGATCACGAGCATCGCGCTCGAGCACGCATCGTTCGCGTACACACCGGAACGTCCGGTGATCGACGACGTCAGCTTCGAGATCGTCGCCGGCGAGTCGGTCGGCATCGTGGGCCCGTCGGGCGCCGGAAAATCGACGCTGACGCAGATCCTGCTGCGGTTGCGGACGCTCGACTCGGGCGCCTATCTGGTGAATGGCGTACCCGCGGCGGAGTACGCGTTCACCGACTGGACATCACGGGTGGCCTACGTATCGCAGGAACCGCGCCTGCTGCACACCAGCGTCGTCGAGAACATCCGCTACTTCCGCGAGATCGACCACGAGGCCGTCGTCGAGGCCGCGAAGCTCGCGCGCATTCACGATGACATCACCGGCTGGCCGGAGGGCTACGACACCGTGATCGGTCCCCGGGCCGACGCCATCTCCGGTGGTCAGCAGCAGCGCATCTGCATCGCCCGCGCGCTGGCCGGTCAGCCGACGGTGCTGATCCTCGATGAACCCACCAGCGCCCTCGATCCGCGCTCCGAGAGCCTGCTGCAGGAGTCGTTGGTGGCGCTGCGTGAGCGTACGACGCTGCTCATCGTCGCGCACCGCATGTCCACACTCGAGATGTGCGATCGCATCCTCGTCCTGCTCGACGGGCGCGTCAACGGCTACGGCCCGGCCAGCGAGCTTCTGCGCGACAACCAGTACTACCGCTCCGCGATCTCACTGTCCGGCGCGGGCCACGCGGCCGGCTAGTTCGCGGTCCGGCCACTGCGCGCCCCGCGCGCGTGGCTCCGCAGGGGCGATCGCCGCCCCTCAGAATTGGTAGAGCAGCTGGTAGCCGTGCCTGATCGGGAGGATGCCGCGCTCGGACAGGCGTTGATGGACCAGCATGCCCTTGCCCGGCCACGCGCCGTGCTCGTCAAACAGCGCTTGCGCATCTGCGTGTGCGTGCTCGGGAACATCTTCGAGGCTGCCCGGGGAATCATCGATCAAGAGAAGCGTCCCGTGCTGGAGCGCGGGTGTGACCGCGGTGAACTCGCGCCAGCAGTGCTCGGCTGCCGGTAGCGGCGCCGCAAAGTCCACATCCCAGCTGTCGAGGTAGACGAGCCCGGCACGTTCGCCGGCGTGCTCGCTCACCCACCGAGCGAGAAACGCCGCGCTGTCGTCGCACACCAGCGTGGTTTGCGGGCCGACTCGGGAGGCCAGGCGGCGCACTCGCTCCGGCTCGATGTCCACCGACCAGAGATGGCCGCCGAACGAGCGAACGTAGGAGTCGAGCAGGCGGGTCGAATCCGTCCCCCAGGCAGACATCCCGGTTTCCAGAATCGTCTGCGGGTGCCCGCCCAGCGCCTCGATTACATAGCACATCGACTCGTAGTTCACATGCGTGAGACTGCTACGCAGGCGGAAATGATCATGACACAGGGCGTGCGGGTCGCTGTAACGCGCCCAGCGCCTGGGACGCAGGCGATCAGCGAGGGCGCTCCGCCTAGCTCCGTCGAACAGCATGTCTCGTTACGCCGGCTCCGCGCTGGTCAGCGCGCTCGCGTCCTGAGGCTTCCTCGCGAGAACCCACGTCTGTGCCGGCCGATCGAAGTCGTTTCGCAGCCCATTCTGAAACAGGGCAGACAGTGGAAGCCGGAACCTCCGGCCTGCGAGGCGCCGCCAGGCCGCCGGCGTCAGAATCGTCCATGCCAAATGTCGTATGCCCCGCCACCGCAGCGTGAGGTCGTAGAAGGTGGGAAAGATGCCGAGCGCGAACGTTTGTGAAACGTAGTCGCTGTTCCCCCACTGGCCAACCTCGACCACCTCAAAGCCCGCATGCGCAAACAGACACGCGAAGCCGATTGGCGTGAAACCGGTGCTGAAATGGTGCGGTATCGAATGTAGCTGGCTGACCGTTGGCACCGAGGCCCAGACGTATCCGCCGGGCGCGAGCGCAGCAAGGAGCTGTGCAATGGCCAGGCCTGGGTCATAAACGTGCTCCAGCGTTTGCGAGAGCAATGCGAAGTCGTAATCCGAGCGGTCGAAGCGCGGGCAGTGCAGGTCGAAGCGCGCTGGATCCTCCTCGTAGTCCGCTCGGTCGACGTGGCGATGCTCGAGGCACGCCAACTCAGGATCGCCGTCCGCGCCGCCGTTGAGCATGAGAACCCGTTCGGCGACTATCGCGTGCTCGCTGGCGAGCCGCTCGAACTCCAGCACCGTTATCAGGCGCGGAAAGTCAACGCGCTCCACGAGCGCGCCGAACCGGGCCCTGAAGTCGAACTTGTCATACCGGCCGAGGTAGGCGGCGTCGTCGTTTACGGCGACCTTCTCAGCGTAAAGGCGTTCAACATCCTCGCCGGACAGAAGAACGCCGGGCCGCGTGTCACGAACATGACTTCCGTCCGCTGTCAAGCTGATGGGCTCCGGTCGAACGACCCGCCGCGCGCTCCCGACGCCTGCCGGCGCCTCTTCGTGGATCTAGGAGTCACGGCGGGCGAAGTCTACAGCGCGACGAATTGCCTCCAGCCGAGGGCGCAGCCGGTGGCGCGCGTGTGACAATCGGTTCGCATGCGCTTGCGGCGGGCCTTTGTCCCACGCCCAGCGCTCGAGGCGCTTGGAGTGGATGTGCAGGTTGGCCAATGGATATTCGAGCTGGTCGCCACCGCTGGCGACGAGCGGGATGCGTTGCTGCGCGTCCCAGCCCAGACGGTAGTTGCCGGAGAGCAGTTCACGTCCAACCTGATGATGGTCGCCCGCGTACGCCACGCCGGGTTCGGCTGGTATGCCGTCGACGTACTGGCCGTAGGAGGCAGGGTCGAAGATGTATGCGCTGCCGAGCTCGTGCGCGCGGGCAACGGTCGTGGGAAGCGCGGCCGCGAGGCCCGAATCGGTTCGTAGCACGTTCATCATGCGCATCTCGTGCGCCATCTCTCCGCCGTGGGCGGCGACAAACTCGGTCGGCGAGAGCGCGACGAGGTCCAGGAGCGCGGTGTTGAACGCGCCGAGCGCCGCCCGGGACCCGACGTACATGACGGCCGCCGTATCCTCGAGGTCTGTGAGCGGACAGGTCGCCAGACCTGCGCCGTATGTGTCGGTGAGCCATTCCCCGTAGCTCGCCGGCGATGCGTACATCAGGACGTCGCATTCGATGTGGATGCACCGCTCTAGGTTCATCACGCGCATCGCCGCCTCGAGCACGAAGAAGCGCTCGCACGCGTATCGCCAGAAGTGCTTCAACCCCATGCCCGACAGCGATTCCACCTGGCGAAAACGGGCACGTGCCTCGCTCTGGAGCTTCCGCGCGGCCGCCGGCCCCACGACCACCGGAGGTTCGCCCGATGCGGCGGTCGCCTGCCGGATGCAGATGCGTGCGTGCTTGGGCAGGGGTGAGCCGAGATGGACGAGTACGACCCGCATCGGGTGGACGCTAGCGCAGGCAGACGCGGCGGCGGCGGTGTCGAGCACACCCTGCGCGAGCGTACCCTCGGCGAAGGGGAGCGGAGTGCGCTGCCCGCGCGTGCCCTCGCGGAGCCATCGCGCCGGCGCGGGGGGGTCCGCCGCAGCGGCCTGGCCGACGGCGCCGCAGGCTACGATCGCCGCGGATGATCCGCGTACGAACGGCGGGCCGCATGGGCAACCAGATGTTCCAGCTTGCCTTCGCGCACGCGACCAGCCGACGCCTGGGCACGAGCTACGCGCTCGGCCCCGGGCCGCGCGGCTCGCACCCCACGCTCGGGCCGCCGCTGTCCAGCTTCTTCGAGCTGGGCGAGTGGGCACGGCCGGCGGTCCGCCGGAGGCGTCGTTTGGCGTTTCGGCTGCACCACGGGCCAAGGCCCAAGCTCGTCGAGATCGGGCAGCTGGAGGACCCGGCGACGGTGCTTCCGCGCCTGCGGGACGGCGTCGAGTACGTCGGCTTCTTCCAGTCCGAGCAGTGGTTCGAGGACTTCGCCGAGGAGATCCGCGCGATCTTCCGCGTCGGCGCCGAGCACCGGGAGGCCTTCGCTGCCCGCTTCCCAACCCTGCCGCCGTACATCTGCATGCACGTGCGCCGCGCCGACTACCTCGACATCCCAGGGGGCTGGGCGCTGCCGACCTCGTACTTTCGCGACGCGCTGGCGTCGATTCCCGACCGGCACCGCTACGCTCTGGTCGTCGTCTCCGACGATCCGCAGGCCGTCGCGATCGAGTTGGCCGGCGAGCCGGGCCTGCGCTGCACGAGCAACCCGGCGATCGTCGACCTGCAGCTGCTGATCGGGGCCGACGTGGTCGTCACGAGCAACAGCTCGTTCTCGTGGTGGGGTGCGTGGCTGAACGAGCGCCCCGGGCTGCGCGTGATCGCGCCGCGTCACTGGATCGGCTTCGCAACGGGGGTGGACGAGCCGGCCGGCGTCGTCCCGCAGCGCTGGAACTCGCTCGCGGTCCGGGACGCGCCGCTGCAGCGCACCGCCGGCGGCGGTTGAGCGCGAGACTCACTCGACGCCACGGCTCGGCTTGCTCACGGCGCTCGGCCCCGGCGCGCCCCGGCGGAGCCGCCGCAGGCGTCGGATATCATCCGCCGAATGGACTTGTTGGCCGGCAAGCGGGTGCTGGTCACCGGCGGCTCCGGCTTCCTTGGCGGGCCCGTAGTGGCACAGCTCGCGACCCACGACGTCGCCGACGTGGCGGCACCGCGCTCGTCAGAGTACGACCTGCGCGAGAACGAGGCCGTCCGCGCGGTCCTCGCGGACACGCGGCCCGATGTCGTGATCCACCTCGCCGCGGTCGTCGGTGGCATCGGCGCGAACATGGACAGCCCCGGGGCGTTCTTCCACGACAACGCGATCATGGGCATTCAGCTGATCGAGCAGAGCCGCCTGTCCGGCGTGGAGCGCTTCGTCTGCCTCGGCACCGTCTGCGCGTACCCCAAGTACGCGCCGGCGCCGTTTCGCGAGGAGGAACTCTGGAACGGCTACCCCGAGGAGACCAACGCGCCGTACGGCCTCGCGAAGAAGATGCTGCTCGTCCAGCTCCAGGCCTACCGCCAGCAGTACGGCTTCGAGGGCATCTACCTGCTGCCCGTGAACCTGTACGGGCCCCGCGACAACTTCGACGAGCGCACCTCACACGTCATCCCGGCGCTGATCAAGAAATGCGAAGAGGCCGTGGCCTCTGGCGCCGACGCGATCGTCTGCTGGGGGACGGGCCGAGCATCACGGGAGTTTCTCTACGTCGACGATGCCGCTGAGGGGATCGTCGCCGCCGCGGCCCGCTATTCGGGCGGCGAGCCGGTCAACCTCGGCTCCGGCGAGGAGATCTCGATCGCAGGCTTGACCGAGCTGATCGCGGAGCTCGTCGGCTTCACCGGCGAGATCGTGTGGGACACCTCCAAGCCCGACGGCCAGCCGCGCCGCTGGCTCGACACCTCGCGCGCCGAGCGGGAGTTCGGCTTCCGCGCACGCACGAGCCTGCGTGAGGGGCTCGAACAGACGATCGACCGCTATCGCGCGGCGAAGCTCGACGCGGCGACGGCGGCCGCGACGCCCGAGCGCTCCTGACGCCCGTTCAGGGCAGCCACCAGCCGGTCGGTCCGGGCGCACAGCTCGTCGCCCCGGTCAGCGAGGCATTCGAAGCAGCCGATCTCGGCCCGGCGGCATAACACGCCTCCACGCGCACCTGCTAGCGCGCCCTCCCCGTCAGCAGCGCGTGCAGTCTCGCGCGAGCAAGCGTTCGACGGTTCGGCGTGAAGAACCGCCGGTACTCACGCAGAACCTGGTCGCTCTCCTCCACAGGCGCGAAGCGGATCCGGCCGCCAGCCGGTGGCCGATCGGACTCCCAGCGCAACTGCCACGGCGGCGGAGCGCTGAAGTGGGCCCCGTCCGACAGGCCCGTGTTCTCGACCATGTTCCACATCGGCGTGACGAAGTAACGCCCGTCCAGCAGCATGTTGGCAGCGCAGACGACGTCCCACGAGCCGGTGAGCGTCTGGGCGACAACGGCCTCGTGCACCATGCCTGCCATGTCCGCGCCCGCGCGCTCCGGACGAAACGCCGCCCCGGCCGCGGCGATCCGGCCGCGCAGTGCCTCTTTGTCGAAGGAGAAGCTGCGCCAGCGATCGCGCCACGTCGCCCAACCCCACGACGAGAAGCGCGGCGAGAGAAACACGTCGTATGGGTAACCCTCGAGACCGCGCCTGTCGAACGGCAGGCGCAAGCCCGTGACACCGGCGACGCGATCGGAAGCTTCGTAACGCTCCAGAGCCTGACAGGCGAAATCATGGAACTCGGGCGCAATGCAAATATCGTCCTCGATCACGATCGCTCTGGCGTGAGTTTCGAACATTGAGTCCAGTCCGGAGCGGATCGATCCGCTCAGCCCAAGATTCTCGGTACGGGCGAACGTGACCGGCTCGATCCAGTCGATCGCCGCGACCAGCTCCCGCACCATGGCGACGCCCTCTGCCGCCGCCGCGTCCTTCGGTCCATCCGAGAATACATAGAGCTTCTCGATTCCGGCTGCGCGCAAACAGCTCAGAGTGCGGTCGAGCTGCTCGGCCCGTCGATAGACAAAAAGCGCGACGGGCACCGGGGCGCCGGATCCACGTTTCGCATCGAAAGCCATCCTCAGACGAAAGTCTATCCCCGGCGTCGTCAGCAACTGGGCGTACGGCACCGCTACCATGCACTTCTCCGGGCGCGAGGCGGCACATCACGTGAGCGCTCATGCGGCGAACTGGCCACTACACAACGGGAACCTTGACGGAGTTGTCGATTACCCGTCTTCTCTCATCGTTGAACTCAACCGTCACTTCGTCGAAGACGACGCATCGGACGCCTTCGAACGCAACTCTGCGTAACCCACCCGTTGCAAGACACGGTGGCACGGTGGTGAAGACGACCGTTTCACCTCGATCTTGCGCGCGCACGCCGCTTACGCCGCTGAACGGTGCCTTCGGCTACGTGAACCTATTCGTCGCTTCCGGCTGCCGCGGTGACGGCAGTGTCGAATTCAGATGCGTGCAACGAGCAGCGTCCCTCGCGCGCCGGTGCTCCCGGCCTCGCGCACGCCAGTGAATGGCAAGCGCATTCAGACGGCCGACGGATCGCGCGCCACTCGCTGCAGCACAGCGCCGTCGGGACGGCGTGGCAGACCCATCCGCCTGGCTTGGTGCGTGGCCCTCAGGGCCGCCAGGCCCAGAGCATGCCGACGCCGTCATCGCCCTGCCAGATCGGCGACACGCGCAGTCCGGCCGCCGCGAGCGCGTTCTGCGCGGCAGCCCGCGGATCACTCCCGGGACAGCCCGCCGGGTGGTATTCCAGGACGATCACGCGCGGTGGGTGGGCCGCGAAGCGCGGGTCGGCAAGGATCTCCCACTCGCCGCCTTCGATGTCCATCTTCACCAGATCGGCCTCGCCGAGCACTCCGAGGACGTCGTGGCAGGCCACCGAAATCGTCGCGGGCGTATCGCCAGAGTCGTCGTCCAGCAGATGCGAGGAGGCGTTCAGACCAGCGGCAAAGCGCACCTCGCGCTCGCGTGCGCCGGCGGCTGCGAGCACCAAGCTCCAGCGCTCGGCCAGGCCGTTGGCGGCAATCGTGCGCTCGTGCACCGCGGCGTTGGCGGGATCGGGCTCGTACCCGACGATGCGCGAAGCCGGCCAGCGCGTCACGGCGAGCGCGCCGAACATCCCGATGTTCGCACCCAGATCAAGGATCGCCAGCGGCTCTCCGAGCGCCTCCACAACCTCCGCCGGCGGGTCATACCAGCGGTGGTGGAAGACCTCGGCGAGCGTGGCCGAGTCGGCGCTGCGATGGCGAACAGCCACCCTGACACCGCTCTCGCGAATTGCGTACACACGGACCCCGGGCGGGCGCAGAGCCTCGGCCGCAAAGAAGACCGCCGACTCGCGGACCAGACGGGCGCGGATCACACGCGCGGTGAGCGGCATCATCGCGCGATGCGCCGTCAGCCGGTGCAGCGGCTCGATCACGAGTTCGGGCGCAGGAACCTGATCAGCCTGTGCAGCGGCCGCATGACGGGGCGCAGCGCCACGAACGCCTCGAGCTTGGCGCGGGCGTGCTTGAGCGAGTGCGGGCGTCGGAGACCGTCGGGTGTGAGCAGGTGCGTCGCGTTGTACGGGCCGTGGACGTAGCGGTCGATTCCCGCGATCAGCTGTCGGTTGCGCTGCGCTTCCGGGCCCTCCCAGCTCGTCGGCGACCCGCCCGCCACGTGCCTGTAGTCGTGGTTCTGGTGGATCGCCGTGATGCTCGGGGTCATGTCGATCAGCGCGATCCCGAGCTCCAGGGCGCGCCCGATCATCCAGTTGTCCCAGGACGGTCGCCCGACCGCGAACGGCGGAAGCTCGAACTCGGTGTCCGCGTTGAAGACGAAGTAGTCGCTGCCGCGGCCCAGGTCGAGGGTGCCCTCACGGCGTGCCCAGCTCCGCAGCGAGGCGCCGCCATCGGAGAAGTCGAGGATCTCGGTCACGTCGCAGTCCCAGCGGCGGCCGATCCCGAGGTGCGGCTCGCGTGGCAGCCGCCGCACCGCGGGAACGAAGTCGTCCAGCAGCACAATGTCCGCGTTGACGTAGCAGAGGACCTCCCCCGAACCGCGAGTCGCCGCCTGTGCGAACGCGAAGTCGAGCAGCGGGGTTCCGAACTCGTTGGTCGCCACATCGGCGATGTGGGCCGCCCCGAATTCCGCCGCCGCTTCCGCCACACCCGGGTCATCGCCGATCAGGAGCACCTCCACCTCCGGCCCGAGCGCCCGCCAGCTGGCGAGGGCGTTGCGCTGGATCAGCGACACGTGAGGATCGCCGAACCCCTTGGGGATCGTGAACAGGGTCAGGTAGCTCATCGCATCGCCGCGCGCGGCTCCTCCGGCGCGTGCGCAGCCTACTACCCCGCCCCCACGGCCAATCGGGGATGCAGCCTCTGGGAGACTCCCGGCGTGGCGGCACCACCCACCGACAACGAGGCGGCAACGCAGGACGTCCTGGACTCCGCCGGCGCCGGAGCCCGCTTCGTGCGCGGTGGGGCGCTGCGGGTGATCGCATTCGGCGGCGCGATCGCGTTCAGCATCGGCGCGATCCCGCTCGTCACGCGCCACCTCGGTGCTCCGAACTACGGGCGCCTGGCGACCGTCGCCGGCCTGATGCTGATCGCGCAGGTGATCACTGAGGGCGGCGTCGGGACGGTCGGGATCCGGGAGTATTCGAACCTCGCAGGCGAGCCGCGCCGGTCGTTCATGCGCAGCCTGCTCGGCCTGCGGCTCGCGCTCAGCCTCGCCGGTGCGCTCGCCGCGTTCGGCTTTGCGCTGATCGCCGGCTACCCGCGCGTCGAGGTGGAGGGCACGGCGCTCGCGGCGGCGGGACTCGTGCTGACCAACGTCCAGGCCACCGTCGGGATCCCGCTGATCGCCGAGATGCGGCTGGGCTGGGTCGCGGCGCTCGACCTGCTCGGCCCGGCGACCACCGCGATCACACTGATCCTGCTGGTCGTGGTCGGGGCGCCGCTGCTTCCGTTCTTCGCGGCGCCGCTGGTCGCCTACGGCGTGTCGCTCGCGCTGACCGCCGCGCTCGTGCGTCACACGATCTCGTTGCGCCCGAGCCTTGCCCCGGAGCGCTGGCTGGCGCTGCTGCGAACCACGATCCTGTTCGCTGCGGCAACGGCGCTCGGCACCGTGTACTTCCGCGTGGTGCTCGTGGCGATGTCGCTGCTGACGCCGAACACCGAAGCCGGACACACGACGGTCGGCGTCTTCGGTCTCGCGTTTCGAAGCCTCGACGTGCTCACCAACCTGCCGTGGCTGCTGATCACCTCGGCCTGGCCGATCCTCGTGCGCGCGGCCCGCGACGACACCGAGCGCCTGCGCTACGCGCTGAACCGCCTGATCGAGGGCTGCCTGCTGCTCGGCGGCTGGATCTCGCTGCTGCTCGTCAGCGGCGGGCCGTTCGCCGCGCAGGTGCTCGGCGGGCCCAAGTACCCGGGGGCCGGCGAGGTGATGCGTATCCTGGGGGCGGGCATCGGCGGGACGTTCCTGATCGCGCTGCTCGCGTTCGCGATGCTCTCGCTGCAGATGTTCCGCCCGCTGATCACGATCAACGCGGCGATCCTGGCGTTCGCGATCCTGCTCTCGGTGCTCGTGATCCCCGGCAACGGCGCGCGCGGCGGCGCATTCGTCACCGTGTCGCTGGAGGGCACGCTCGCCTTCACCTACGCGGTCACGGTGTTCGTGACGCACCCCGAGCTGCGCCCGTCGCTCGGTCGCTCGGCGCGCATCGTGCTCGCCCTCGCCGTGGCGTTCGTCGTGGCGCTCGCGGTGCCGGTCTCGTCGCTGCTGTCGGCGGTGATCGGCACGGCGGTGCTCGCGCTCGCAGTGGCGGCGCTGCGTGCCGCGCCGCCGGAGCTGCTCGACGCCGTGCGCCCGCGCCGCTGAGATACTGGTCGCGATGACGGTCCGTGCGGCTTCGATCCAGCTGCCCAACGTGGCGCGCCGCGGGTAGTCGATGCCGATCCCCCTCTTCGACACCTCGACGCCGCTGCTTCCGCTCGCGGACGAGCTGCGTGCCGCGATCGACCGCGTGCTCTCGAGCGGCCGTTTCGTGCTCGGCCCGGAGGTCGATGCGTTCGAGTCGGAGTTCGCCGCCCAGGTCGGCGCCGCTCACGCGATCGGCGTCGCGAACGGCACCGACGCGATCACGATCGCCCTGCGCGCGATGGGCGTCGGACCTGGTGACGAGGTGGTGGTGCCCTCGTTCACCTTCTACGCGACCGCGGAGGCGATCCCGCACACCGGCGCGACGCCAGTCTTCTGCGACATCGACCCCGAGACCTTCTGCGTCACCGCGGAGAGCGTTCGCGCCGCGCTGACACCGCGCACGAAGGCGGTCATCGCCGTGCACCTGTTCGGCAACGTCGCACCGATCCGCGAGATCGAGGCGCTCGGCGTACCCGTGCTCGAGGACGCCGCGCAGGCCGCCGGGTCGCGCGGTCCCGACGGGCGCCCCGGCTCGCTCGGCACCGCCGCGACGTTCAGCTTCTACCCCTCGAAGAACCTCCCGGCGTTCGGCGACGGAGGCGCGATCACGACCAGCGACACGGCGCTCGCCGAGCGGGTGCGCTCCCTGCACTTCCACGGCTCACGCGATAAACAGCACTTCGAGATGGTCGGCTACAACTCGCGCCTGGACGCGCTGCAGGCGGCGGTGCTGCGCGTGCAGCTGCCCCATCTCGACAGCTGGGGCGCCGCACGGCATGCCGCCGGCGAGCTCTACGCGCGCAGCGGCCTCGGCGAGCTGGTCGCGCTGCCGCGCGCGGCGGCGGGCTCAACCCCGGCCTGGCACCTCTACGTCGTTCGAAGCGCTTACGCCGACGCGCTGGAGAGCGCCCTGCGCATGCGGGGAATCGAGGCGCGCGCCTACTACCGCGTGCCGATCCACCGCCAGCCCGCACTGGCGGCCGACGTCGAGCTCCCCGGGACCGACGAGGCCGCGCGAACCAACCTCGCGCTCCCGATCGGGCCGTCGCTGCGCGCCCAGCAGGTCGACGAGGTCTTCGGCGCGATCGCGAGCGCCCTGCGGTGACAGCGGTGCGTGCGCCGTGGCGGCGTCGGCGGGCACGCGGCTGAGGACGCGCGTGGCCGCGCGCGCGCAGGCCACTCGCGCGGCGGCGCGGGCCTGGCTCAGGCAGGCACCCCAGGCCGCGCGGCGGCCGGAGACGATCGCGCTCGGCGTGATCATGCTCGCCGGCCTGCTGCTGCGGATCGCCTTCGTCATCCAGTGGCGCCCGGCGCTGATCGGCTTTCCCGACGCCGCGGTCTACATCCAGGACGCGCGGGTCGGCATCTTCAACGACCCGCTGCGCGTCGGCGGCTACGCCGCGTTCCTGGTCCTGCTGCACGCCATCCTCCCGCGCCTGGCGTTCGTGATCGCGGTGCAGCACGTGCTGGGGCTCGCCAGCGGGCTGCTGCTGTTCGGGGCCGTTCGCCGCGCCGGCCTGGAGGCGCGGATCGCGCTCGTGCCCGTGGCGGTCGTCGTGCTCGGCGGCTCCGAGCTCTTCATCGAGCACGCCCCGCTGACCGAGGCGCTCTTCATCTTCCTCGTCGACCTCTCGCTCTACAGCCTGATCCGCACCTGGAGAGGGTCGTGGCGGTGGGCGCTGCTCGCCGGCGTGGCGCTCGGCGCGGCGGTCGACGTCCGTAGCGTGGCCCTGATGCTGGCGCCGGTGGCGATCGCGGTCAGCGCACTGTGCATGCCGCGCGCCTGGCGGGTGCGCCTGCTGTGCGTGGTCGTCGCCGCGATCGGCGCGGCGCTGCCGGTCGCTGCCTACCTCATCGGGCACCAGCAGGCGCTCGGTTACGGCGGCTTCACCGGCACCGGCTACTTCGACCTGTATGCGCGGGTCGCGCCGTTCGCCGAATGCTCGAAGTTCACCCCGCCCACCGGCACGCGCAGGCTCTGCATCGGCACGCCGCCGGATCAGCGCCCTGGCCACGACTACTGGGAGTTCACCACGATCTCGCCGGCCGTCCAGGCCTACGGCGAGCCCGACGAGCTCGTGCCCAGGCCGCACGAGAACTCGCAGCTGCGCTCGTTCGCGCTCGCGGCGATCCGCGGGCAGCCCTTGACGTATCTCGAATACGTGGGCCGCGACCTCGTGCGGATCGTCGACCCCTCGTTCCCGAGCTCGCCCTACGGCAGCAACGGAATCACCGGCGAGGGCTACGGCAGCTCGCCCGAGCAGTTGCTTGGCTACTACTTCAACCCCGGGTTCGCCGCGACCGTCCAGATCCAGGTCAACGCCTACTACCCCGACGACGGCATCGCCCACCACAGCGTCGGCTTCTTCCTCACCTACGAGCGCGACACCCGCCTCGAGGGCCCGCTGATGGCGCTGCTCCTGCTGCTCGCGTTCGCGGCGC
This sequence comes from uncultured Solirubrobacteraceae bacterium, assembly GCA_964483345.1. Taxonomy (GTDB): domain Bacteria; phylum Actinomycetota; class Thermoleophilia; order Solirubrobacterales; family Solirubrobacteraceae; genus Palsa-513. The sequence goes on from CAZABN010000004.1 coordinate 44,738, forward strand.
CGCTGTTGACACGTGGGGCAGAGCGGCGCGCCGCGTGCCTGTTCGGCGTCACCGCGCTGATCCTGCTGGCCGGCCCGATCCTCACCTCCGAATACGACTACCGCTTCACGATCCCGGCCTTCGGGGCGCTCGCGGCGACCGCGGCGATCGGCGGCTCGGGCGTGCTGCGGGGACTCGCGCGCTCGCGCCTGCGCGAGCGCCTGCGCCCACGCCGGCCCGCGCCGCCGGCGTCCGGCGAGCCGTCCGCCTGAGCGCCGCTCAGCGCCAGCGCTCGAGCAGCTCGTCGTCGCCGACCCGGCCGACGACCCGCGCCGGCACGCCGACCACCACGGACCGCGGCGCGACGTCGCGCGTCACCACCGCCCCCGCCCCCACGAACGCCTCCTCGCCGATCTCGACACCGGGCACGAGCACGGCGCCGCCGCCGACACGGCAGGCGCGCCGCAGCAGCGCGCCGCCCAGCTCGAAGCCGGCGGCGGCGTGTCGTCCCATCGTGTCGTCGTTGGTCGTGCACACGCGCGGGCCGACGAACACGTCGTCCTCGACGACGCTTCCCGCCGTCAGGTAGACGTCGGTCTGGACGCGCACGCGACGGCCGACCCGCACGCCGGGATCGACGACGCTGCCGCGGCCGATCACGGTGCCGGCGCCGACAACGGCGCGCTCGCGCACGAACGACTGGTCGCCGAGGATCACGTCCTCCTCGACCCGGGCGCCGACGAAGACGATCGCGCCGGCGCAGACCCTCACGCGCTCCCCGAGCACCAGACCGGCCGGCTCCTCGGCCGCCGCCGCGCGCGAGTGGCGGGCGAGCGCCGGGCGCTTGCCGAGCACGACGCCGTCCTCGATCACGCAGCCGCCGCCGACCACGGTGCCGTCGTGAATCGTCACGTGAGCGCCGATCACGACGTCGCCGGCGATCGTCACATCGGCGCCGACGTGCAGCCCGGGCCCCCGCGGATCGGCGCGCAGGCTCATCGGCGCGTGCGCTCCAGCTGCGCCTGCAGCGCCTCGAGCACCGCCACGACACGCAGCCCGCTCGCCCCGTCCGAGCGTGGCGCGACACCGTCGCGCACGCACGCCACGAAATGCTCGACCTCGAGCGCGAGCGGCTCGCTGGCCGCGATCGGCGGGCTCGTCGAGGGGCCTGAGCGGGCGATGAACTCCCCCCAGCGTTCGGCGCTCTCGTCGAAGCCCTTGTCGTAGATCGTCAGCTTGCGCTCCGGCTGCATGTCGTCGAAGGTTGCCATCCGCCGCGAGCCGACGACGGTGAGGCGGCGCTCCTTGTGCGGGTCGAGCCACGAGAGGTGCATGTGCGCGGCGAGACCCGAGGGAAACCGCATGAAGGCGAAGACCACGTCCTCGATCCCGGGCCGCATGTAGCACTCGCCGCGGGCGTCGAGCTCGACGGGCTGCTCGCCGGCGAGGCTGAGGATCACCGAGACGTCGTGCGCGCCGAGGCTCCAGAGCGCGTTCTCGTCCGCGCGCAGCAGCCCGAGGTTCAGACGCTCGGTGTAGATGTAGTGGATCCGGCCCAGCTCGCCCGCGGCGATCAGCTGCGCGAGCGCCCGCACGCCCGGGTGATACTCGAGCAGATGGCCGACCATCAGCACGCGGCCGCTGGCGGCCGCGGCGTCGAGCACGCGCTGAGCGTCGGCCAGCGACTGCGCGAGCGGCTTCTCGACGAAGCAGTGCTTGCCCGCCCCGAGCACCCGGATCGCCAGCTCGGCGTGGCTTCGCACCGGCGTCGCCAGCAGCACGCCGTCGAGTTCGTCGTCGGCCAGCAGCTCGTCGAGCGAGTCGCTCAAACGGGTGCCCGCCGGCAGCGCCGCCGCGACGCGCTCGCGCGCCGCCGGATCGCTGTCGCAAAGCCACGACAGTCGGGCGCCGGGCGTGGCGGCAACGTTTCGCGCGAGGTTGGGGCCCCAGTAACCGAGGCCCACGACAGCGAGCGAAAGCTCGCCCTTAAAATTCACAGCCGTACCACGTTCGCCGCCGGGCTCGTCACGCCGCGAAGGTCGAGCAGCCACGGCACGCGCTTCGCGATCGCGTCGAAGTCGAGCCCGCGCGACGCGGTCACGATCAGCGCGAGGTCGGCGCCGGCGAGCGCGTCGTCGAGCGCCAGCGAGCGCAGCCCCGCCGCGGCCAGCTCCGCCACCAGCGGGTCGTGGTAGACGACCTCCGCGCCCAGCTCGCGCAGCAGCGCGATGATCTTCAGCGCCGGCGACTCGCGCACGTCGCCGACACCGGGCTTGTAGCTCACGCCGAGCACCGCGATGCGCGAGCCGCGAACCGCGCGACCGGCCTCGTTCAGCGTCCGCTGCAGCTTCGCGACGCAGTGGTAGGGCATCTGCTGGTTGAGCTTGCCGGCAAGCTCGATGAACTCGACCGGCATGTCGAACTCGCGCGCCCGCCAGGCCAGGTAGAACGGGTCAACCGGCAGGCAGTGGCCGCCCATCCCGGGACCCGGCTCGAAGCGCATGAACCCGTACGGCTTGGTCGACGCGGCGTCGATCACCTCCCAGATGTCGATCCCCATCCGGTCGGTCAGGAGCGCCAGCTCGTTGACCAGCGCGATGTTGACGGCGCGAAAGATGTTCTCGAGCAGCTTCGCCAGCTCGGCGGTCTCGGGTGTCGCGACGCGCACCACCTCGCCGCAGACGAGGCTGTAGACCTGCTCGGCACGGTCGCCGCAGGCGGCGGTCAGACCGCCGACGAGTTTCGGCGTGTTGGCGAGCGTGAAGTCGGTGCGCCCGGGATCGACCCGTTCGGGCGAGAACGCGAGGTGGAAGTCGACGCCGGCGCGCAGGCCGCCGCGCTCCAGCAGCGGCGCGACGCGCTCGCGTGTGGTACCCGGATAGCTGGTCGATTCGAGCACGACGAGCTGGCCGGCGCGCAGGACCGCACCCAGCTCCTGCGCGCACGCCAGCAACGGGCCGAGATCCGGTTCGCGGTTGGCGCTCAGCGGCGTCGGCACGCAGATCAGCACCGCGTCGACCTCGGCCAGCAGGGCGTAGTCGGTGGTCGCCCGCAGGCGCGGCAGCGCCGCGGCGAGCGCGGCCTGGGAGACGTCCTCGACATGGGAGCGCCCGCCGGCGATCGCGTCGACGAGCGACGGGTTGACGTCGACCGCAACCACCTCGACGTCCGCGGCGGCGAAGGCGACCGCGAGTGGCAGGCCGACGTACCCCAGACCGACGATTCCGACGCGCATGAGGCTCTGAGTCTATTCGGGAGCCGGTGGCTCCCGACCGCCGTCACCAGCGCCGCGAGCCGGCGCGGCGTCGGCGCTAACCGAGCTTCGGCTGTCTCAGCAGACCCGCGACGGCGACGGCCTCGACCCGCGAGTGCACGCCCAGCTTGCGCAGGATGCTCTTGGTGTGGCTGTAGACGGTGTCCTCGGAGAGGAACAGCTTGCCCGAGATCTCGCGCGTGGAGTTGCCCGCGCAGATCAGGTCGAGCACCTCCCATTCACGCGTGGTCAGCGGGCTCTTGACCGGACGCATGCCGCTGCCGTTCTCGGCCGTGGTTCGCAGCAGCTCGACGAGGTGGTTGGTGAGCGATCGGCTCACCGCCGCTTCGCCGGTGGCGACCGAGCGCAGCGCGCGCGCGACCGCCTCGATGTCGGCGTTCTTGGACAGGAAGCCGCCGGCCCCGGCGCGCAGCGCGCGGATCTCGACGTCACGGTCCTGGGGCACCGAGAACATCACGACGCGGACCATCGGGGCCTTCGCGGTGATCTCGCGGCAGGCGCCGATCCCGTCGAGGCCCGGCATCCCGATCTCCATCAGCACCAGCTCGGGGCGATAGTGCAGGGCCAGTTCGACCGCCTCGACGCCGTCCTTGGCCTCGGCCGCGACGATGAAGCCGCCGTCGAGATGCAGCGAGTCGCGAATCACGCGACGCGCCAGCGGGTCGGGGTCGGCGATGATGATCCGCAGGCGCTCGCCGGACGGGCGCTTGCCGTTGACCGGCGACCCGGCCGCGTGCCCCTCGTGCTTGCCGTTCGATCCTTCGTGTTTGCCGTTCATCGCGTCACCAGCGTCGTTCATTGCGCTCCCTGCAAGTTTTTTTCGCTGCCCCCTCACCATGAGGCGAGCATGGACATACCCTGTCAGGTCCGGTTCTATTGCGAAGAGTAGGGGCCCCTCCAAGACCGCCCTGGGTGTATTTCCACCCCTGTTTGCGGGACGCCGGGCGTCGGCCGAGGGCAGCTTCCTACCAGGCTCGCGCGCCACGACTGGCGTCCGGCGGGGCCTCGCGGACCTCGGAACCGCTTTCAGGCAGCCATCGTGACGGGCCCGGCGCCGAGCCTTTCGAGCTCGGCGCGAAGGGCGCGACGGCCGCGGTGGTGAAGACCGTTGACCGCACTCTCGCTGCGGCCCAGGCGAGCCGCGATCTCGGCCGGCGCGAGGCCACCGACGTGGCGCAGCACGATGATCTCGCGCTGATCCGCAGGCAGCGTCTCCAGCGCGGTGCGGAGCGTCTCACGACGGTCGCGGGCGCTCGCCTCCTCCACCGGCGTGCGGTGCTCGATCGGTTCGGCGACCGGGGTCGCGCGGCGCACGCGCAGCTGATCGATCGCGGCGTTGCGCGCGAGGCGCACCAGCCAGCTGAGAAACGGGGCGCCGCGGTCCTCGTAATGCGCGAGGCTGTCGACCAGCTTGGCGAAGACGTGCTGGGTGACGTCCTCGGCCTCGTGATGGTTGCGAACGATCGACGCGACGTAGCTGTAGACGTTGTCGGCGTAGCGCACATAGAGGTAGCGGAGCGCCTCGTGGTCGCCCTGCCTGGCGGCGGCGACGGCGAGGCGGGTCGCACGCGCCGTCTCCGAGCTCTCGACCGGCGCGCCGCGCAGGCGAAAGCGGGTCAGCTGGTCGCACGCCCCGCGCGCTGCGGCGCCACGACCGTGCGTGTCTCTGCGGGCGGCGGCGGTCGGTGCGGGGCTCGGCGTCACGGCCTAAAGGGTCCACCCCCGCCGCTCCCCGATGAGGGGATCTTCACCGCCCCGCCGGGGGGAGAAACCTGCCTGCCGCCGCCGTCGCGCACTTCGGGCGATCTTCACCACCCGCGACCCGCACTTCCCCCCAGTCGCCGCCGGCGCGACTGGCCTAGCATCCGTTGGTCACCGTGTCGCAAACACCGTCAACCGCCGAGTCCCCCAAAGCCGGGGCGCTAGACGTCGTCCGCCTCGTGCTGGTCGACCGCGACGCGCTGGCGCGTCGCGCGATGCGCGAGGCGCTCACCGCGACCGGCGAGTTCGTGGTGGCCGCCGAGGCGGCCACCGAGGAGGAGGCGATCGCGGCCGTACGCAGCGCCGACCCCGACCTCGTGCTGATCGACATCGGCTACCCGCGCCTCGAGGGGATCGCGCTCGGCCGGGAGCTGCGCCGCCAGCTGCCGGGCACGCGCATGGTCTTCTGCTCGATCACCGACGACGAGGACACGGCCGTGCGCGCCCTGCGCGCCGGCGCCGTCGGCTACGTCCGCAAGGACCTCGACTACGAACCTCTGTCGCGCGCCCTGCACGGGGTGTGCCGCGGCGAGGCGGCGATCTCGCGCCAGCTCGGGACGCGCCTGATCGACGAGCTCTACCGGCAGTCCGAGCCTCACACGCGGGCGCGGCCGGCCGGCGGCGCGCTGACCGGACGCGAATGGGAGGTGCTTGACCTGCTGATCGACGGCGCCGGCACGGCCGAGATCGCGGAACGCCTCGGGCTGGCGCTCGAAACGGTGCGCAGCCACGTCAAGCACGTGCTGCGCAAGCTCGGGGTAGGCACGCGGGGCGAGGCAATCGACATCGCCCGAAGGCTGCGCTCACGCAACCTCTGAGCCCCGCTGGACGCGGAAGAAATCTTGCGGGCCTGGACGAATGTTCGCCCCGTCCGCTACGAATTGGGGACGAAGATCACTGGCGCGCTCGCTGATTCCTCACCAGCGCACCCGGCCCCGGCATACCGAAATAGACGCCAAGAGCACCAGCGCACTTGCCGCCGCGACGAAGGCAGAGGGACCGTGAAGCACATCACCGCAGACGCCGCCGAAACCGAGAAAATCGGCGAGATCGCAGCGCAGGCGCTCGCCGACATCCACGTCGCGATCTACGGCCAACCGCCGCAGGCCGCACGGTCGTGGACGGACGGCGACGCGATCCTGCTCGTCATGCGGATGCCGCCTGAAACGGCCGGACGCAGCGAACCGCCGCTCGGCGCGATGCAGCGAATGGTCGCCGCCGCCGTGCAGCGCCGCACCGGGGAGTCGCTGCGGGCCGCCTCCACAAGCGTCGATCCCGACCGCGGACTCGTGGTGCTCGCGTTCGAGCGCATCCGGGCGCGCCAGGACGAGCAGGACCCCGGACGGCTCCCCGCCGGCCCCGTTCGCGGCGCTGGCTGAGACAGCGCCCGCAGCGCCGCCGAGCGTCGCCGTTCTTGGCGTCCCGCTCGCGCTCACCGACTACGCCGCGACGATCGAGTGGATCGACGCGATGATCGCCTGCGGTGCTCGCGGCTCGCTCAGCGCGGCCGCGGTTCACCTCGTGATGCGCGCCCACGAGGACCCCGAGGTGCGCAGCGCGGTGCTCGCCGCGACACTGGTCGTCCCCGACGGCCAGCCGCTGGTGTGGGCTCTGCGCGCCCTCGGGCACGACGCCGCCACACGCGTCTACGGTCCCGAGCTGATGGCGCGCTACTGCGAGCATGCGGCGCACACCGGCACACCGATGTTCCTCTACGGCGGCCGCAGCGAGGCGGTGCTGGTCGAGCTGGCGGTCAGGCTGCGCGCACGCTTCCCCGGCCTCGCGATCGTCGGCGGCCACTCGCCGCCGTTTCACGAGCTGAGCGCCGAGGAGGATGAGCGCGTCGCCGCGCAGATCGACGCCTCCGGCGCGCAGGTCGTCTGGGTCGGCATCGGCCAGCCGCGCCAGGAGCAGTGGATGGCCCGCATGCGCCCGCGCCTGGCCGCGCCGATGCTTGTCGCCGTCGGCGCCGCGTTCGACTTCCACGCCGGTCTCGTTCCGCAGGCCCCCGGCTGGATGGGTCGTCACGGCCTCGAGTGGACCTACCGGCTCGCGCGCGAGCCGCGCCGGCTCTGGCGGCGCTACGCCCGCTACAACCCGCGCTTCGTCGCCGCCTTCGCCCGCCAGTACGCGCGCGAGCGGCGGCGCTCGCGCTGAGCAGGGCCCGGGCAGGCGCATACGATGCGCTGCATGCGCAACGTTCTGGTGGTCGTGGCGGTGACAGCTTGAAGGTCGGCATGCTCACGACCTGGAACACGCAGTGCGGGATCGCCGAGTACGCGCGCGCCCTCGCCGAGGCGCTGGCGCCGATCGAGGACGTCGAGCTGATCGTGCTCGGCTCGCGCAACTACGACGAGCGCGCGGTCGCGCCGGACGAGGACTACGTGCTGCCCTGCTTCGACGTCGAGCAGTGGAACCGCTACGGACACAACGAGCTCGACGTCGAGCGCATCCTCGAGCTCGGCCTCGACGTGCTGCACATCCAGTTCCAGCTCGGGCTCTACAACCTGCCCCGCCTCGTCGAGCTGCTCGAGCGCTTCGAAGGCGCGACCGTGATCACCTGGCACGACAACTGGGTGCCGGAGGAGCTCGAGCTCCACCGCTTCGACGCGGCGATCACCCACCGCCTCGGCGTCGGGCCGACCGACAACGTGATCGCCTTCGGTGTGCGCAACGTCCCGGCGATCGTGCGCACCTTCGGTCTCGGCCGCACCCGCGAGGAGATCATCGCCCCGATCTGCGAGCGAAACGGCTGGACCTTCGAGTCCGCCGCCACCTCCGAGGCGCCGTTCGGCGGCCAGCACTGGCGGCCCTGGCGCGAGCTGCACGACTGGCTGCGCGGCGCCGACGCGATCGTGCTGTGGTACGCCGAGAACGGGCTCGTGGGGTCCTCGCAGGCCGCCCACACGGCGGTCGCGACGCGCCGCCCGGTCGTCGTCACCGACACCACCTGGTTCGCCGACCTGCCCCACCGGCCGGGCAGCTTCCACAAGATCCCCGACGACCCGGAGGCGCTCGAGCAGACCCTCCACGAACTGCTCGACGATCCGCTGATCGCGGCTGCCGACTGGGCGATCGTCGCGGCGTCGCACGCCGAGACCTACCGGCGGGCGATCACCGACCCCGCGCCGGCGCCGGGACGGCGCCCGAGCGTGCCTGCGCCGGCGCCCGAGCCAGAGCCGTTCGTGCCGCTGTCGCCGGCGGAGCTCGCGGCATGGCTCGACGGCGACGCCGGCCACCTGCATCGCGCGTTCGATCTGACCGCCGTCGGCGTCAGTGCGCGGCCGCGCTTCGGGCGACGCGGCGTGCTCGCGCTCAAGCGCGCCGTGCGGCGCCTGCTGTTCCCGCTGCTCGATGTCCAGAGCAGCCTCAACGCCGCCAACGCGCGCGTCGTCGGCTTCCTGCTCGCGCAGGCGGCGGCGCAGTCGCGCGAGCTCGAGCGGCTCGAGCGCCAGCTCGCGCAGGAGCAGGCGCCGCCCGGCGGCATGCCGATCCCCTCGCAGGCGCTGATCCGCCGCACCGGCTGGACGCCCGGGACCGACGTCGTCGCGCGCTACCTCAGCGACGGGCGCGCGATCGCGGCGCTGCTGAGCTCGCTGCTGCAGGGCGCGCAGCCGGCCGGCGAGCGTGCACGCGTGCTCGACTTCGGCTGCGGCGTCGGGAAGGTGTCGCGCCACCTGGCGAAGGACGCCCCGGGCGTCGAGCTGTTCGGCTGCGACATCGACGCGACGAGCATCGAGTGGATGAGCGCGCATCACTCCTACGGCTCGTTCTTCCGCGTCGACGAGACGCCCGGCCTGCCCTGCGAGGACGGCTTCTTCGACCTGATCTACGCGATCTCGGTGTTCACACACCTCACCGACGATTGGGCGGGCTGGCTGCTCGAGCTGCACCGCGTGCTCGCACCGAACGGCCTGCTGGTGGTCACGACGCTCGGCGAGGGGATGGTCGAGCTCGAGCGCGGCGGCCGATGGGAGGAGGACGCGATTGGCATGAACGTGCTGCGTCGCGGGCAGGATTGGGCCGGCGGCGGTCCGACCGTCTTCCATTCCCACTGGTGGATTCGCGAGCACTGGGGGCGGGCGTTCGAGATCGTCGAGATCCGCCAGGAGCGCCGAGACGACGGTTCCCCGCTGCCCGGCGTCCACGACGTGGTGATCATGAAGCCGCGCGCGGTGTCGGTCACCGCCGAGGAGCTCGAGCGCATCGATCCCGCCCAGCCGCGGGAGCTGCGCGCGCTCCTGCACAACATCGCCCAGCTGCACGCCGACGATGCGTACCTGCGCGACCTTCTGGCGCAGGCGCAGGCGCGGGGCGACGCCGAGCACGATCAGCGCGTCGAGTTCTCGCGCCAGCTTGGCGAGGCGCGCGCCGAGCTCGACGGGCTGCGGCGCCCAACCGAATAGCCTCCGGTCTCGATGAACTACGACGTTGCGATTGTCGGTCTCGGTCGGGTCGGGCTGCCGCTGGCGCTCTGCTTCGCCGACCACGGCCTGCGCGTACTTGGAATCGACAACGACGAGCACCGCCTCGAGCTGCTGCGCGCGCAGCGGATGCCGTTTCGCGAAACCGGCGCCCAGGAGCTGCTCGACCGCGTGGAGCTCGCGCTGTCGAACCACATCGGCGACGCCGCGCAGGCGACGCACATCGTGATCACCCTGGGCACGCCGTCCTTCTCGCACATCGAGATCGACATCAGCCAGATCCGCCAGGCGCTCGACGAGCTGACCGGCGAGCTGCGCGCCGGCCAGTCGCTGATCCTGCGCTCGACCGTGGCGCCGGGCACGACCGACTACGTCGCCGCGTACCTGCGCCGCCACACGACGCTCGAGGTCGGTAGCGAGGTCTTCGTGGCGCACGCGCCGGAGCGGATCGCCGCCGGGCGCTTCGTCGAGGAGATCCACTCGCTCCCGTGCATCATCGGTGGCGTCGGCGCCGGCAGCGGCGCGGTGGTCGGCGAGCTGTTCTCGGTGTTCGGCGCGCCGGTCGTCCAGACGACCGCGGTGCAGGCCGAGCTGGCGAAGATCTGGACCAACATCCTGCGCTACACCACCTTCGCGCTCCCCAACCTGCTGATGATGGACTGCGAGCAGTACGGGGCGAACGTGTTCGAGGTGATCGAGCTGATCAACCGCGACTATCCGCGCGGCGGGATCGCCAAGCCCGGCCTGACCGCCGGAACCTGCCTGCGCAAGGACTTCGCCTTCTCCGAAGAGCGCTCCTACGCCCCCGGCATGCTGCTCGCCGTCTCCCGCGTCAACGAGTCGGTGCCGCTGTTTCTGATCCGCGGGCTGATCCGGCGTATCGGTCCACTCGAGGGGCGCCGGGTGTGCGTGCTCGGCCTCTCCTTCAAGGCCGACACCGACGACGAGCGTGACAGCCTCGCGCACAAGCTGGTGCGCCTGCTCGAGCGTGACCTCGCCGAGGTGACGGTGCACGATCCGCTGGTGGCGCCGGCCACGGCCTCCTTCGAGGACGCGCTGACCGGCGCCGACGCGGTGATCGTGGCGACCAACCACAGCGCCTTTCGCAGCGCGGACGCGCTCGCGCAGATCGCCGCGCGCACGAGCGACGACTGCCTCGTCGTCGATCCCTGGGACTGCTGGGGCTTCGGCCAGCTGTTCGCCTACGCGTCGGAGCTCGCGCCGGGCGCGGGACCGCGTTGAGCCGCGTCCTGGTCGCCGGCGGCGCCGGGATGATCGGGCAGGCGATCGTACGCGCGCTGCTGCGCGACCCCGACTTCGAGGTGCGCGTCTGCGACCAGCGCGAGGTTCCCGCCTGGATCCGCGAGGGGGCCGAGGTCCAGACCGGCGACCTGCGCGAGCACGACCAGGCCCGCGCCGCGGTCAGCGGCGCCACGCACGTGATCCACTGCGCCGCGATCGTCGGCGGCATCGCGAACTTCCACCGCCTCCCCTACACGCTGACGGAGGTCAACAACGCGCTCTACAACGGCGTCATCGGCGCGGCGCTGCAGGAGCGGGTCGAGCGCTTCGTCTACATCTCCAGCTCGATGGTGTTCGAGCGCGCGACGCTATTCCCGACCCCCGAGGAGCACATCTCGGACTGCCTGGCGCCACGCTCCGCGTACGGCTTCTCCAAGCTCACCGGCGAGGTCTACTGCCGCGCCGCGCACCAGCAGTTCGGGCTGCCGTACACGATCTGCCGCCCGTTCAACGCCTACGGCCCCGGCGAGCTGCCGGACGATGAGCCGGGAATCGCCCATGCCGTGCCGGACCTGATTCGCAAGGTGCTCGCCGGGCAGCGCCCGCTCGCGATCTTCGGCAGCGGCGAGCAGACCCGCACCCTGACCCATGTCGACGACATCGCCGCCGGGGTGCTCGCGGCGACACGCTCGCCGGCCGGCCTGAACGAGGACTTCAACATCTCCGCCGCGCAGGAGCGCAGCGTCGCCGAGATCGCGAGGATCATCTGGGAGGCCTGCGGCGAGGACCCGGACGCCTTCGCGCTGGAACATTTGCCAAGCTTCCCGGTTGACGTCCAGCGCCGCTGGCCGTCGGTCGAGAAGGCCAAGCGGCTGTTGGGCTGGGAGGCCCAGATCGAGCTGCCCGAGGGAATCGCGGCCACCGTGCGGTGGCTGCGCGAACGAGAGGTGCTGACGTCTTGAGTCCAACCGCGCTGATCACCGGCATCACCGGCCAGGACGGCTCCTACCTGGCTGAGCTGCTGCTCGAGAAGGGCTACGACGTGCATGGCATGGTGCGCCGGTCCTCGACCGAGCGCTTCGAGCGCATCGAGCATCTGCGCGACCGCGTCACGCTGCATCAGGGCGACCTGCTCGACCAGCGCTCGCTCGTCGACACGCTGCGCGCGAGCCGCCCCGACGAGATCTACAACCTCGCGGCGATGTCCTTCGTCGCCGTCTCCTGGGTGCAGCCCACGCTGACCGCCGAGTTCAGCGGCGTCGGCGTCACGCGCATCCTCGAAGCGGTCCGCGAGGCCTGCCCCGACGCCCGCTTCTACCAGGCGTCCTCCAGCGAGATGTTCGGCAAGGTGCGCGAGATCCCCCAGACCGAGCTGACCCCGTTCTACCCGCGCTCGCCCTACGGCGTGGCGAAGGCCTACGGCCACTTCATCACCGTCAACTACCGCGAGAGCTACGACCTGCACGCGACGAGCGGGATCCTCTTCAACCACGAGTCCCCCCGCCGCGGGCTCGAGTTCGTCACCCGCAAGATCACCTGGCACGCCGCCGCGATCCGTCTCGGGCTCGCCACCAAACTGCATCTCGGCAACCTCGACGCCGAACGCGACTGGGGATACGCGAAGGACTACGTCGAGGCGATGTGGCTGATGCTCCAGCGCGACGAGCCCGAGGACTTCGTGATCGCCACCGGGATCGCGCACTCGGTCCGCGACTGCGTGGCTGTCGCCTTCGACCAGGCCGGGCTCGACGTTGACGAGAACGTCGTGATCGATCAGCAGTTCGTGCGCCCGGCGGAGGTCGACCACCTGATCGGCGACCACGCGAAGGCCACCGCGCTGCTCGGCTGGGAGCCGACGACCGACTTCGAGACGATGATCCGCCTGATGGTCGACGCCGATCGCGCGCTGCTCTCGCGCTGAGCGCCGCGCCCGCCGCGCGCGATCGCCGCGCCCGCCGCGCGCGATCGGAAACAGCTCGTTACATCGCCGGCACGCGCGAGGCGCTACGCTCGTAGACATGACCACTTCAACGACGATCGACCACATCGTCGAGCTGCTCGGCGACGACGCCGACTCGCTGCTCGAGCACACCTCGACCACGATCGAGCGCTCGCTGCTGCACCTCCCGGGCCCGGACTTCGTGGATCGCATCTACAGCGACACGGACCGCAACAACGCCACGCTGCGAAACCTCGCCTCGGTGTTCGGGCACGGCCGCCTCGCCGGCACCGGCTACGTCAGCATCCTGCCGGTCGACCAGGGGATCGAGCACTCAGCCGGCGCAAGCTTCGCGCCGAACCCGGTCTACTTCGATCCAGCCGCGATCGTCGAGCTGGCGATCGAGGGCGGCTGCAACGCGGTCGCCTCGACGCTCGGGGTGCTCGGCTCCGTCAGCCGGCGCTACGCCCATCACATCCCGTTCATCGTCAAGCTCAACCACAACGAGCTGCTGACCTACCCCAACCGCTTCGATCAGGTGATGTTCGCGAGCGTTCAGCGCGCGTGGGAACTGGGCGCGGCCGGGGTCGGGGCGACGATCTACTTCGGCAGCGAGGAGTCGACGCGCCAGATCGTCGAGGTCTCGCAGGCCTTCGAGGAAGCGCACAGCCTCGGCATGTTCACCGTGCTGTGGTGCTACCTGCGCAACCCCGCCTTCAAGCGCGACGGCGTCGACTATCACCTCTCCGCCGATCTGACCGGTCAGGCCAACCATCTCGGCGTCACGATCGAAGCCGACATCATCAAGCAGAAGATGGCCGAGAACAACGGCGGCTACACCGCGCTCGGCAAGGACTACGGCAAGACCAGCCCGCTCGTCTACTCGCAGCTGACCAGCGATCATCCGATCGACCTCTGCCGCTACCAGGTGGCCAACTGCTACATGGGCCGCGCGGGCCTGATCAACAGCGGCGGCGCCTCATCCGGAGCGACCGACCTCGCCGAGGCGGTTCGCACCGCGGTGATCAACAAGCGCGCGGGCGGCACCGGGCTGATCAGCGGCCGCAAGGCGTTCCAGCGGCCGATGGAGGACGGCGTCGAGCTCTTGAACGCGATCCAGGACGTCTATCTCGCCACGGAGATCACGGTCGCCTGAGCGCGACCGGGCGGCCGCCGTCAGGCCGCCTGCAGCGCGGCGAGATCGGCGGCGACCATCTCGGCGATCAGCGCCTCGAAGCTGATCCGCGGGCTCCAGCCGAGCTGCTCGCGCGCGCGGCGGCTGTCGCCGATCGCCCGCGAAGCCTCGGGTGGGCGCACCAGCTCCGGGTCGACGCGCAGGTGGCGGGAGACATCGAGCCCGACGCAGGCGAACGCGACCTCGACCAGCTCGCGCACGGTGCGCCCGACACCTCCCGCGAGCACGTAGTCGCCCGGCGCCGGCGCGGCCGCCATCAACCGCAGGCCCGCCACCACGTCGCGCGCGGCCGACCAGTCGCGCACGGCGTCGAGGTCGCCGAGCCACAGCTCGTCCTGGCGTCCCAGGCTGATCGCCGCGGCGGCGGCGGTCACCTTGCGCGAAAGGAACTGCGGGTGGCGCCGCGGGGACTCGTGGTTGTAGAGGATCGCGGAGGACAGATGCAGCCCGTTGTGAGCGCGCAGCAGGCCGATCATCTGGTGGGCTGCGAGCTTGGCGACGCCGTAGGGGGAGTTCGGGGCGCACGGCGTGTCCTCGCGCTGCGGGCTCGGCGCGTCGGCCCCGAAGATCTCGCGCGAGGTGGCGATCACGACGTGCGCGCCGGGCGCGTGGTCGCGCACCGCGTCGATCAGCTCCCCGGTGACGGTGGCGATCCCGTGCAGCGTGTCGGCGGCCGCCCGCCAGGAGTCGGGCACGAACGCGGGCGCCGCCAGATGGTAGATCTCGTCGGGCGAGACGGCGGCGATCACCGCCGCCAGCGTGCCGCGCACGAGCAGATCGCCATCGTGCAGGGTCAGCGAGTCGCGCACCGCGTCGAGGTTGGGCGAGTCGCCATCCGCGTGCTCGCGGACGATCCCGTGCAGCTCGAGCCCCTCGACGTTCAGCAGCTCCGCCAGGTAGGACCCGTCCTGTCCGCTGACGCCGGTGATCAGCGCGCGTCGCGGCGCGGGCGCGCTCACGGCGCGGGCGCCGCGCGGCTCGCCTCTAAGGTCAGGCGCAGGCCTTCGCGGATCGTCACGCTCGGCACCCAGCCCAGCGCCTCGCGCGCGAGCGTGACGTCGAGGCAGCTGCGGGGCAGCTCGCCGAGCCGCGCGGGCGCAAACCGCGCCTCGAAGGTCTCGACGCCGGCCAGCTCGCGCATGATCGCGATCAGCTCGAGCACGTCCGTCTCGACGCCGGTGCCGATGTTGATCGCCCCGTGCACGTCCGCCTGCGCGGCGGCGAGGTTCGCGGCGACGACGTCGCCGACGTAGACGTAGTCGCGCGTCTGGAGCCCGTCGCCGAAGACCGTCGGCTGGCCGCCGCTCTCCAGCAGGCCGGAGAAGATCGCGATCACGCCGGCCTCGCCGAGCGGATCCTGCCGCGGCCCGTAGACGTTGCCGTAGCGCAGCGTCACGAAGCTCTGGCCGTAGAGCCGCTCGTAGAGGCCGAGGTAACCCTCGGCCGAGAGCTTGCTCTGGCCGTAGGCGGCCTCCGGCAGCGGCGGCGTGCGCTCGCTGGAGGGAATCTCCTCCGCCTCGCCGTAGATCGCTCCGCCGGTCGAGCTGTTGACGATCCTCGCCACGCCGTGCCGGCGCGCCGCCTCGAGCACGTTGATCGTGCCCGCCACGTTGATCGTCGCGTCCCAGGCGGGATCGGCGATCGAGCGGCGCACGTCGATCTGCGCCGCGAGATGGAAGATCGTGTGCGGCTTCTCCTGCTCGAACACGCCGTCCAGCTCGTTGGCGTCACGGATGTCGGCGACGCAAAGTCGCGCCCCGCGGGCGAGCGCCTGATCCAGGTTCTCGCGCTTGCCGGTCGAGAGATCGTCGATCACGGCCACGTCGTCGCCGCGCTCGAGCAGCGCGTCCACGATGTTGGAGCCGATGAAGCCGGCGCCGCCGGTGACGATCGCGCGCATCTGGCGTTGATCCTATCGGCGCGGATCGAATGCATAGATCGACGCGAGCCTTGCGGCGAGAGCGGCCGGGTCGAGCAGCTCGCGGGCGCGCGCGAGCGCAACCTCGCCGGCGTCGGGGTCGGCGGCGAGCGCCGCGATCGTGGCGGCCAGCGCACGCGCGTCACCCGGCGGCGACAGCCAGCGTGCCGGGATCAGCTCCCCCAGCGCGCCGATGTCGGAGCCTGCGACCGGGAGACCGGCGGACATCGCCTCGGCGGCGGCGAGCCCGAAGGTCTCGGCGGTCAGCGACGGCATCAGCGCGAGCTTCGCGCCGGCGCGAAGCGAGGCCAGCTCGCCCTCGCCGACGAGCCCGGCGAAACGCACGTCGGGCGTGTCGTCGAAGCGCGCGCGCTGCGAGCCGGCGCCGGCGACCACCAGCGGCACGCCGGCGGTGCGGCAGGCCGCGACCGCCACCTCGAGACCCTTCTCGGGCTCGAGGCGCGCGCTGAACAGCGCGTAGCTCCCGGTCTGCGCCTGCGAGCGGGACGCGAAGCGCCGGACCGGGTGCGGCAGCACCTCGGTCGCGGGCAGCGGCGCGCCGAGCTCGAGCAGGCGCCGGCGGGCGAACTCGCTCGGCACGATCGCGACATCGATCAGCGACGCGACGCGGCGCTGCCAGAGCGCGAGGCCCGTGGCGTAGACGAGCGACTCGGCGGCGCCGCCGCGACAGCGATGGAGCACGCCGGGGAGCGTGTTGCGCCCATGGCAGCGGGTGCACTCGCGCCCGTCGGTGAAGCAGATCCCGACAGCACAGACCAGCCGGTACTGGTGCAGGTGGGCGACGACCCGCGCGCCGGCCTCGCGCGCAGCAGCGAGCGAGCGCCAGCCGAAGGACGGCGTCAGGTTGTGCGCATGCACGATCCGCGCGCCGGTGCGCCTGACCGCGGCGGCCACCTCATCCGGACGCAGTCCGCCCCCAAGCATTCCCGCCGCGGCGCGACCGCGACCGAGCAGCGCCGAGTCGCGCGTCAGCAGCTCCGCGTCCTCGCCGAGGTGCTCGCGCACGAGCCACAGCAGATCCTCGACGGCGCGCTCCTCGCCGCCACTGCGGCGGTAGCGGTTGTGCAGAAAGAGGATCACGCTCGCCGCTAAACCTAGACTCTTCGAACAGATGACTCCGTCCGCATCGATCATCATCCCCACCAGAGGACGTCCCGACTACCTCGCCGTGGCGCTTGCGTCGATCGCGCCGCAGGCGCGGCGTGCCGGTGCCGAGGTGATCGTCGTCGACGACTCGGAGGGCCTCGCGCGCAACGCGGAGCTCGCCGAGCGCTTCGGCGCGCGCTACCTCGCACTCGGCCAAGAGCGCGGCCTCAACGCCGCCCGCAACGCGGGTCTTGCGGCCGCCGCCGGCGAGCTGCTCGCCTTCGTCGACGACGACGTCGAGGTGCACGACGACTGGCTCGAGGCGCTGATCGCGGCCGCGCGCGAACAACCCGACGTCGGCGTCTTCACCGGCCCGATCTTCGCCCGGCTGGAGGACTCGGGCGCGCGCCGCCACGTCTGCGGGCGCGAGGGGCCGCCAATCACGCACACCGACCTCGGTGGCCAGGACCGCGACGTCACGCGCGCCTGGGGCGCGAACATGGCGATCCGCGCCGCCGCCTTCGACGCCGTCGGGCGATTCGACCCCCACCGCCAGTGCTGGCGCGGCGACGAGGAGGAGTGGGAGCAGCGCCACCTTCGAGCGGGTGGGCGGATCCGCTACGTCGCCGCCGCAGCGCTCGACCATCGCCGCGCGGGCGCCGACGCGACGCTCGCGGCGCTGATGCGCGCCGCCGCGGCGCGCGGCCGCGAGGCACGCTCGTTCGATGAGGATGAGGGCCGGGCACCGTCACCGGCGGCCGAGCTGCGCGTGTTCGCGGGGTGCGTGTGGCACACCGGGCGGCGCCGCTGCGCCAACGGCCCGGTGATGGCGGCACACAGCTGGGGGCGAATCTCGCGTGCGCGCCAGGCGCGGCGCGACCGCGTGCGCGGCGACGGCGCCGCCGACTTCCTCTCCGGGGAGAGCGGAACCGTCGGCGGGCGGCGCGATCTGCTGCGCGCGGCGGTCGATGTGGCGATGGCGGCCCGCGGCCTGCCGCAGCTCCTGCGCGTCCGCCGCGCGGCCCGTGGACATGCGCGCCGGCGGGTGCTGGTGCTGTCGGTCGTGCGGCCGCAGAACGACGCGCTCCACCGGCGCGCCGTCGCGATCCTGCGGCGGTCGAGCTGCGAGCTGGTCGTGCTCGAACGCGCGCCCGGGGACGGCGCGAAGTTCGAGAACCTCAACCGGCTGCTCGACGGGGTCGACCTCGAGGCCTTCGACTGGGTGCTGCTGCTCGATGACGACGTCGAGCTGCCCGCGGACTTTCTCGACGGGTTCCTCCACCTTGCCGAGCGCTTCGGGCTGCGGCTCGCGGCACCCGCGCACCGGCGGCGCTCCCACGCGGCGTGGCGCCTGACACGGCGGCAGTGGGGGAGCGTCGCGCGCGAGACGGGCTTCGTCGAGATCGGACCGCTGACCGCGCTTCACCGCGACACCTTCGAGACGCTGCTTCCGTTCCCGGCGGTCGGCATGGGCTGGGGCCTGGATGCGCACTGGGCGTGGCTGGCGCGCGAGCGGGGCTGGCCGATCGGCATCGTCGACCTCTTCCCGATCGGCCACCTCGTCGCGCCGGCGGCGACCGGCTACGCGCGCGAAGCGGCGGTGGCGCAGGCGCGGGAGTTCCTCGCCGATCACCCCCATCTGCCGGTTCGCGAGTCACAACGAACGCTCGCCGTGCATCGCCGATGCGCGTAGCCGTCGTCGCCGAGTTCTACCCGCGCCGCCACGATCCGGTGCTCGGCATCTGGGCGCACCGCCAGGCGCTCGCCGCGCGCGACGCCGGAGCGGAGGTGTCGGTGTTCGTGCTGCACCGGCTCGTGCCGCCGAAGCGCGACCTTCCAGCGGCGCTCGTACTCGCCCGCCAGCCGCGCCACACACAGCTCGACGGCCTCGACGTGCGCTACGTGCGCTACGTCTCGCCGCCACGCGCCCGCAGCTACGCCCATTGGGGCGCATGGGCGGCTCCGGCGCTGCGGCGCGCCCTCGGCCAGGCGGCGCCGTTCGATCTCGTGCACGCGCACAACGCCGTCCCCGCCGGGGACGCAACGCTGCGTGCGGGCTCCGCCCTGCCGCTCGTGGTGTCCGTGCACGGCGGCGACGTGCTCTGGACCAGCTCACGCGTGGCGGGCGGCAGGGAGGCCGTCGAGCGCGTTCTGCGGCGCGCGGCGCTCGTGCTCGCCAACAGCGCCGGCATCGAACGTCTCGCCGTTGAGCACGGCGCGCAGGACGCGCGTGTCGTGCATCTCGGCACGGACATCCCCCCGGCGAGCAGCCTCGGCGCCGATCCCCCGCTGATCGTCACCGTCGGGCACCTCGTCGCACGCAAGCGTCACGCCGACGTGCTCGAGGCGCTCTCCGAGCTGCCGGGCGTGCGCTACCTGGTGATCGGCGACGGCCCGCAACGGCGGCCGCTGGAGCGCCTCGCGGTCGCGCTCGGTGTCGGCGACCGCGTCGAGTTCGCCGGCCAGCTCGCACACGATGCGGCGATGGCGCGCGCCCGTGCAGCGTCGTGCTTCGTGATGCCGTCGACCGAGGAGGCCTTCGGTGTCGCCTACATCGAGGCGATGGCAGCCGGAATCCCGGCGGTCGGCTGCGCCGGCGAACCTGGGCCCGAGGAGATAGCGGCCGCCGGCGGCGGGATCGTGCTCGTCGCGCCCCGCTCGCCGTCCGCGCTCGTGCAATGCCTGCGCGGCCTGCTCGAAGATCGCGACCGGCGCGTCGCGCTGGGCGCCGCGGGGCGGGCGACCGTCGAGCGCGACTTCAGCTGGCGGCGCTGCGGCGAGCAGACCCTCCGCGCCTACGCGGAGGCGCTGCGTTGAAACCTGTGCTGTTCGTCACCGGGCACGTCCCCGCGGATCGCGCGGGAGCCTTCGAGCGCCTGCACGAACGCGTCGGCGTCGAGCTCGCGCTCTACGGCGGACGCCACCTTCACGGCGCACCGCCGGCCGCGCCGCCGGCGACGGTCCCGCACCGCTTCGTCGAGCAGCGCGAGATCGGTGCGCTCGTGCGCTCAGGCGGCTACCGCGCCGTCGTCGCCGGCACCGGAGGGCGCGTGGCCCTGCCGGCCGCCTGGTGGGCGTCGCGGCGCGCCGGCGTGCCGTTCGTCTTCTGGGCCGCGCTGTGGCGCACACCGCGGACGGCTGCGCACCTCGCCGCGCTGCCGCTGATGCGCAGCATCTACCGCGACGCCGGCGCGGTCGTCACCTACGGCGAGCATGTCAGCGCCTACGTGCGCCGCCACGGCGCCACACGCGTCTTCGTCGCGCCGCAGGCGGTCGACAACGCCTTCTGGTCCGCTCCCGGCGCGCCGCGCGCGGACGAGCGCTTCGCGGCGCTGTTCGTCGGGCGCGCCGCGCCCGAGAAGGGGCTCGCCGTCGCGCTGGAGGCCTGGCGGCTTGCCGCCCTGGACGGAACGCTGACGCTCGTTGGCGACCTGCGCGCCAGGAGCCCGGACGGCGTCGTAGCCACCGGGTCACTCGCCGCTTCGGACCTGCGCAACTTCTACGCGTCCTCGGACGTTCTGGTTGTACCTTCCGTCAGCACACGCGGGTTCATCGAGCCGTGGGGGCTGGTGGTCAACGAAGCCATGAACCAGGGAGCAGCGATCATCGCGAGCGACGCCGTCGGCGCCGCGGCAGGTGGCCTCGTGCGCGAAGGGCGCAACGGGCTGATCGTGCGCGAGCGCGAGCCGGCCGCGCTGGCGGCGGCGATGACGGCCCTCGCCGCCGATCGTCCGCGCTGCGCGGCACTCGGCGCCGCCGGACGCGACGACGTCCGCGCGTACACCTTCGATGCCTGGGCGGAGGGCTTCGCCGGCGCGCTGGCGATTGCAGCGCCGCAGCGTTTACGTGCTGGTAGCGTGGAAGCATGACCCGCCCGCGCCTGCGAGTCCTGCCGGCCGTCGTCGCCTGCGTCCTGGCGGCCGCGCCGGTGTCCGTGGCGGCCGCTTCGGTGACGCACTACCAGGACACCCCGGGCGCGGCGATCAAGGACTGCAGCGCCGGCCATTTCCCGCTCAAGGGCCACTACACGATCAAGGTGCTCCAGGAGGCGCTCGACCGGCTCAACGCCAGCGGTGACCAGTACACGAACTGCGCCGACGTGATCAAGGCCACGATCAGCAAGCTGGAGCTGGCGGCGCATCGCAAGTCCACCGGGGGTGGCAGCGGCCATCCGCGCTCGACGCGCGGAACGGGCAACGGCGCGCACTCCTCCGACATCGTCAAGAAGCGCCTGCAGAAACTGACCTCCGGCGGGGGCTTGCCGGTGGCGCTGCCGGGGATCAGCCAGACGGTGACGCCCGGGACCGTGACGGACCGCGGCGCCTCGTGGCTTTCGAACCTGCCGACGCCGCTGCTGGTCGTCCTGGCCGCGCTGCTCGCGACCGTGCTCGCGGTCAGTGCGCGCGCGATCAACAACCTTGTCCGCGACCGCCGCCCGCATTAGCCGCGGCGAGCGCGCGGCGGTCGCCGCGACGCTCACGCGCCTGGCCGCCGACTCGTGGCTGGCGATCGCGATCGCGGCGGCGGTCGCCGCCGTCTGCTTCGCGGCCACCGGTGGCGCTCTCAGCGTCGACGGCAGCAGCCCCTCCGGCGCCGGTCTGGGCCCCAACACCGTCGTGGAGATGGCGCTCACGCTGGTCGGGGGGCTGCTGGTCGCGCTCGCCTTCGCACGCGAGCATGCCGGGCGCGTGCGGGTGTTCGGCATCGGTGCGGGGATCGCGCTGTTCGCGCTCGCCGCGTTCAGTGCGCTCTCCGTCAACTGGTCCGCCGCGCCCGCCAACTCGTGGCTCGAGTCCAACCGCACGCTCGCCTACGCCGCCGCCTTCGCCGGCGCGATCGCGCTGGTGCGGCTCTACGCGGGACGCTGGCGAAGCTTGATCACCGGCGTGCTGCTGGCGACGCTGGTGCTATCCACCTATGCCGTCGCGAGCAAGATCGTGCCCGGGACGCTCGACGCCTCCGACCCCTACGCCCGCCTCTCGGTCCCGTTCGGCTACTGGAACGCGGTCGGCCTGACCGCCGCGCTGGGTCTCGCGCCGGCGCTCTGGCTCGGCGCGAGGCGCGACGGCCACGCCGTCGTGAACGCGCTCGCGGCACCGGCGCTGTGCGTGCTGCTCGTCGCGCTCGTGCTGTCCTATTCGCGCGGGGCCGTGGTCGCCGCGGTGATCGGCGCGGCGGTCTGGGTCGCGCTCACGCCGCTGCGCCTGCGCGCGCTGTCGGTGCTGGCGATCGGCGGCGTCACCGCCGCGGCGGTGCTCGCTTGGGCCTTCCGCCAGCCGGCGCTCGCCGACGACCATGTCGCGCTCGCAGCCCGCAGCGCCGCCGGGCATCGCCTCGGCGTCGTGCTGCTGGCGGCGCTTCTCGTCGCCTTCGTCGCAGCGCTGCTCGTGCGTTTCGCCCGCGACCGCAACCCGCTCTCCGTGCGGCGTCGGCGCATGCTCGGGATCGCCGCCCTCGTCGCGCTCGCGCTCGTCCCGGTCGCCGGTGTGGGCGCGGCGGCGGTCAGCTCGCGCGGGCTGTCCGGCACGATCTCGCACGGTTGGTACGAGCTGACGACGCCGAACGCGCAGCAGCCGTCCAACAGCGCGAGCCGGCTGACGTCGGCCGGGAGCATGCAGGCCCTGTACTGGTCCTACGCCCTCGACGTGTTCGAGGCGCACCCGGTTGCCGGCGCGGGAGCGGGAGCCTACGCCGTCGCCCATCAGCGCTACATGACCGGCCCCGCCGCGGCGCTGAACGCGCACAGCTACATCTTCCAGACGCTCGCCGACCTCGGCCTGCTAGGGCTCGCGCTCAGCCTCGCCGTGGCGATCGGCTGGGGCATCGCCGCGGTTCGCGCCGCACGGCCGCTGCGCGCCCGGGCGCCGGGCGCCGAGGCCGCCGAGCGGATCGGCGTGCTGACGCTCGTCGCGGTCGTGATCACCTTCGCCGTGCACTCGGCGATCGACTGGACCTACTTCGTCCCCGGCGACGCGGTGATCGCGCTGCTGTGCGCCGGATGGGTGGCCGGCCGCGGGCCGACGCGCCAGCGTCTGGATCCCGGCCGGTTCTCGGCGGCGGTCGTGCTGCGCTCGCCGGTCGCAGCCGCCGGCGCCGCCACCGCGATCGCGCTCGCGCTCGTGCTGGCCTGGTCGCAGTGGCAGCCGCTGCGCTCCGAGCAGGCCGCGACGGCCGGGAGCCTCGCGCTCGCCGGCGCCGACACGGCGCTGGTGCTCAACCACAACGGCGAGGCGAACCGCGACTTGGCGGTCGCCCGCGCCGACTACCTGGCGGCGAACTCGCGCGACCCGGTCGACATCACGCCGCTGATCGGCCTTGCCGGCGTCTACAACAACACGCCGGGCGAAACGTCGCTGGCGCAGAAGACGCTCGAGCGGGCGGTCGCGCTGCAGCCGTCGAACGCGGCGAGCTGGTTCGCGCTCTGGCAGCTCGACAGCGTCACGCCCGGGTACGGCAAGGTTGGTCGCGACGCGCTCGCCGCCGCCCACCACCTGTATCCCTACGATCCCGACCTTCCCCGCTCCGCGCTCGAGAACGCCGCCGCTAGCTGACCTGGCGGTGGTCGGCATGCTCGGCCGCGCGTGCGGCGCGGCGCAGCTCCCGCGTCCGGCGCCTCCACTCGCGCGCCGTCATGACGTAGACGGCGTGGTCGATCACCCGCGTACCGATCCGCTCGGCTGAGCGCAGCACACCCTCCTCGCGGAAGCCGAGCCGCTGCGGGATCGCGCGGCTGCGCGTGTTGAGCACCCCTGCACGGATCTCCACGCGGTTCAGCTGCCAGTTGTCGAAGGCGTGATCCAGCAGCGCGCAGACGGCGGTCGTCATCGTGCCCGCCCCCTGGCGGTCGGCGGCGAGCCAGTAGCCGATGCTCGTCGACTTGCGCGTCCAGTCGATCGCGTGAAAGCCGGCGACGCCGATGATCCGCTGATCCTGCACGAGCGCGAGCTGCATGCCGCGGTTCTCCTCGTACTGCCGGCGCGCGGCGCGAATGAAGGCGAGCGAGTCGGCCACGCCGCGGGTCTGCCCGACGAACGGCATCCAGGCCGCGAGATGGGCGCGATTGGCCTCGATCAGCGCGAACAATTCCTCCGCGTCGCCGTCGTCGAGCGGACGCAGCGCGCGGCCGTCTCCAAGGTCGACTGCAAACGACACGCCGCAAAGTCTTGCGCACCGCGCGGTTGCGTTAGGCTCGCCGGCGTTGCTGGGAGAGTTTGACCACGTCGGGTACCTGGTGCGCGACCTCGACGCCGCGGTCGCTGCGGCCCAGCGGGCCTTCGCCCTGCCGCTCGTGCGGACGCTAGAGCTGCCGCAGTACGGGATCGTGGCGGCGTTCCTCGGCGAGGGTCCCGGGGCGCTGGAGATCTTCACGATCGACGACGCCGACCTGCGCGAGCCGCGTCTCGACGGCGCCGACCAGCGGATCGACCACCTCGCCTTCCGTGTCGCGGACCTCGACGCAATGACCGCGTCGCTGCACGCGGGGGGTGCGCGCTTCAGCGGGCCCGACCGCCGCGGCGAGGTGCCGGGGCCGCTCGAGCTGGGCGGCCGCCGTCACCTCTGGACGCTGCCGGAGAGCAGCGCCGGGCTCGCCGTGCAGCTCATCCAGGCACCCGCGCAGTAGCCAGCAGAACGCCGGCTGCGCGACGGATCGCGACCGCCTCGAAACCCCCGGCCTCGAGCAGCGCCCGCAGCGTTGCCGCGGTGAAGAAGCGCAGGTGGTCGGATCGCGGCTCGAAGTGGCGCTCGAACGCTCGGCGGCTCAGCCCCAGGCGCAGCCGCAATGCCCAGCCGTGGTCCGGGGTGGACAGCGCGAGGCGTCCGCCCGGCGCGATCACCCTGGCCACCTCGGCCAGCAGGGCGATCCCGTCCTGCACGTGTTCGAGCACCTCCCCCATCCAGGCGCCGTCGAACGCGCCGCTCGAGAACGGCAAGTCCCGCTCGCCGACGACGAGGAACTCCAGCTCGGGAGAGCGCTCGCGGGCGCGGCGGACCGGCTCCGCCGCCACCTCCACCCCCACCACGTCGAAGCCGGCCCGCGCCAGCTCGGCGGCGAACCAGCCGGCGCCGCAGCCGATGTCGATCACGCGCGAGCCCGGTTGGAGCGCCCCGAGCAAGAACTCGCGCCTGAGTGCAAAGTGCTCCGGCGCGCCGTCGCCGACATCGCTCCAGAGGCGTTCGAAGTAGTCCACGCGCCCGCAAATCTATCCCTGCACCGCCAGGATCCGCTGTACAGTGGAGCTGGTTGCCCTTTCGGGTGGGCCCGCGGGGAGGCCGCGGATAGAAGGCGGGGTAGGCGCATGAGGGTGGCGTTCGACAGCCGTGCGAAGGGAGACCCCCGCGGGATCGGCCGCTACGTCCGCTGCATCCTCGAAGCGCTGCACGAAACCGCCGCTCCCGACAGCGTGATCACCGAGACGCAGCATCCGCGGCGCGGCGACGTGTTTCATTCGCCGTGGCTGGACGGCGCCCACCTGCGCTGTCCCTGCCCGACGGTCGTGACGCTGCACGACCTCGTCAACCTCAAGGGCCGCGCGGAATACCTGCGGACCGGCATGCGCTTCAAGCTGCGCTACCTCGCCGTCCAGCGCGCCGACCGCGTGATCGTGCCGACGCAGGTCGTGGCGAACGACGCACGCGAACGCCTCGACATCGACAGCGAGCGGATCAGCGTGATCCCGGAGGCTGTCGCGGCGTCGATGTACCCGCGCGGAGCCGAGGAGATCGCCAGGGTTCGCGCGCGCTACGCACTCCCCGAGGAGTACCTGCTGTGGGTGGGCGGCATGCTCCATCCCGAGCGGCGCAAGCGCGTCGCCGACCTGGCCCAGGCGCCGCGGCGGATGCCGCTCGTGCTCGCCGGCCCGGCGCGGCCGTGGGCCTACGAGCTGCCCGACGTCACGCTCACCGGACAGGTCTCCGACGATGAGCTGGCGGCTCTCTACAGCGGCGCACACGCGCTCGTGTTCCCATCCGACGACGAGGGGTTCGGCCTGCCGGGAATCGAGGCGCTCGCCTGCGGCACGCCCGTGGTGGCCTGCGAGGCGCCGGCGCTGCGGGAGGTCCTGGGCGACCGCGCAACCTTTGTCGAGCGCGGCGACATGGAGGGCCTGCTCGAAGCCGGTGCGAACGCCGCTCGCCCGGCGCCGGCGCCGCCGGCGTGGAGCTGGACGGACGCGGCCCGCGCAACCTGGGCCGTCTATGCCGCGGCTGTTGCGCAGTCGCAGCGGGTCAGTACGCGCCGCGTCCCCAGATTACCGCGGGGAGCGTTTTGACCAGGATCGTCAGGTCGAGGAAGACCGACCAGCGCTCGAGGTAGAGGAAGTCGAGCCGGACCAGGTCGTCGAAGCCGAGCTCGGCCCGCCCCGACACCTGCCACAGGCCGGTCATTCCCGGCATCACGAGGTAGCGCTTCTTGTGCCAGTCGTCCAGCTGGTCATAGTCGCGTTGCGGCAGCGGACGCGGGCCGACCAGCGACATCTGGCCGCGCAGGACGTTGACCAGCTGCGGCAGCTCATCGAGCGAGAAGCGCCGCAGGGCACGCCCGACGCGGGTCCTGCGCGGGTCGCTGCGCACCTTGAACAGGGCGCCGGAGGCCTCGTTGCGCGCCTCGAGGTCGCCCTGGCTGCGGTCGGCGCCGACGACCATCGTGCGGAACTTCAGGCAGGGGAACGGAACGCCGCCGATCCCGGGCCGCATCGAGCGATACAGCACCGGCCCGCGCGAACCCAGCTTGATCGCGACCGCGATGACGAGCAGCAGCGGGCTCAGCACGATCAACGCAAGCGTCGAGACGACCAGGTCGAAGCTGCGCTTGATGGCGAAGTCGATCCCCTCGAAAACCGGCGGACGCAGCTCGAACAGCGGCACCGACTGGCCCGGCACGAACTCCCCGCGGCGGACCAGTATCTCCGTCGTCGACGGCGCGATCCGCACGCGCACGCCGCGGTCGTGCGCGCGATCGACGAGCTCGAGCAGCTCGCGCTCAGGAAAGTCGGGGTCGACGACGATCACCTCGTCGACGCGGTTGACGGCGATCGCCTCGCCGATCTCCGCCAGCGTGCCGAGTGAGCGCAGACCCCCGTTCGCGCGTTCGAGGCGCGACACGAAGCCAACCAGCTCGACGGTGGGGTGCGGGCCCGACGTGAGCGCC
Source organism: uncultured Solirubrobacteraceae bacterium (assembly GCA_964483345.1). Lineage (GTDB taxonomy): Bacteria > Actinomycetota > Thermoleophilia > Solirubrobacterales > Solirubrobacteraceae > Palsa-513. The sequence goes on from CAZABN010000004.1 coordinate 71,724, forward strand.
TTCGCGACCGCGTCGATGTGCTGACCGGTGCCGACGAGCACGGCGCGGCGGCGGTAGCCGGCGGCGCGCAGCAGCACCCCCGAGACGCGCTCGTAGAGCGCGCGAAACGACGTGACGTAGAGAAGCGCGAAGAGGAACGAGCCGTAGAAGACGTAGTACGAACTGAACTGTCCCGTGCCGGTCACCACCGCGAAGATCAACGCGACGAGCATCACCTGGAAGAGCGTCGCCAGGATCCTCGACAGCCCCGGGCGCTCACCGCGGTCGGCATACATGTCCGAGCGGGCGAAGAGCAGGAGCGTCACGAGATAGGCGAAGGCGACGAACCCGCGCGTCTGGTGGAAGGCCCCGGAGATCAGCCGAGACTTGCCGTAGACGACGTCCTTCAGCAGCAGCGCCGTGAAGATCGCGAGGAACACGCCGGCGAAGTCGAGCGCCATCAGCACCACGACGCGCGCAAAGCGCCGTGCCGTCTCCCATCGCAGCAGGAACGACAGCAGCGGCGGGCGCTTCGCACGGACGTCGCGCTCGCCCAGCGCCAGCTGCTCCGACCGCGCCGGCGCGTCGCCGGTGACCGTCTCGTCCGGCGGCGGGTCGGGGACCGCGCGAATGCTCTGGCGAGAAGTTGACATCACGCTCGTTCCAACGCCCAACTCTGCCAGATGTTGCGGCGCGCCGCCACACCTCCACCGCTTCAGGCGATTCGCCGCGCCGCCGCGTGAGCGATCCGGCGAGCCGCCGGCGGCGCGGTCAGGCGGCGGCCCGGGCGGCGTCGATCGTGCGCCGCAGACCGTCCGCCAGCGAGACCTCCGGAGACCAGTCGAGCAGCTTGCGTGCAAGCGTGATGTCGGGCCGGCGCTGCTTGGGGTCGTCGGCCGGCAGCTCCTCGAACACGATCGGGGAATCACCGCCGGTGATCTCGAGCACCGTCTTCGCCAACGCCAGGAGCGTGAACTCGTCGGGGTTGCCGATGTTCACCGGCTCGTGGTAGCCGGACTCGGCCAGCGCGATCAGGCCGCGGATGAGGTCGCTGACGAAACAGAACGAGCGTGTCTGCGTGCCGTCGCCGAAGATCGTCAGGGGCTGCCCCGTGAGCGCCTGACGAAGGAAGGTTGGTATCGCGCGCCCGTCGTAGGGGCGCATGCGCGGCCCGTAGGTGTTGAAGATCCGCACGATCGCGGTGTCGACGCCCTGCTGGCGGTGGTAGGCCATCGTCAGCGCCTCGGCGTAGCGCTTGGCCTCGTCGTAGACGCCGCGCGGTCCGATCGGGTTGACATGACCCCAGTACCCCTCCGACTGCGGATGTTCCTTCGGATCGCCGTAGACCTCGCTGGTCGACGCGAGCAGGAAGCGTGCGCGATGCGCCTTCGCGAGGCCGAGCGTGTGGTGCGTGCCGTGGGATCCGACCTTCAGCGTCAGCAGCGGCAGCCGCAGGTAATCGATCGGCGAGGCCGGCGAGGCGAGGTGAAAGACGAGGTCGACGGGCTCGTCTACGAAGTAGGGCGCGGTGATGTCGATGTTCAGCGAGCGAAAGCGCGGATCGCGGATGTGGGCGATGTTCTCGAGCGTGCCGGTCTGGAGGTTGTCGACACAGATCACTCGATGCTCGCGCGCGAGCAGCTCCTCGCACAGATGGGAGCCGAGGAACCCGGCACCGCCGGTGACGAGACAGGTGGCCATGGCAGCCAGCCTACCGGCTGCGCCGCGGCGCGGCCGCCACGACGCGGACGCGCCGTCGGGCCGCGCGCCGAGTGAGCGGCGGCACGCCGTCGCGGCGGGCCGTCTAGGGTGCGCGCCGTGGATGTGATCGACGAGCTGCTCGCGAACAACGCCGCCTTCGCCGCGGCGCTGCCCGAACGCCATTTTGATCTGCGCCCGAGCCGCCGGCTCGCGATCGTGACCTGCATGGACTCGCGCCTCGACGTGTTCGCGGCACTGGGACTCCACGATGGCGAGGCGCACGTGCTGCGCAACGCCGGCGGCGTGATAACCGACGACGTGATCCGCTCGCTCGCGGTCTCCCAACGACGGCTCGGGACGCGCACGGTGATGCTGATCCACCACACCGACTGCGGCATGGCGAAGCTCACCGACGACGGCTTCCGTCAGGAGCTGCTGGAGGCGACGGGCGTTGCGCCGGCCTTTGCGATCGAGTCCTTCAGCGACGTGGACGCCGACGTGCGCCAGTCGGTGCTGCGTGTTCGCCGCTCGCCGTTCGTTCCCCACCGCGACGCGGTCCGCGGCTTCGTCTACGACGTCGACACGCACCTGCTGCGGGAGATCCGCGTCGACCAGGAGGACTGACGGGGAGCGGCGGGCGCGGCGGGGCGGCGGATATCCTGGGTTCGATGGCGCGGCTCGAGAGCGGAGAGGAGCCCCCGACGATCGCTCCGCTCGTCGGGGCGGAGGATCCGCGCCGCTTCACCGACTCGGGGATCGAGGTCGAGCCCGTCTACCGCCGTGGCGCTCGCGAGCGCGAGCTGGAGCTGCCGGGCGAGTTCCCGTACACCCGCGGGATCCATGCCGACGGCTACCGCACGCGGCTGTGGACGATGCGCCAGTACGCGGGCTACGCCTCGGCGAGCGAGTCGAACGCGCGCTACCGCTACCTGCTCGAGCACGGCTCGACCGGCCTCTCGATGGCGTTCGACCTGCCCACGCAGCTCGGCCTCGACTCCGACGACCCGCGCTCGCTCGGCGAGGTCGGGCGCACCGGCGTCGCGATCGACACGATCGACGACATGCGCACCGCCTTCGACGGCATCCCCCTCGACGGCGTCTCGACCTCGATGACGATCAACGCGCCCGCGGCTGTGCTGCTGTGCCTCTACGAGCTGGTCGCCGAGGAGCAGGGCGTGCCGGCGGCGAAGCTGCGCGGCACGAGCCAGAACGACATCCTCAAGGAGTACATCGCGCGCGGCAACTACATCTACCCGCCGGGGCCGTCGCTGCGCCTGACGACGGACCTGTTCGCGTACTGCCAGGAGCGCATGCCGCACTGGAACACGATCTCGATCTCCGGCTACCACTTCCGCGAGAAGGGCTCCTCGGCGGTGCAGGAGGTCGCCTTCACGCTCGCCAACGCCATCACCTACGTGCAGGCGGCGATCGACGCCGGGCTTGCGGTCGACGAGTTCGCGCCGCGGCTCGCGTTCTTCTTCGGCGCCCACAACAACGTCTTCCAGGAGATCGCAAAGTTCCGCGCCGCGCGCAGGATGTGGGCGCGGATCATGCGCGAGCGCTTCGGCGCGCGCGAGCAGGCATCGATGATGCTGCGCTTTCACACGCAGACCGCGGGCGTGACGCTGACCGCGCAGCAGCCGCACAACAACATCGTCCGCGTCGCGCTGCAGGCCTTCTCGGCGGTCTGCGGCGGCACCCAGTCGCTGCATGCAAACGGCTTCGACGAGGCGCTCGCGCTGCCGAGCGAGCAGGCGGCGACGATCGCGCTGCGCACGCAGCAGGTGATCGCGCATGAGTCTGGGGCAGCGGACTCGGCGGACCCCTTCGCCGGCTCCTACCTGATCGAGTCGCTGACGGATGAGATTGAGCGCCGCGCGAATGTCCTGATCGCACGGGTGGATGCGCTCGGTGGATCGCTGCAAGCGATCCCCTACATAACCAATGAGATCGACGAATCCGCCTGGAGCTACCAGGAGCGCTACCGGACCGGCCAGGACGTGGTGGTCGGCGTCAACCGCTACGTCGAGGAGCGGGAGCCCCGGCTCGAGGGGATTCTGCAGGTGGATCCGGCCGCCGAGCGCGATCAGCGCGACCGCCTCGCCCGTTTCAAGCGCGAGCGCGACAGCACGCTCGTCGCGGAACGTCTGCGCGAGCTGGCAGACGGCGCCCGCGGCAGCATCAACCTGCTCGTGCCGATCGGCGCGGCGCTGCGCGATCGCTGCACGCTCGGTGAGGTCTGCGGCGCGTTGCGCGAGGTGTTCGGGGACTACCGGGCGGCCTGAGCGCGACAGCCGCGCCATGGCAGGATTGTGGCCGCGGAGAGCAAATATCACCGCTCATGGGCGTCGTCGAGACCCAGCGGACCGTCGTCAAGTCGGTGCCCGAGCTTTGGGCCGAGCTCAGCGAGGTCGAGCTGCTGGGACCGATGCTCGGCCACTTCGGCGAGATCCGCATCACGCGCCTGGTTCCCGAGGCCAGCATCGAGTGGCGCAGCGAGCTGGCCGCCGGCTGCGTCGAGCTCGAGCCGAGCGGCTTCGGCACGCGGGTGCGCCTGACCGCCCGGATCGCCCCGGACGCGGCGGAGCCGCAGGCACAGGCGGAAGCGAGGCGGCCGGGTCTGTGGGCACGGCTGTTGCGGCGGCGGCAGACACCGCCGGCGGCGGCCGTGACCTCGGCGGTCGAGGCGGAGACGCTGGAGGGACGGCTCGCCCAGGGCGCGCTCACCGCGGTTCTCGACGAGATCGGAGCCGCCCGCCACCGGCCGTTCTCGCGCGACGTCGGAGCGCCGCCGCCGATCAGCTAGTGCTCGGCGCTTCGAGCCACGTAGGATCGTGCACGCGGTGACCGAGCACGCGCCCCACAGCTACGCCGAGAAGCTGGCACAGCTGCACGAGCTGCGCCACGAGGCGGCCCACGCCCAGGGGCCGGCGGTCGCCAAGCAGCACGCGAAGGGCAAGTACACGGCGCGCGAGCGGATCGCGAAGCTGCTGGACCCGGACTCGTTCGAGGAGCTCGACGCGTTCGTGCGCCACCGCACGACCGACTTCGAGATGGGGCGCACACGCCCGCTCGCCGACGCCGTGATCACCGGCCACGGCACGATCGACGGCCGCCAGGTCTGCGTGTTCAGCCAGGACTTCACGGTCTTCGGCGGCTCGCTCGGTGAGGTGATGGGCGAGAAGATCTGCAAGCTGATGGATCTCGCCGCGCGCGTCGGCTGCCCGGTGATCGGGATCAACGACTCGGGCGGCGCGCGGATCCAGGAGGGCGTGGTCTCGCTCGGCGCCTACGCCGAGCTCTTCTACCGCAACGTGCGCTGCTCGGGCGTGATCCCGCAGATCTCGCTGATCATGGGTCCGTGCGCGGGCGGTGCGGTCTACTCGCCTGCGATCACCGACTTCATCCTGATGGTGCGCGAAACCTCGCACATGTTCATCACCGGCCCCGACGTGATCAGGACCGTCACCGGCGAGAGCGTCGGCTTCGAGGAGCTCGGCGGCGCGATGACGCACAACACCAAGTCCGGCGTCGCGCACTTCGCGACCGAGGACGAGGACCACTGCCTCGAGGAGGCCCGCTACCTGCTGTCGTTCTTGCCGCAGAACAACCTCGAGTCGGCGCCGGTCGTGGCGACCCGCGATGACCCTCGACGGATGGACGCCGAGCTGGACGGCGTCGTTCCCGACAGCCCGAACAAGCCCTACGACATGCGCGCCGCGATCACGCGGATCGTCGACGACGGCGAGTTTCTCGAGGTCCACGAGCACCACGCCCCCAACATCGTCTGCGGGCTCGCGCGCCTCGACGGCATCTCGGTCGGCGTGGTCGGCAACCAACCCGCCGCGCTTGCCGGCGTGCTCGACATCGACGCCTCCGCGAAGGCGGCGCGCTTCGTGCGGACCTGCGATGCGTTCAACATCCCGCTCGTCACCTTCGTCGACGTCCCCGGCTTCCTCCCCGGCACGGCGCAGGAGTGGGGCGGCATCATCCGCCACGGCGCGAAGCTGCTGTACGCCTACGCCGAGGCGACCGTGCCGAAGATCACGGTGATCACACGCAAGGCCTACGGCGGCGCCTACGACGTGATGTCCTCGAAGCACCTGCGCGCCGACTTCAACTTCGCCTGGCCGACCGCGGAGATCGCGGTGATGGGGCCGGAGGGGGCCGTCAACATCATCTACAAGCGCGAGCTGGCGGCGAGCGGGTCGCCGGAGCAGCTGCGCGCGCAGCTGATGGAGGACTACACGGCGCGCTTCGAGAATCCCTACGCCGCCGCGGAGCGGGGCTACATCGACGATGTGATCGAGCCCCACGAGACACGGCCGCGGCTGATCACCGCCCTGCACCTGCTCGCCACCAAGCACGAGGCGGGGCCCAGGCGCAAGCACGGCAACATCCCGCTCTAGACTCCGGGCCGTGAACACTCGCATTGCGGTGGCGCCGTGAACGCTCGCAGCAACCGGCGGCCGCCGAGGCCCGCGGCCGCCGTCGCCGCCGCGCCGGCAACGGCGCCGCAGATCACACCCGCCCCCTCACCGCTGGAGGCTGCGGCGATCGTCGCGGCCATCGAGCGCTATGCGCGCGACACCGCGGCGAGCGCGCCCCGCCCGGCCCGGACCGCCGGCGGGTGGCTGCGCGCGGCCCGCATCGAGGCCGTCGGCAGGACCCCGGAGCGGCCTGCGGCGGCACTCGATTGGCGGCCGTGGGGCGAGGGCGCGCGCACACATTCAACTAAACCCTAGAAAAGCACCCCGCTTTCGGTAGTATTCCCGCTTCCACGAACGGAAGAGGTAGTTGGATGGCGCATGGCTCCAATGGCGCGCGCGGCTCGCTCGCCGACCCCGAGGTCTACGAGAACGTCCCCGGACACGTGATCCCGATCATCGAGCGCGAGTTCGACGACTTCGACACCGAGGCCGGGGCCTTCCTCGAGGGCCGGCTGCCCGAGGACCAGTTCATCGGCTTTCGCCTCAAGCAGGGCGTCTACGGCCAGCGCCAGGTCGAGCGCCAGATGATCCGCGTGAAGCTGCCCTTCGGCGGCATCAACCCCGACCAGCTCGACGCGTTCGCCGCCGTCGTCGAGCGCTACGTCCCCCTGCGCAAGGGCCACATCACGACGCGCCAGAACGTGCAGCTGCACCATGTGCCGCTGCCCGACGCGGCCAAGCTGATCCGGGAGATCTCGCTCACCGGCCTCTCCTCGCGCGAGGGCTGCGGCAACACGATCCGCAACGTCACCGGCGATCCGTGGGCCGGCGTGTGCGAGAACGAGCTGTTCGACCCGACCCCCTACGTCGGCGCCTACGTCCGCTACTTCGTCCGCAACGAGGTCTGCCAGCTGATGCCGCGCAAGTACAAGACGGCCTTCAGCGCAACCGACGAGGACGTCGCGATCACCGGGATCCACGACGGTGGCTTCATCCCACGGATCAAGGACGGCCGCCGCGGCTTCGAGATGCGCGTCGGCGGCGGCACCTCGATCATGCCGCGGGTCGCGCCGACGCTCTACGAGTTCGTCGGCGCCGACGACGGCGAATACCTGAAGGTGACCGAGGCGGTGCTGCGAATCTTCAACCGCCAGGAGGAGCTGCGGGCCAACCGCGCACGAGCGCGGATCAAGGTGCTGATCGACCGCATCGGGATCGACGCTTTCCGCGAGCTCGTCGAGGAGGAGCTGCATGGGGACTGGGTCGCCGAGCGCGACTTCGACCCCGCGCCGATCCTGTTCGTGCACGACGAGGCGGCGGGCGCACCCGCTGCGCGCGAGGGCCGGCGCCCCGCCGAGGGCGACCGCGGCGAGTTCGACCGCTTCGTGGTGGCGAACACGCGCCCCCAGCGCCAGCAGGGCTTCGTCACGGTCGAGGTGAAGGTCGTGCGCGGCGACCTGACGCCGGCGCAGTTCCGCGGCCTGGCCGCGATCATGCGCGAGCATGCGGGCGGCTACGCCCGCACCACGATCCAGCAGAACCTGGTCCTGCGCTGGGTGCGGCCGGAGTCGCTTTACGAGATCTGGCTGGCGCTGCGGGAGCTGGACCTCGCGGGCGTCGGCCCGCGGACGATCGCCGACATCGTCAGCTGTCCCGGGACCGACAGCTGCAAGCTCGGCATCACCAGCTCGATGGGCCTCAGCGCGGCGATCCAGGAGCGCATCGAGGACATGGGAATCGAGGACTCGCTGACGCGCGCGATCAACATCAAGATGAGCGGCTGCCCGAACGGCTGCGGACAGCATCACATCGCGGACATCGGCTTCACCGGCGCGTCGATCAAGCTAGGCACGCGCACGATCCCCGCCTACATCCCGCACCTCGCCGGGAATTTCGAGGGCGGCTCTGTGGTCATGGGTCAGCGGCTGAAGGCGCGCCTGCCCGCCAAGCGCGTGCCGGAGGCCGTCGAGCGCTGGATCGGGTACTACCAGCGCGAACGCCTCGAGGGCGAGCGGTGGGGCGCCTTCGTGCAGCGGACCGGCACGGCCGGCTTCGAGGCGCTGGTGGCCGACCTGGCGCTGCCTCCGGATTTCGCGCTCGAGACGATGAACCACTTCATCGACTGGAATCGCAGCGAGCCGTTCGCGGTGGTGCGGGGGGAGGGCGAATGCGCGGTATAGCGCCATCGCCCGCCGTGCCCGACCTGGAGCGTGCGAGCGCGCAGGAGGTGCTCGGCCACATGCTCGAGCACCATCATCCGCGGCTGGCGCTGGCCTGCTCGTTCCAGAAGGAGGAGGCGGTGCTGATCGACATGCTGATGGAGCTGGAGCCATCCGCCCGGGTCTTCACGATCGACACCGGAGTGCTCTTCCCCGAGACCTACGCAGCGTGGCGGGAGCTCGAGCGCCGCTACGGCGTGAGCGTCGAGATCTTCGACGCCCGCCGCCACACGGACGCGGCATGGGATGGCGGCGTCTGCTGCTCGGAGCGCAAGGTGGCGGCCCTCGACGAGGCGCTCGACGGCCTCGACGGCTGGATCACGGGGCTTCGCCGCGAACAGTCCCCGACCCGGGCGGGCGCGCCCAAGCTCGCCTTCGACCCGGTCCGCGGCATCTGGAAAGCCAACCCGCTGGCCGACTGGGACGCCAAGGCCGTGTGGGACTACATCGCCGCCCACGAGGTCCCCTACAACCCGCTGCACGACCGCGGTTACGAGTCGATCGGCTGCATGCCCTGTACCCTTCCTGGGTCCGGGCGCGAAGGGCGCTGGGCCGGTAGCGACAAGACCGAGTGCGGCATTCACGTCTGAGGCATCCATGAGCTCCACCACCACGGCGGCCTCGTCCCGCCTGACGCATCTTCGTGCGCTTGAGTCTGAGGCGGTGCATGTGTTGCGTGAGGTGGCGG
>CAZABN010000005.1:0-70493 GCA_964483345.1 uncultured Solirubrobacteraceae bacterium
GGCTGGAGATGGTGCAGGACTCCGAGCAGAAGATCGCGCGCCCGCGCCAGATCTACACGGGCGAGCGCCGGCGCTCCTACGTGCCGCTCGCCGACCGTCGTTGACCGCGGAACCCTGGACGCTGACGATCCGGGCGGGCTCGCAGGTCGAGCACGAGCAGCTGCAGACCCTGCCTGACGCGATCGCCGCCCTGGCGCGCCGCCTCGACGAGCTCGCCTCGGAGCAGACTGCGGCCGAGGAGGTGCGGTTCCTGAGCCGGCGGATCGAGCCGGTGCGCCAGGTCGCGGCGCGGCTGGAGATCGCCGGTCCCGGCGGCCGCGGGCGCACCGTGCGCGGCGGCGTCGACCTGCGTGGCGACGGATCGGCCGAGGCTTACACCGGCCGCGTGCGCCGGGCGCTGGTGGAGCGTCGCGCCGACGAGTCCGCGCCGGAGGCGCTGGCTCGCGCGCTGTCTACTTGACGACGCGAACCTCGATCGTGCCGCTGTAGCTCTCGTCGAAGCTGCAGCTGCTCGGGCCGTCGGGGCCGGGCACGGCCGTGTCGGCGCAGGTCGCGGTGTTGCAGCCGCTCGAGTCGCAGCTCGAGCTCAGTGTCACACCGGAGTAGAGGCCGGAGCCGGCGATCGTGAAGCGGCGGGTGACGTCGCCGGTGCTCGCGAGCGCCGCCCGCGGGATCGTGACGCTTCCCTGCAGCTGCGCGAACGCCTCCACCGGGCTCGGCAGCAGCACACCGAGGCCGCTGCACACCGGTTGCGCGGTCGCCGGGATCAGCTCACCGACCGCGCCGACGGCGATCGAGCGGCCGCTCAGCGCGACGGTCACGCCGGGGTAGGCGAGATCGCCGGAGTCGGCGATCAGCGGCGCCCGCAGCGCCTGCGTGCAGGTGCTCGTCACGGCCGCGGTGCCGGCGCACTGCAGGAGCTGCTCGGTCGCGCTCAGCTCGCCGGCGGCGGCCAGCAGGATCGGCGCGTCGCTGCTGCCACCGGTTGGCGGCAGCACGAAGCGGTAGCTCCAGTGGTAGGCGTCGGTTGCGCCGTATGTGGTGTCGGCGACCCGGCAGGCGCTGCCGGCGCCGACCGGCGGCTGGTGGAAGCGATATTGGCCACCGCCGTAGCCGCTGAAGGTGACGACCAGGTCGCCCGCGGGAAACTCGCCGCCGCGCGTGCTGCGCGACGCCAGCGCGCCTGGCGCCGACGCCAGGGCGGCGGCCGTGGATGCGGCGACGACTGCCGCGATGACGGCCAATCTCCTTAGCATCAGGTATTTGACGGTACTAGAAGCGAGGCCGCCGCGCCAAGCCGAGGCACCGGTCGTTCACAACACCAGCGCCGTCCCGTTCTCGCGCAGCCAGGCGGCCGCGGGGCGCCACGCCGGGCAGTGCGTGTCGAGCAGCGCCCAGAAGGCGGGCGAGTGGTCGGCGCAGCGCAGGTGGCAGACCTCGTGCCAGACGACGTAGTCGAGGACCCGTTCGGGCGCGAGCAGCAGCCGCCAGTTGAAGCTGAGCGCGCCGCCGCTCGCGCAGCTGCCCCAGCGCGTGCGCTGGCTGCGGATCGTCAGGCTCGCATACGGCGTCCCGGCGGCGGCGCACGCCGCGTCGACGCGCTTCGCGATCTCAGCCCGGGCGGCGCGCCGGTACCAGCGCTCGAGCGCCGCCGGCGCATCCTCGCCGCCAGGGATCAGCAGCACGCCGCCGCGGCGATGCGCGCGCCGGCGGCCCGGCTCGGGCACCGCCAGCAGGCGTTCGTCGAGGTACGGCAGCGTTCCCGGCGGCGCGAGGCGCTCGCGGGCGCCGGCCAGCTCGGCGAGCTGAGCTTCGATCCAGGGCGCCAGCTCGGCGACCGCCGCGGCGGCCGCCCGCAGCGGCGCCCGCGCCGGCAGCAGCACCTCGACGCCGTGCTGGGGATCGACTCGCACCTTGACGCGCCGCGCCCGCGCCAGCCGGCGCACACGGTAGGAGATCTCCTCGGATGGGCGTGCAGCCGCCACCCCGGGGAGGATAATCGCGGCTGTGGCCGAGACATCGATCGTGCGCCTGCCGGCGGGCGTGGAGCAGCCGTTCGAGGTGTACCTCAACGGCGTCCCGCAGCAGGAGGGGATCGACTACGAGACCCGCGGCCGCGAGCTCCATTTCCCGCGCCGCCTGGCGCGCGACCGCGTGTCCGGCTGGCGCTGGCTGGTCGGCGCGTTCGGCATCGGCACCTACCGCCAGGACGACTCGGTGGACGTCCGCTACGAGCGCGACGGGCGCAGCCGCGTCGCCCAGCTCCCGATCGAACCGGGCGAGGCGGACTGATGGCGCGGCGCCGCCGCGAGCGCCGGCACGCGCCGGGGAGCGAGTACCGCGACGCCGACGCGAACGTGCTCGTGCTCCGCGGCGCAATGAGCCCGGCGACGCGCCGCAGCTACGCGCGGATCATCAGCGGCGAGGACCTGCCGCCGGGCGCGACACGCGAGGACGCCTGGCACCGCGCCGTCGAGTTCCTCTTCGAACGACTCGCGGTCAGCTGGACGATCGCCGGCCTGCCGGCGCTCGAGGACCAGCGCGAGCTGCTCGCACGGCTGCGCGTCGCCTCGAGCGCGGAGCGCGCCTGGCTGCGCGACTGCCTGCGCGAGCACTGCGCCGCGAACTTCCCGGACATCGCGGCGCCGTAGCGCGCGGATCCGGTTCGGGTTCGCGTCGCGCGCTGCCGCGGGTTGCCGGTCGGCACCGGCGTTCGACCGTTTCGCTTGTTACATGCGCGCGTGAGCGCCCCTCGCTAGTGTGGCGCGCTCAATGCGCCGCACGAAAATCGTCGCCACGATAGGCCCCGCCTCGCGGGAGCCCGACGTGCTCGCCCAGCTCGTCGCGGCCGGGATGGACGTCGCGCGCCTGAACTACTCGCACGGCAGCCTCGACGAGCACGCCGAAACGGCGGCGCGCGTGCGCGCGGCGGCGGAGAGCGTCGGGCGCCCGGTCGCACTGCTGCAGGATCTGCCGGGGCCGAAGCTGCGGATCGGCGCGGTGCGTGACGGCCTCGTGGAGCTGACGCCGGGCGAGAGCCTCACCTTCGAGTGCGGCTCGGAGACCGTCGGCGACCACCGCCGGATGTCGGTCACCTGGGCGGAGCTGGCTGACTCGGTCGAGCCGGGCGCGATCATCTACCTGGCCGACGGCGCGGTGCGCCTGCGCGTGCAGGCCACACGCCCCGGCGTCTGCGAGCTCGACTGCGAGGTCGAGATCGGCGGCACCGTCGTCTCACGCCAGGGGCTCAACATCCCGGGGCCGATCGACCGCCTGCCGGCGGTGCCCAAGCGCGACCTGGAGCTGCTCGCGCACGGCGAATCGATCGGCGTCGACCTCGTGGCGCTCTCGTTCGTGCGCACCGCCGACGACATCGAGTTCGTGCGCGGGCACACGCGCCTGCCGCTGATCGCGAAGATCGAGAAGCCGCAGGCGGTCGAGAACATGGACGCCGTGCTGCGGACCGCCGATGCGGTGATGGTCGCCCGCGGCGACCTCGGGATCGAGCTGCCGATCGAGGATGTGCCGCTCGTGCAGAAGCGCCTGCTCAAGCTCGCCGGGGCGCTGGCGCGCCCGTCGATCACGGCGACGCAGATGCTCGACTCGATGGTTCACTCGAGCCGGCCGACGCGCGCCGAGGTCGCCGACGTCGCGAACGCGATCCTCGACGGCACCGACGCCGTGATGCTCTCGCAGGAGACGGCGGTCGGAGCGCACCCGGTCGGCGCGGTCGCGATGATGGCGTCCGTCGCGGAGCGCACCGAGGCGACGGCGAACTACCTCGAATGGAACGAGCATCGCGTCCGCCGCGACGCCCGCAGCCCCGCCTACACCGTCGCCTACGGCGCCTGCGTGGCGGCGCGCGAGCTGGACCTCGACGCGATCGTCGTGCCGACGCTGTCCGGGCGATCCGCCCGCCTGGTGTCGGCGCACCGGCCCAACTGCCCGATCTACGCGCTCTCCCCCGGACACGAGACGGTCCAGCGCTGCGGCCTGCTGTGGGGTGTGAAGGCGGCCGCGATGCTGCGCTTCGAGGTGACCGAGGAGCTGGTGCTCGCGGCCGCGGCTCGCATCGTCGAGCTCGGCTGGTGCCAGCCGGGCCAGCGCGTCGTGATCACTGCTGGGCTGCCCAGCGGCGTTCCGGGGACGACGAGCCTGCTGCAGATCCATACCCTGTGAGGCCGTAGAACTCGGCCTCGGCGCGGCCCAGCTCGGTCGCCGGCGGATCGCCGAAGATCCATTCGCGCGCGATCCGGTGCCAGTTGCCGCTGGCCCGCAGCTGGCTCATCACGGCGAGCGTGAGCGTTTCGGTGCGGCGGCCAAAGAGGTGGTCGGGGGGCAGGTTCTCGTGGCGCATGGCGGCATAGTGCCGTGACCGCGGGTCGCTCATGTCGATCACGATCTGGGTCGCGATCTCCGGCGTCAGCGCGACCTCACCGTCGCGCGTGTACCACCAGGTCACGTCGTGGAACTGCTGGAGGATCTGCTCCGGGCTCGAGCGGTCCGGGGTGGCGAGGAAGCCGCCGGCGTGGAGGTGCTCGATCAGCGCCTCGCCCTGCCCGGTGATCCCGAGTCGCGCGATCTGCAGCTCGTACTCGGCGAGCTCGGGCGGCAGGCGCTTGTAGAGCCCGAAATCGAGGAACGCCACGCGGCCGTCCGCGAGCAGCATGAAGTTCCCGGGATGGGGGTCGCCGGAGAACTGGTGATGGCGGTACATGCAACCGAAGTAGAAGCGGAAGACGATCTCGGCGATCCGGTTGCGCGCCGGCGCGTCGAGCTCCTTGAGCTCCTCGAAGCGGCTGCCGGTGACCAGCTCGCTGGCCATCACGCGCTCGCGCGAGAGCGAGCCGATCACGTCGGGGACGTGGATGAAGGGATGCCCGCGGAAGATCCGCGCCATCGCCCGCTGGTTGGAGGCCTCGAGCTCGTAGTCGAGCTCCTCGTCGATCCGCAGGCGGATCTCCTGGGTGATGCCCTGGACGTCGAGGCCCGGCGCCATCCGCGAGAACAGCCGCATGATCATCCCCAGGTTCTTCAGGTCCGATCGCACGGCGCCGGCGACGCCCGGGTACTGAACCTTGACGGCGACCGCGCGACCGTCGTGCAGCGTCGCGCGATACACCTGCCCGATCGACGCGGCGGCGATCGGCTCGGGGTCGAAGTGCGCGAACAGCTCGTCGAGCGGCTCGTCGAACTCCGTCTCGATCACCTTGCGCATCTCCTTGAAGGAGACGTGCGGCGCCGAGTCGCGCAGCTCCGCGAGCTTGGCCTGGAACTCCTCGCGGTACTCCTCGGGTACCAGGCCGACGTCGAGGAACGACATCACCTGACCGAGCTTCATCGCGGCGCCCTTCATCGTGCCGAGCACGGCGACGATCTGCTCGGCGGTCTCGACCTGACGGCGCGCCAGCGCCGCATCGCTCGCCTCGTCGCCGCGCGCCAGGTTCGCGGCACGCGTGCCGAACTGCCTGACCGCCTGCCCGGCCGCCAGGCGCCCGATCGTCGCCGAACGCACGACCCGCGAGGTGGGGATGTTCTCGCGAGCCATCGTCCAGTGGTCAGTTGATCGCTTCGACCTGGGAGCCGGGGATCACGTCATCGGAGCCGTCACCCCAGCGCACCCACGCCTTGTGGCCGCCGTCGTAGTCCGGACCGAGCAGAACGAGCGTGGCGGGGTCGCCGAGAGCGATGCACGACTGCGTGCCCTCGCGGTCCAGGCCGCGCCAGATGCGGATGAAGGGGTTGTGCTCCCACTCACGCGCGACCGTGCTCGAGTCGGCGTGCCCGGGGTAGACCTCCGTGTCGGCGTCCAGCTCCATCAAGGTCCCCATGATCGAGTCCTTGAGCGCCTGGAAGGTGGTGTGCCCGGGCGCGCGTACGCCGCCGACCGAGTCGCGGAAGAGCGTGTCGCCGGTGAACACGGCCGCCGCCCCGCGATGCTCGACGAGGAACGACAGCATGCCGCGCGTGTGCCCCGGCGTGTGCAGCGGGCGAATCAGCAGCTCGCCCGCCGTCAGGCGCTCGCCGGTGTCGATCGTGGCGGTCGCGGCGCCGACCAGGTCGCGCTCGAGCGGGCTGATCAGCACCGGCAGCGCCGGCCAGCGCGCGGTCAGGCCGCCGACCTCGCTGACGTGGTCGTGGTGGTGGTGCGTGAGCAGCACCATCGCGGGCGTCACGCGCAGGCGTTCCGCGGCGGCGAACAGCGGCTCCAGCGGCCCGCCGGCGTCGATCACGACGGCGCTGCCCCCCTCGTGGTCGCAGACCAGGTAGGTGTTCGAGAGGTACGCGTCGTTGCGCGCGTGTTCGATGATCATGCGCGTCATGGTCGCACGTCGCTACTCTGGCGGTCGTGGCGCTGATCCACACCTGCTACCGGATCACCGACATCGACCGCTCGCTCGCCTTCTACCGTGCGCTCGGCTTCGAGGAGGTCCGGCGGCTGCCGATCCGCGAGGAGGCGATCAACGTCTTCCTCAACCAGCCCGGCGACGGCGACGAGCCGCGGCTCGAGCTGACCTACAACTTCGGCGTCGAGCACTACGACCACGGCACCGCCTACGGTCACATCGCGATCAGCGCGACCGACCTCGATGCGACGCTCGCACGCCTCGCCGCGCAGGGCATCGAGCCGGAGCGTCCGCCCTACAGCGTCCGCGAAGGCGGCTCACGGATCTGCTTCGTGCGCGACCCGGACGGGTATCGAATAGAGATAGTTGAGCGCTCTGGCGACGAAGGCCGCTGAGCGCCGGTCCCTGCGAAAAAACGGATCGGAGCGTGCGACGGCGGGCTATGCTCGCCACCGTCCGCAACGCTCAGAGGGGGCACGCATGTCGGCAGATGAAAACGTCCAGACCGCGAAAGAGGGCTACGCCGCGTTCGGCCGCGGCGATATAGGAGCGATTCTCGAGCTGCTCACAGACGACATCGAATGGATCGAGCCAGGCCCGGCGGACGTGATTCCGGCGGCCGGAACGTATCGCGGCAAGGAAGAGGTGAGCCGATTCTTCGCCACCCTCGGCGAGGAAGTGGAGATTCACAGGTTCGAACCGCACGAGTTCATCGCGCAGGGCGACCACGTCGTCGTGCTGATCCACTCCGAAGCCACGGTGAAGCGCACCGGCCGCAAGGTCACCGATCACCTGGCACATGTCTGGACCTTCGAGGGCAGCAAGCTCGCGCGTTTCGAGGTCTTCTCGGACACCGCCGCGATCGTCGCCGCCAACAGCTGAGGGTCGCCGGTCGTCGCGGCGTTGGATGCGGCGCGCACGGCGGCTCTCGCCGCCGTGCGCCGGTTGACGCGTTACCGCGTGGAGATGGTAGGACGGGCTCCCGAGGGGTTGATCGATCAGCCCGGCTGGCGGGTGGGCGTGGCCCGGTCGAGAGAGATGCGAATCGCAGAGGCTTCGTCGTCAACACGCGCCCGGAGGTCGAGTTCACCGAATCCCGCGGCGCAACGTCGAGGCGCTTCGGCGCGGGTCACCTTGGCTCCCGCGGTGCCCGTCGGCGGGCGTCCGTGCCCGTCCTCGGGATGCGTACCGATCGCCTATGGGCGACGGTTTGGGCGGCGCGCGGAGGCGACGCCGGTGCGTTGGCTAGGCGGACGACTTGCTCGAGAGCGGATCGACGGAGATCGTCGCTGTACCGCCGAGCGGGGGGCTTGTCTTCGCAGCCAGCGCTGCCGCGGCCTCCAGCTCAGCCGTCTTGCTGCCCGGGGCGGCTCCGCCCTTCACGCCTTCGCTTGCGTCGGCGGTCGGCTCGATGTCCTCGTCCAAACCAATTTCGTCGTTCATGTGACGCTCCCTGTGTGGTGTGTGCAGCGGATTGGCGTGGCGCTCGCGGGCCGCCTCAAACTCGAGGAGTCAAGTCGGACCGTGTACGTCGGGTGAGAATAGTCGTGACGACCACGCCGAGCAAGCGCGCTCAAGCGCGGCCCACGCGCCGGCGTGCAGCGACCGTCAGTCACTGCGACGCGGGCGGGCAGGCGTGGACGATCTTCCACGCCTTCAGCAGCGCGAGCGGGGCCGAACCGCACGGGTCACCGCCGGTGTTCCCGAGGTCGTGCCAGGCGGCGCCGGCCGGTTTGTCGAAGCGCTCCGGCTGATCCTCGGCGCCGAAGTAGAGATTGTTGTAGCGGGCATCGAAGACCGCGAGCGCCCAGCGCTTCGTGCCGCAGATCCCCAGGTAGACGCGGCCCACGGGGCCGGTGATCGTCGGGTTGTGGACATCGGGCTGATGTTGCATGTAGGTGCGGTGCAGGCGCAGGAGCGTCGCGCCGAGCGAGCTCGGCGTGCTCAGCGTGCGGCAGCCGGCGACGGCGGGCGCGGTGGCCAGCGCGGCGGGGACGGAGAGCGTGACGGCCAGGACGGCCGCCACGGCGAACGGGACGAGCGCGAGTCCTGCGCGTCGCATCGCGAGCACGTTAGCCGACCGCGCCGATGCCTTCGAGCGTCCCTGCGAGGAGCGGCCGCTCGATCGCCGCGCCGCCGCTACGGCAGCGCCTCGATCATCTCGAGCAGCTCCGCCCGGTCGTAGCCGCTCTGGCGGCCGAGCTGGACGAGCTCGATCGCCTTCGCGAGCACGGCGCCGCGCTGGGGGGTGCCGCTGACGCGGATGCCGCGTCCCTGGCGGAACTCGAGCAGGCCCTCGTCGCGCAGCAGCCGCAGCGCCCGCAGCACCGTGTTGGTGTTGACGTGCATGACGGCCGCCAGGTCACGCGCCGGCGGGAGGCGCTCGCCCGGCTTCGCGTCGCCGTCGGCGATCGAGCGGCGGATCTGCGCTGCGACCTGGTCGTGCAGGAGCGTGGGGTCGGACCGGTCGATCTTGACGTCGATCATTGTGCTAGTCATCGTAGCGGAAGCGGCTGGCCGAGGGACGTCGCGCCGGGACCATCACGAGGGCTTGACAGGTGACCATATGGGGCGCCTATCCCTTGACAGCACGTAGGTTTTGTGCTTTACTTGGTCCATGCCCAAGGTGGACCGCAACAATCCCAAGGTTTCCGACGCATCGGAATCGACGTACTCGCTGATGGAGTTCGTACGCGAGTTCGGCGATGACGCCGCATGCCTAGAGCACCTTTGGCGGTCGCGGTTCTCGCCGGACGGCTGGCATGCCCACTGCGTCCACTGTGAACGCGAGCGTAGGTTCCACAAGGTCGCCAAGCGCCCCGCATGGTCATGCGACTCGTGCGGACGGCACATCCACCCACTCGCCGGGACCATCTTCGCGAAGTCCGCGACATCGCTGCACCTGTGGTTCTACGTCATGTACCTCATGACTAGCACTCGCTGCGGCATCTCCGCCAAGCAGGTCGAGCGCGAGATCGGCGTCGGCTACAAGACCGCCTGGAGGATGTGCAACCTCGTACGAACACACCTCATGGCGCAAGACGCCACGACGAAACTAGCGGGCGAGGTTGAGGCCGACGAGACCGCGTACGGTGGCCGTCCGAAGGCGTCCACAACGCGCGGCATGACGATGTCCGAAGCGCAGACGTTCGCGAAGGCCCGCAAGGTGTCCATCGTTGCGATGGTCGAGCGTGGCGGACGTGTCCGCGCGTACGTTCAGCCGCGCGAGGGCGCGCTAGAGACCGTGAGTCTGCACGTAGACCCGAGGGCCACCGTCTACACGGACGAGTGGGCCGGGTATCGGTCGCTCTCGACGACGCATCCGACGCACAAGACGATCCGCCACACGGACAAGGTCTATGCGAGTGGAGATGTCCACACGCAGACCATCGAAGGCTGGTTCGGCAACGTCAAGAACGGCATCGCCGGCAACTACCACGGCGTGTCCGTGAAGTGGTTGCAGTCCTACATCAACGAGTACACGTGGCGCTACAACCACCGCTACCGCGGAGGACGGTCCATGTTCGCCGAGCTGCTTCGCCGCGCGGTAGTTGTTCAGCCGTAGCCGCAACAAAACATGCGCAAAAACGTCTGCTATCTGGCCAAATCCTCAACTCGTGTTAGAACTTGCGCGAATTACGCCCGATATCTGCCATAGTTGGCTATTCGGATAGTTGCAAATTGCTGGCGCGCGTGATATACGCTCGCACCGCCTGACCCAAGGAGGGCAACCGTGGCACCAACCGCCGAGATCTCTAAGCCCCCTGTGCCTCAGGAGGCGTTCGAGCAGTTCCCGGGCAAGTGGATTGCGCTGCGCGATGGCGAAATCGTTGCCGACGCAGACACGGAAGACGGACTGCGGCACGATGATCGCGTACTGTCTACGGACGCCCTATTCAGGGTGCCCGAGGCCTCTACGCACTTCTACCGCATACGCCTACCCTAACCACCCAATATCCGCCTGGAGGGCCGTTTCTGGCCCTCCAGCTTTCCTGTCGAACGGTCAGCGCGAATGGGCTGGGGATAGTCGATAGCGGCGCCGACGGGGTTCTGCTGCCGCGGTCGCTATGCCCCGATCTTCAGCTCGATCCCGCGACCGAGCTGGAACTGACCGCCGACGGTGCAGGTGGCGCAGGAGGGATCAAGCTCCCAACGTGGACCTGCAAGCACCCGATCGATCTTCAGGTCGTCGCGCAGTTGCCAGCCGGCGCAATGCCGTGGGGACCGGTGATTACGCTTTCGAAACCCGTGTTCGCAGACGGCGGCGTCGCATTGCTTGGACGCAGCGACTTCTTCGCGGCTTACACGGTGGTCTTTGCGACGGACCCGACACTAGGACCCGTCTTCCACCTCGCGTACTGAGGAAGGTTGTGGGCGGGGCGCGACCTTCTGGAGATCGCGCATAAAAGCCTCGCGCGTCGGGATCGGGATCTCGACCGGCTCGCCCTTCTTAGGCCGCGTCATCTGCGTCGGCCCTTGGATCGCATGCGCGCGATCCCATTCGTCCCGCGCAGCATCGCGCTCAAGGTCTGCGTTGCGACGCTCAGTAGCGGCCTGATCCATCTCGCCCTTGCTCTCATGGAATGCGGCCCACTGTTCATGCTGAGCGACCTTGCGCTCATGCGCTTCGGCTAGCGCCGTGTGGCGCCGCGCCTGTTTGAGGGCGTCCAGCGTAGGCTCTGCGTCGTGTCCCTCGGTTGTCATGCGTCTACCGAGAGTAGCGTCTCGTAGTGACGACGCAGGCGAAAGCGCTCTTACGCGGACCGGGGGGACCGCCGTTCATCTTCAAACCCTCAGACTCCGTTCTCGGAGTCTTCACGCGCGCCATCGACGGGGCGATAGTCCCGGAGATCACCGCCGACGGCTCCGGGATCGACCTGGACCTCCACGGTTGCTTCGCAAAATTGGCGCGAGCGCAGGATCACCTCGTGATGGTCGATGACCTGCTCAAAGCCTTCTTCGACTCCGATCCCTACGGAGCCCTCGCCAAAGTCGAGGGAAAAGATGGCTGGTATGTCTTCCGGGTCGAAGTTCGCCGGAAGCCAGACCTTCGTATCGGCGTTGTCATGGGCGAGTACGCCCACCAGGTCAGGTCCGCCTATGACCACTTCGCCTATGCGCTTGCCGCGTCCCGACTGCGGCGAGGGCATAAACCCCCATCGACCATAGGTTTCCCGATGGAAACCAGTCGGAGCGAGTTCGCCACGAAGGCCGAGAACCGACTCAGGGACAAAATCCCCGACGACTGGTTTGCAGTCATCGAGGCGTTGCAACCGTACGACGCTCATAACGACACGCTTGCAATCCTCGAACGCTTCTGGAATCGCGACAAGCATCAAACAGTCGTCGCGGTTCCCGTTCTGCGGGTCGAAGATCCGAGTGGGATGCGGTATCGGACCTCCGCGAAGATCGTGAAGCGGCGACCCCGAACGGGTGTCCGCCTCGTATCGGGCGCAGAACTCGCACGCATCCAGCTCGCGACCCCTGATTCGCAAGCGCATATGGATATGTATGTCGAGGCGTCGGTCGAGATATCGGGCGAGAGTACCCCCGACGACCTGTACTTCGGCGACTTGGTCGGAGCAGAGGCAATGCTCCGATTCATCCTGTCCACCTTCGCTGCTGGCCGTGTCGAACAGGACCGCGCCCAATTGACGACGCACTACAGGACGGTTATCAGCACCCTTCCAAGTCGCGATGGCCTCAGTCCGCTGCGTGGTTTCGATGGCCTCGGCTGGTGGCCGCCGAAACCGTCGGAAGTACCGACGGTCCCAACGTTTCGGCCCTACACATCGCCGTAGGCGATGCGCTGCTTGCCATGCGTTGCCGAGCCTGGTACGTGCCATTAGGGGATAGGCGCCCCATATGGTCACATATACTCGCCGCCATGGACGACGTGTTCAGGGCCCTGGCCGATCCGACGCGCCGAAGCCTGCTCGACGAGCTCCACCGCTCGGACGGCCAGACACTGAGCGCGCTCGAGGAGCGACTGCCGATGACCCGATTCGGCGTCATGAAGCACCTCAAGGTGCTCGAGCAGGCGGGCCTCGTCGTGACGAAGCGACGCGGTCGCGAGAAGCTCCACTTCCTGAACGTCGTCCCGATCCGGCTCGTCCACGACCGGTGGGTGAGCAAGTACGCCGAGCCGTGGGCCGCGTCACTCAGCGACCTCAAGCGTTCACTCGAGGAGGACAGCATGGAGAAGGTGTTCGAGATCTACATCAAGACGACGCCGGAGCGGCTCTGGGAGGCGCTCACCGACGACGAGATGAGGCGGAAGTACAGCTTTGGCATCGGCGTGACCTCGGACTGGACCGCCGGCTCGAGCTACGAGGGCACGCACGCGGTGGCGCCGGGCGCGCTGGTCGAGGGCGAGAACCTCGAGGTCGATCCGCCGCGGCGGCTCGTCCAGAGCTTCAGAGCGATGTGGAGCGACGACGTCCGGCGCGAGGGGACTTCGCGCGTCACCTACGAGATCGAGCCGGTGGGCGACTCGTGCTGCCTGACCGTGACCCACGACCAGCTGCACGCCGACGCCAGCTCCGAGCTCTACGGCGGCTGGCCGATGATCCTCTCCGGCCTGAAGACGCTGCTCGAGACCGGCGAGACGCTGACCACCCCGGGATCGCTGATGTACGCGCAGGGACCGGTGCCGGCTGCGTGAGCACGCGGATCCGCCACGCGGGCGGCGCAGCGGCGGTCCGACGCGCCGCCGCTGCGCCGCCCGCGGGCCGGTTCACAGCCGCTTGCGGATGAACCGGCGAAGCTCGCGCACACCCTCGTCGGCGGCGTCGCGCAGCTGCGCTCCCGCGTCGCGCAGGACCGCGCCGACGGTGTCGGTCGGCTCGTCGGCGCCGCTGTGGCGCGCGGCCATGCCGGCAAGCCGGCGGGCCTCGTCCTCGAGCCGCTGCGACTCGGCGAGCAGATCCTCCATCGATGAGCGATGCGAGGCCGGCGCCGGCCTGGCGACAGGCCGCACGCGCGTGCGCGGCGGGTCGTGCTCCCAGGCGGCGCGGCGCGCCGGGTCGCGCAGCACCTCGTAGGCCTCCTGCACGTCCTCGAACGCCGCGCTGCTGCCGCCCGCGTCGGGATGGGTTCGCCTCACCGCGTCGCGGTACGCCGCGTGGATCCGGGCGTCACCGGCGCCTCGCGGGACGCCGAGCACGACGTACGGATCAACTCCGGCGCGCACGCGACAACCTGACGGGGCGCCGTCGCGGCGTGCCGCGCGCCTGGCCGCGCGCACCTGCGGCGAACGGCTCGTCCTCCCGCGGCACCGCCGGGCCGATCGGGATCAGCGCCGGCTCGGTCGCCCCGATCGCCTCGCTGATCTCGGCCTCGATGCCGAACGCGGATCCGTCGCAGTCGATGCGGAAGCGCTTCGGCGCGACGCGATCGTCGGGGAGCACGGGCACCCCCCAAAGCTCATCCCAGCCGAACAGCTCGTAGTTGCCCGGGTTCAGCAGGATCGCCCGCGGCGCCAGCGGGCAGGACTGCGCGTGATGGTCGAGGCCCCGCCGGATGAACTCGAGCATCTCGGCTTCGAGCGATGCCATGGCGTCAATGTAGTGGTTCGCGCGCGGCATCGTGGGCGAGCAGCGCGGCGTAATGGCCGTCGCGCGCGAGCAGCTCGTCGTGGGTGCCACGCTCGACGATCCCGCCGTGGTCGAGCACCACGATCTGGTCGGCGTCACGCACCGTCGAGAGCCGGTGGGCGATCGTGATCGTGGTGCGGCCCTCGGCGAGCAGGTCGAGCTCCTCCTGGACCTCGCGCTCGGTGCGCGTGTCCAGCGAGCTGGTGGCCTCGTCGAGCACCAGCACCGGCGGGTTGCGCAGGATCGTGCGGGCGATCGCGATGCGCTGCTTCTCACCGCCCGAGAAGCGGTAGCCGCGCTCGCCGACGACCGTGTCGTAGCCGTCGGGGAGCGAGGCGACGAGGTCGTGGATCCGCGCCGTGCGGGCGGCCGCCTCGATCTCCTCGTCGGTGGCGTCCGGTCGCGCGAAACGCAGGTTCTCCCGGACCGTGGAGTGAAACAGGTAGGTCTCCTGCGAAACCACGCCGACGGTCGCGGCGAGCGACTCGAAGCTGGCGTCGCGCACATCGATCCCGTCGATCGTCACCCGCCCCGCCTGTGGCTCGTAGAGGCGCGCGACGAGGTAGCCGAGCGTCGTCTTGCCGGCGCCGGTCTCGCCGACCACGGCGGTGCGCGTCCCCGCCGGGACAACCAGGTCGATGTCGTGCAGCGTCCACGGCGACCCCTCGCTGTAGCGAAAGCCGACACCCTCGAGCGCGACCTCGCCGAGCAGTTCGCTGGGGCGCAGCACGACCGGGTCGGGCGCCTCGACGATGTCGACCGGCAGGTCGAGATACTCGAAGATCCGGTCGAACAGCGCCAGCGACGCCTCGACGTCGTTGCCGACGGACAGCAGCTGGGCGATCGGGAACAGCAGCCGCGTCTGCTGCGTGGTGAAGGCGACGACGACGCCGATCTGGATCGCCGCGCCGGCGTGCCCGAAGCTCTGACCGGCAACCCAGTAGACGATCGCCGGCTGGACCGCGAACGCCATGTTGATCGACGACATCAGCCAGCGTCCCGCCATCCGCGAATGCACCTCGAGGTCCGCGAGCTGATCGGACTCGCCGGTGAAGCGCGTCGCGAGGTCCTCCCCGCGGCCCATCGTCTTGCCCAGCATCATGCCGGAGACCGAGAGCGACTCCGCGACCAGCGAGGAGATGTCGGCGAGCCTGCCCTGCAGGCGCGTGGTGATTGCGCGCCGCTCGCGTCCGACCCGCCGCGTCAGCCACACGAACAGCGGCAGCAGGGCGAACGAGATCAGCGCGAGGCGCCAGTCGAGCAGCACCAGCACGATCGTGGTCGCGAGGACCGTCGTCGCGTTCTGCGCGATCGTCGTCGCGGTGCTGGTCGCGACGTTGTCGATGCCGCCGATGTCGTTGGCGATGCGGGACTGGACCTCGCCGGCGCGCGTACGCGTGAAGAAGGCGAGCGAGAGACGCTGGAGGTGGCGATACACCGACACGCGCAGGTCGTGCATCACACGCTGCCCGACCTCGGTCGAGATGTAGGTCTGCACGACGCTCAGCGCCGAGGTTGCGATCGCGATCACGATCATCCCGACCACCAGCTCCGTCAGCAGCGTCACGTTGTGCTTGGGGATCGCGCGGTCGAGCACCGCCACGAGCAGGAACGGCGAGATCATGCTCAGCCCCGACGAGAGGAGGATCAGCCCAAGGACAAGTCCCAGACGCCCCCGGTAGGGGGCGAATAACCTGAGAATCCGGCGCCCGTCGCGCTGGCGCTCGGGATCGAGCAGCGGCGGCGGGGGCTCGCCGGTGCCGAGCACGCGCGAGCTGCGCCCGCGGCCGCGGCGCCCGCGCCCGCCGCCGCCACCGCCGAGGCCGAAGCCGTCGCTGCCGTGGAAGGAGCTCATGCAGCCAGAGTAGTGGGTCCCGCGAAGGTGCCCGCCACGAATAGCCTGTACGCCATGGCGCTCACCCCCGGCATCCTCGCGCGCGGTCCGTGGGGCCTCGAGCAGGTCAGCGCGCGGTGGCGCGAAGAGGAGTACGAGCCGCCCGGCGCCGCGACCGAGGCCGCCGACGCGGCGATCGCGGCGCTGCGCGAACGCGGCTCACCGGCCCACGACGGCCTCTCGGCCCGGCTCACCGCTCACCGAGAGGACGGCGGCGGGCTCGTGCTCGAGCTGCAGCCGACGCGCTGGGCGCTGCGGCTCAACCCCGGCGACGCCCTGCAGAGCCTCGCCTCGATGTGCGTCGTGCGCGCGAGCGACGGGCGTTGGCTGGCGGGGCGCCGGGCGGGCTGGCTCGCCACCTGGGCCGGCCGCTGGGCGCTCGGCGCGGGCGGCGCCGTCGACTGCGGCGAGAATCCGGTCGACACGCTCGGGCGCGAGCTGGCGGAGGAGTGGTCGGTGAACGCCGAGCGGATCACCGTCGAGGCGCTCGTCTGCCTGCCTCAGCAGCTCGTGCTGCTGGTCGGCCTGGCGTGGCTCGCCGAGGGTGCGGAGGTGGTGCCCGACGCCGAGCACGACGCGTTCGCGTGGTGGCCGCCCGAGGTCGATCGCTGGCCGCCCGAAGCCGACGAGCCGCTGCGGCAAACCGCGATCATGCTCGCCGCCCCGTGATCACCTTCAACCGCCTCAAGCACGTCTCGTTCTTTCACTCGCTGGTCTATCTGTCGCTGCTGATCGTCGCCTTCGGGTTGCACAACCCGCAGCCCGAGACCTTCATCCTCGGGCTCTCGCACGGCCTGCTGTGGATCGGCATGTCGCTGGTCTGCCTGGTGGCGGTTCGCCTGCGGATCATCCCCCTGCGTGTCGCGGTCGCGGTCGCCGTGCTCGGCGGCATCGGACCGTTCTTCGGCAGCTACGAGTTCGTCCGCGAAGAACGCCGACGGGCCCGCGTCGCGCAGTGAGCGCGCGTTCGCATCGCGCACACCCGAAGTGGCGCAGGCTGCTCCTCCCGGCACGCTAGAGTCCGTTTTGATGGTGGCCGAGACGACGGCGCAGGTCGTTATGCCCCAGATGGGCGACTCAGTAAGCGAAGGAACGATCCTCGAGTGGCGAAAGTCCGAGGGGGATCACGTGTCGGCCGAGGAGACGCTGCTCGAGATCTCGACCGACAAGGTCGACGCCGAGGTGGTCGCACCGGTCGCCGGCACCGTCGTCAAGATCCACGCCGCCGCAGGCGAAACCGTCGCGGTGGGCGCACTGCTCGCGGAGATCGCGCCGGGTGACGGCGGCTCGCCCGCCGGCCCCTCACCGCAGCACGCCGAGACCCCCGCGGCGGCGAACGGCGGCAACGGCTCGACGGCACCGGCCGCGGCGGGCGCACAGGACGCCTCCGGGAACGGTACGGCCACGGCCACGACGATCGACATCGTGACGCCGGCGGCCGGTGAGTCCGTGACCGAAGGGACGATCCTCGACTGGACCGTGAAGGTCGGCGACGTCGTCGCGGCGGGCGACACGATCGTCGAGATCTCGACCGACAAGGTCGACGTGGAGCTGCCGGCGCCCGCCGCCGGCACGATCAGCGAGCTGCTGGTGGCCCCCGGCGACACCGTCACCGTCGGCCAGGTGATCGGGCGGATGACGGGCGCCGCGAGCGACGGTGGCCGAAGCGGCGGCGCGGCCGCCGCGCCCGCGCCCGCGCCGAGCACCGGCGCCGCCACGCCGCCCGACGCCGCGGCCACGCCCGACGGCACGAAGGCCTCGCCGGTCGCGCGTCGCGCGGCCGCAGCGCTGCACGTGGACCTCGGCTCGCTCGCCGGCAGCGGGCGTGACGGGCGGATCGTCAAGGAGGACGTCCTCGCCGCCGCCGAGCAGCCCGCGGGCGGCCCGCAGAGCGCCCCCTCCGCCGCCACCGTGACCGAGTTGCGCGGCGGCGCCGCGATGCTCGTCCACTACATGGAGGAGAGCCGCTCGATCCCCACCGCGACGAGCCTGCGCACGATCGTCGTCGAGGAGCTCGACGGCCGCCGGCGCCAGCTGAAGGAGGCCGGCGCGAAGGTCTCCTTCACCCACCTGATCGCCTTCGCGCTCGCCCGCGCGGCCGGCGAGCTCGAGGTGATGGCCGACCACTACGCCGAGGTCGACGGCCGGCCGCAGCGCGTGCGGGACGGCGCCGTGAACCTCGGGCTGGCCGTCGACGTCGAGAAGAAGGACGGCTCGCGCACGCTGATGGTGCCCGTGATCCGCGACGCCGCCGCGATGACCTTCGACGGCTTCCTCGCCGCCTACGACGCGCTCGTCGAGAAGGCGCGAACGAACACGCTGACCGCCGACGACCTCGTCGGCGCGAACATCACGCTGACCAACCCGGGCGGGCTCGGCACGGGCGCCTCGGTGCCGCGGCTGATGCCGGGCCAGGGCACGATCGTGGCGACCGGAGCGATCGGCTTCCCGCCGGGGCTCGCGCAGGTCGGCGAGCAGATCGGCGCGCAGAAGGTGATGACGCTGACCTCGACCTACGACCACCGCATCATCCAGGGCGCGGAGTCGGGCCGCTTCCTCGCCCGCATCGACGCGCTGCTGGGCGGCGCCGACTCCTTCTACGAGGACGTCTTCGAGGCGCTCGCCGTCACACTCGCGCCGCTGCCGGCCCGCGCGGCGGTGGCCGCACCGGCGCCGGCCGCGACGGCCACCCGCCCCAGCGACGAGCTGCTGCAGGCCGTGGCGAGCGCGGACGCGCTGGTCAGCGCGCTGCGCACGCACGGCCACCTCGCGGCGACGCTCGACCCGCTCGGAGCGCCGCCGCGCGGCGACCCGGCGCTCGACCCGGCGTCGAGAGGGCTCACGACCGTGCTGATGGCGCAGATCCCGTCCAGCCTGCTGCACATCCACGTCGCGGGAGCGACGCTCGCGGAGGCGTTCCCGCACCTGCGCGAGGTCTACTGCGGCACGATCGCCTACCAGATCGAGCACATCGCCTCGCACCAGCAGCGGCGCTGGCTGCGCGAGAAGATCGAGAGCGGCGCGTTCCGCCAGCCGCTCAGCGCGGCCGAGCAGCGCGCGCTGCTCACACGCCTGATCGAGGTCGATGCGCTCGAGCGCTTCATGCACAAGGCGTATCTGGGCCAGCACCAGTTCTCGATCGAGGGCATCGACATGACGGTTCCGATGCTCGACGAGATGATCCGTCTCTCCGCGGGAGGCGGAGCGCGCGAGGTGGTCGTCGGCATGGCCCACCGCGGGCGCCTGAACGTGCTCGCGCACAACCTCGGCCGACCGTACGGATCGATCTTCGCCGAGTTCGAGGGGGCCTCGACGCTCGAGGCGGTCACGACGATCCCCCAGGGCGGCACCGGCGACGTCAAGTACCACCACGGCGCCCAGGGTTCCTACAAGCTCGCCTCCGGCGAGTCGATCCAGGTCAACCTCGAGTCCAACCCGTCGCATCTGGAGTACGTCTCACCGGTCGTGATGGGCGCGACGCGCGCCGCCCAGAGCAGCCACGACGGCCCGCACGCGCAGCGCGACACGACGAGCGCGGTGCCGATCGTGATCCACGGCGACGCGGCCTTCCCCGGCCAGGGCGTCGTCGCCGAGACGCTCAACCTCCAGACGCTCGACGGCTACAGCGTCGGCGGCACGCTGCACCTGATCACCAACAACCAGGTCGGTTTCACGACCGACCCCGACGACGCCCGCTCGACGCAGTGGGCCTCCGACCTCGCGAAGGGCTTCGACATCCCGATCATCCATGTCAACGCCGACGACGTCGAGGCCTGCGTCTCGGCGGCGCGCCTCGCGTTCGCCTACCGCGAACGCTTCGGCCACGACGTGCTGATCGACCTGATCGGCTACCGCCGCTTCGGTCACAACGAGTCCGACGAGCCGGCCTACACCCAGCCCGAGATGTACGCGACGATCAAGGGCAAGAAGCGCGTCTGGGAGCTGTGGGCGGACGAGCTGATCCGCCGCCGCGTGATCAGCCCGCCCGAGGTCGATGAGCAGCTGGCCTCGGCGTGGGAGACGCTGACGAACCGCCACCAGGAGCTCAAGGAGCAGATCTCAGCCGTGCGCGAGAGCGGCGGCACGGAGGCCTCCACCGGTGAGTACCGGCTCGATCGCACCGCCTCGCCGGACGTCGACACGGCCGTCGACGCCGAGCTGCTGCGCGAGATCAACGACAACCTGCTGCGCGTGCCGGCGGGTTTCACCGTGCATCCCAAGCTGGTCCGCCAGCTCGAACGCCGGCGCGAGGCGCTCGAGACCGAGATCGATTGGGCGCATGCCGAGGCGCTCGCCTACGGTTCGCTGCTCGCCGAGGGGCTGCCGATCCGCCTGACCGGGCAGGACGCCGAGCGCGGCACCTTCAGCCAGCGCCACCTCGTCCTGCACGACGCCGACAACGGGCAGACGGTCTGCCCGATCGCGCAGCTGCCCAGCTCGCACGCCCCGTTCGAGCTGCACAACAGCCCGCTGTCCGAGGTCGCCTGCCTGGGCTTCGAGTACGGCTACAGCCAGGAGTCCACCGAGACGCTGGTGCTCTGGGAGGCGCAGTTCGGCGACTTCGTCAACGCCGCGCAGGTGATCGTCGACCAGTTCATCGCGTCGGGTCTCGCGAAGTGGGGGCAGACCTCGCGCCTGACGCTGCTGTTGCCGCACGGCTACGAGGGATCCGGGCCCGAGCACTCCTCCGCGCGCCTCGAGCGCTTCCTCGCGCTGGCCGCCGAGGGCAACCTCCGCGTCGCCACCCCGACCACCCCGGCCCAGTACTTCCACCTGCTCCGCCGCCAGGCGATGCTCGCCAAGCACCGCCCGCTGATCGTGATGACGCCGAAGTCGCTGCTCCGGCTGCCCCAGGCCACCAGCGCGCTCGCGGAGCTCACCGACGGTCGCTTCCAGCCGGTGCTCGCGGAGCCCGGGCTCGACGATTCGAAGGTGACGCGGCTGATCCTCTGCACCGGCAAGATCTACTACGACCTGGTCGGCCACCCCGACCGTGCGGGCAACGAGCGGATCGCCGTGGGCCGTGTGGAGCAGCTCTACCCCTTCCCCGAGCAGGAGGTGCTGGAGACGATCGCCCGCTACCCGAAGCTCACCGAACTGACCTGGGTGCAGGAGGAGCCGCGCAACATGGGCGCGCGCGCACACATGAACGCGCGCTTGCGCCAGGTGATGCCCGCCGGGCTCTCCTACGGCTACATCGGCCGCCCGGAGCGCGCCAGCCCGGGTGAGGGCTACCCCGTCTCCCACGCCACCGAGCAGAGCCGCATCGTGCGCACCGCGCTCGACCTCTCCGTGACGCTCTCGCAATTCCCGGCGAAGACCCCCGGGGAGCGTTAGCGCCCGCCGGGCGCCGCGGCGCACCACCCGCCCCGCCCCCGCCCGCCCCCGCCCGCCGCTTCAGCGAAACAGCGTCAGCTCGGGCTCGCGCTCGCCGCGCAGGACGGCGAGATCGACCTCGACGCAGACGATCCCGCGGGCCGCCGCGAGCACGCCGGCCTGCGGTTTGATCTGCTGCGCGGCGAGCACGCCGCGGCAGTCGCGCATCGCGGGGTCGAGGCGGATCCGCTCGAGGTAGCGGCTGAGCTGCTCGACCGCGTCGATCGTGCCGACGCGCTTGATCTCGACCGCGACCCACCCGTCGCCGTCGTCGCGGCACATCAGGTCGACCGGGCCGATGTCGGTCGGCCACTCCCGGCGCACCAGCCGGAAGCCCTCGCCGCAACGCTGCGGCGACGCGGCCAGCAGCTCCTGCAGGTCACGCTCGACGCCGTCCTTCTCGAGCCCGGCCGCCTCCCCCATGTCGGCCGTCATGTCGAGCAGCACCTCGTCGATCGCGATCTCGATGCGCTCATCCCCCTTGAGCTTGCGCACCTCGATCCGCGCCGGCGGATCGCCCTCGACGTCGATCACGGTCGGCGCGGTCATCCAGTTCTGCGGCTTGTAACCGCCGCTGTCGGCGTGCACCATCATCGAGCCGTCCGACTTGAGCACGAGCAGGCGCACCGCCATCGGCAGCACCGTGGAGAGGCGACCGCTGTAGACGACCTCGCAGCGCGCGACGATCAGGCGCATCGCCGAAAGCTACCGGCTACGCGAACGGTCCGGCCGGCGACGGCGACTCGTCGTCGGGGTGCTCGAGCGCGTGCCGGCGGGGGACGTCACCGTTCAGCATGTCGCGAAACTCGCGCATGCCGGCACCCAGGGCCCGGGCCAGCTCCGGCAGCCGCTTGGGCCCGAGGAAGATCAGCGCAAAGGCGGCGATGAAGAGGATGTGGACCGGGCTGATCAGGCTCATGGCTTCTCTTTACTCCGGCCGGGGTCCGGCCGGATCGACACCCAGACTACGCTGCCGGGAGCACGCGCGGCTCGAGCTTGCGCATCCGCTCGCGCAGGTCGGCGACCTCGGGCCCGCCGCCGAGCTCGAGCGCGCGCTCGCAGGCCTCCAGGCACTCGGCGACGCGGTCGGTGCGCGCGAGCGCGTGGGCGAGTCGCGACCACGCCTCGAGCGACTCGCCGTCGAGCTCGACCGCCTGCTCACACACCGACACCTCACCGCCGATGTCGCCCGCCAGCTGCAGCGCGAGCGCCAGGTCGAGCAGCGCTTCGACGCTCGGCTCGAGGCTCTGGGCGCGCCGCAACGCCTCGATCGCCCCCGCCCGGTCCATCAGGCGCAGGCGTAGGCGGCCGAGTCGCGCCCATTCGCCGGCGTCGGCGGGGGCGCGCTCGACGGCTCGCTCGGCCGCCTCCGCCGCCAGGTCGATCGCCCCCATGTCCTCGTAGATGCGCGCGGCGAACCGGTGCGCGGCCGGGCGGGCGCCGTCCACGCGTGCCCAGTCGCGCACGGCGCGCGCGGCGGCCGCGAGGTTCTCGGCCTGCCAGAAGGCGAGCGTCATCATCCGCAGCACCGGCACGTTGCCCGGGTCGGCGTCGCGCGCGTAGATCAGGCGCTGGGCCGCAAGCGCGTAGTCGCCGTCGGACAGCGCGTTCTGCGCCGCGGTCATGAAGCGCGCGACGCGGTCGGCGGCGAGATCGGGCGTCGAGAAGTCGACGAAGCTGAGGCTGCCGGCCGGCACCGTGCGAATCCCCTGGCTGAACAGCACGCGCGCCCACTGGCGGACGTCGTCGCCGTCCTCGGTGAAGTAGATCCCGGTGACGCTGCCGACGCCCCACTCGGGGTAGCTCAGGCAGCGCGCGTAGCGATGCACGACGGAGTGGTCGGGCACGCGGCTGCCGAACGGGTCGTGGTGGGTGCGCTCCGCCGCCGCGGCGCGAGCGCGCTGCTCCGCCTCGTAGGCGCGCTGGCCCTCCTCGGCGCGCGCCTGCCGCGTCGCCGCCGCCGACGCGCGCGCGGCGTTGCGCGAGATCTTCCCGCCGCGCGAGCTCTCCGCGAGGCGCTCGAGCTCGTCGGCCATGTCGTTGATCGCCTGCAGGTGGCGCTGGTGTTCGTGCTGCTTGCCCGGCGGCGCGATGTCGGGGTGCCAGCGCTTCGCCATCCGCCGGCGCGCGAGCTGCACGTCGCGCGCGTCGAACGGCGGCTCCAGCTCCAGGAGCGCCATCGCCTGCTCGAGATCGAAGACAGTTGCCATCAGCCGTTCACGTTATCGGACGCCCACCCCATATCCTGCTGCTTCGATGGCCGGCGAACCGATCTTCCAGATGTACAAGCTCTCGAAGGTCTACCCGCCCGACCGCGAGGTTCTGAAGGACATCTCACTCTCCTTCCTGCCGGGAGCAAAGATTGGCGTGCTCGGCTACAACGGCTCCGGCAAGTCGTCGCTGCTCGCGATCATGGCCGGCCGCGACAGCGAATTCCGCGGCGACGCGGCGCTCGCGCCGGGCGTCTCCGTCGGGCTGCTGGAGCAGGAGCCGCATCTCGACGAGTCCAAGGACGTGCGCGGAAACGTGCTCGACGGCGTCGCCGGGCTCGCCGCGCTGCTGGAGCGCTTCAACGAGCTGGCCGCCAACTACTCCGACGAGACGGCGGCCGAGTTCGCGCGGCTGCAGGACGAGATCGACGCGGCGGACGCCTGGAACCTCGACGGGATGATCGAGCACGCAATGGACGCGCTGCGCTGCCCGCCCGCCGACGCTTCGGTCGCGACGCTGTCCGGCGGTGAGCGCCGCCGGGTGGCGCTCTGCCGGCTGCTGCTCTCCCAGCCGGACCTGCTGCTGCTCGACGAGCCGACCAACCACCTCGACGCGGAGTCGGTCGAGTGGCTGGAGCGCCACCTCGCCGACTACAAGGGAACCGTCGTCGCCGTCACCCACGACCGCTACTTCCTCGACAACGTCGCCGGCTGGATCCTCGAGCTCGACCGCGGTCGCGGGATCCCCTATCGCGGCAACTACTCCGGCTGGCTGGAGCAGAAGCAGGCGCGGCTGGCGCAGAGCGAGAAGCAGGAGGTCGCCCGCCAGCGCACGATCGCCGCCGAGCTGGCGTGGGTGCGCACCAACCCGAAGGGCAGGCGCACGAAGTCGAAGGCGCGGCTGGCCAACTATGAGGCGCTGCTCGCGGCGGAGACCGAGGTCAAGCTCGACCAGGTGCAGATCCACATCCCCGCCGGGCCGCGCCTCGGCGATGTCGTGATCGAATGCAGCGAGCTGCGCAAGGGCTTCGGTGAGCGGCTGCTGATCGAGAACCTCTCGTTCTCGCTGCCGCGCGGCGGCATCGTCGGCGTGATCGGCCCCAACGGCGCCGGCAAGACGACGCTGTTTCGGATGATCATCGGCGAGGAGCAGCCCGACGGCGGGACACTGCGGATCGGCGACACCGTGGAGCTGGCCTACGTCGACCAGTCGCGCGACGCGCTCGACGACAGCAAGGGCGTCTGGGAGGAGATCTCCGGCGGCCTCGACCAGATCAAGGTCGGCGATCGCTGGGTCAACTCGCGCGAGTACACGGCGTCGTTCAACTTCCGCGGCTCCGACCAGCAGAAGAAGGTCGCCAAGCTCTCCGGCGGCGAGCGAAACCGCCTGCACCTGGCGAAGCTGCTGCGCGGCGGCGGCAACCTGCTGCTGCTCGACGAGCCCACCAACGACCTCGACGTCGACACGCTGCGCGCGCTCGAGGAGGCGCTGCTGTCGTTCGCCGGCTGCGCGGTGGTGATCTCCCACGACCGCTGGTTCCTCGACCGCGTCGCAACCCACGTGCTCGCGTTCGAGGGCGACAGCCAGGTCACCTGGTTCGAGGGCAACTTCGAGGCCTACGAGGAGCACCGCCGCGAGCTGCTGGGCGCCGAGGCCGACCGCCCGAAGCGGATCACCTACAAGCGGCTCGTGCGCTGAGCGCAAGCTCGGCGTCGAGCAACGCTCCGAGCTCCCAGCCGTCGGCCGCCACGGCATCGGCGCCACCCAGATCCGACGCCGGGTGGGGGCCCGTCGCGACCGCCAGCACGCGCAGCCGGTCGGCGCGCGCGCAGGCGATGTCGAGCGGCGTGTCACCGATCACGATCGTGCGCTCCCGCGGGTGGGCGCCCGCCCGGGCGCGCGCGATCGCCGGCAGCTCGTCGCGCGACTCGGCATCTGACCCGAACGCCCCCTGGCCGGGCGCAAAGTGCCGGCCGATCCCGGCGCGCGCCAGCTTCAGCCGGGCGATCGGCTCGTAGTTCCCGGTGACCAGCGAGAGGCGCACGTCGCCGCGCGCGGCGAGCGCGGCGAGCAGTTCGCGCATCCCCGGCGCCACGCGATCGGCGAGGCTCGGCGGGCAGCGGCGCTCGAAGAGTTCGGCGCAAAGCGCCTGCAGCCGCGCGAGGCCCGCCTCGAAGCGCTCGGCGCCGACTCCCCCCAACGCCGCGAGCTCGCGCGCGATGGCGGTGTCGGTGCGCCCAGCGGCGGCAATCGGCGCCGTCGCCGCCACGCCGTAGACGACCGCCAGAGCGTCGCGCAGCGCAGCGGCGTGCTCGTGGCTCGAGCGCAGCAGCAGAGTCCCGTCGACATCGAACAGCACGAGCACCCGCACATTCTCGCGCCCGGGGGCCATGAAGGTGGTCGCGCGACACGGTTCGCACGCTTGTCCGCCCGCCGTCGCGCGCTCAACACAAGTGCGATTTGCGCCGATGAAAGCAGTGAGGATGTCACCCGATCGCAACCCCGCGGCCCGCCGCGCGCCCCGACGCGCGCGCGTAGCGGCGTGCCTGCTCGCGGAGGCCGGCGACACGATCATCGAAGTGCTGGTCGCCGCCGTACTCGTGGCGCTGGTCGCCGGCGCCATCTTCACCGGCTACAGCGGCGCCGCGCACGTCGTCAGCGGGCAGAGGGCCCGCGGGCAGGCCTCGGCGCTTGCCGAGGCGGATCAGGCGCGACTGAAGGGTCTCACGCTGAGCAGCCTGGCAAGCTCGGGATCCGGCGCCGGGTACGGCAACACGTCCTACACCGCCACGGTTGAGGGCACGACCTACACGGTCACCTCGTCGGCCCAGTTCGTATCCGCGGCCGGGTCGGCTTCGTGCACCGCGAGCGGGACGACCACGGCCGACCAGGTCCAGACCGTCTCGACTGTCTCGTGGAACTCCGATGCCGCGGTTGGAGGACCTGTGGTGATCGACGGCTTGGTCACGCCACGGGTGGGTGGTTCGCTGATCGTCAGGGTTCTGGACTCGCTCGGACATGCGGTCGCGGGTGCGAGCGTCACGCTCAGCGCCGGACCGACCAGCGCCGCGCCGCTGACGACCGACGCCAACGGCTGCGTGGAGTTCGCCGAGCTGGCCGGCGGCACCTACACCGCCAGCACCACGATCAACGGAACCCCGGCGAGTGCGACGGCTCCGGCGGTCGTGCCGACCCAGACCTCGCAGGTGACCATCACCCCCTCGGGAGGCAACGGCGGCATCTCGGCGACGTTCACGACCTATTACAACGGGTCCAGCCACGCCTCGACGGCCGACCAGGTCACCGCCTGGAACTCGCTGTACCCGTCCGTCTACCACGTGTTCGGAACGGCGAGCACGCTGTCGTCCAACACCTACGCCAGCACGGTCACCTCCGGGACGAACCTGACGCCCGGCACCTACACGACCTACGCCGGCTCCTGCTCCGGCGACTATTCGAACAGCGGCTACGCACTCGCGAACGTGTCGAGCAGTACGACGCAGGGCGTCGTCCTCCCGCTTCCGGCGATGATCGTCGACGTCTACGGCTCAGGCGCCCCCCTCTACACGGATGACGCGCCGAGCTCGTCGGTCGTGTACACCGGCGGCAGTGGTTGGACGCACTCGACGGCCCAGGCCGGCAACTACGACAACACCGAGAGCTGGAGCCAGACCGCCGGGAACTACGTGACGTACACGTTCACCGGCACCTACATCGAGTGGCTCGGCCCGAAGTGGAGCAACCAGGGCTACGCCAACGTGCTGATCGACGGCAACCAGGTCGCCAGCGACGTCAACACCTACAGCTCCGCCGACCTCGATCAGCAGGTGCTGTTCGCCGACTCCGGTCTCGCCAACACGTCGCACACGATCGAGATCTACGTCGTCGGCGGGACCGCCCCGCCCGGCTCGAGCGCCTCCTACGTGCCGGTTGACGAGTTCATCTCCGGCACCGGCACCAGCAGCGAGGTCGATGACGCACCGAGCTCGGCGGTCACCTACAGCGGCTCCCACTGGACGCACGGCGCGACCGGCAACCAGAACTTCGACAGCACCGAGAGCTTCGACCTGACCGCCGGCGACTCGATGACGTACACGTTCACCGGCACGAGCATCGCCTGGGTCGCGCCGGTCTCCACCAACGGCGGCTACGCCAACGTCTACCTCGACGGCACCCAGGTCGCGACGAACGTGACGACCTACAACGCCTCCACGATCTACCAGCAGGTGATCTGGAGCGACGCGGGTCTCGCCAACACCTCGCACACGCTGACGATCGACGTGCTCGGCACGAAACCATCGGCGTCAACGGCGACCTACGTCCAGATCGACGCGTTCATCGTCGGCACGCAGTCAACAGGCCTTTTGACGAGCGCGCCGCTCGTGACGCTCACCGACAACAACACCGGCTGCAACAGCAGCGAGAACTACCCCGCGACGCAGGTGCCGACACTGACCCAGGGCGCGCTCGTCGACCCCGGCCAGCCGTACGGCAACTTCACCGTCTGCGCGAGCTACGGCGGCGAGAAGAACACCGCGACCGTCGCGAACACCAGCTACACCAGCGGCAACGTCGTCAACGTCTACCTCGGCACGGGCTCTCCGGGGCTGCAGTCGGGGAGCTGCACATGAGCAGCGTCGCCATGCGCAGCGAGAGCGGCTTCACGCTGATCGAGCTGATGGTCGCGCTGGTCATCGGGATCGTCGTGTCGGCGGCGACGATGGCGATCGTGATCACCTCCGTGCACCTCAGCTCGAACTACAACGACCGCGTCGACGCCACCCAGCAGGGCCGTGTGGCGATGCAGAAGATCACGCAGGCGCTGAACTCGAGCTGCGTGGCCACCGTCGCGCCGATCCTCTCGGCCAGCGACGCCAACGACGTCTGGTTCTACACCCTGCTCGGCGACAGCCCGACGATCCAGCCCAACAAGGTGGAGATCTCCTACACGGGCGGCTCGATCGTGATGACGACCTACCCCTACGTGAGCGGAACAACCCCCAACTGGGTGTTCTCGCCGACCCCATCGTCGACGTTCACGCTGCTGCAGTACGCGCAGGCGATCCCGTCAACACCGGTCTTCCAGTATTTCGGCTACGGGAGCGGTGGCGCGCTGTCAACGACGGCGTACAGCGCGAGCCCGAATCTCGGCAGCAATGCCGCCACGACCGCCGAGGTCGAGGTCAACTTCGTCGCGAATCCGTCCGACAACTGGACTGCGCAGAACCGTAGCGCGAGCTTCAGCGACGCGGTGGTGCTCCGTCTGGGGACGGCGTCGGGCGCCAGCAGCGCGACCAACCTGCCATGCACGTGAGAACGATTCGTCACCGACTGCCCGCAGCCTCCGGAGAGCGTGGCTTCACGATGCTGCTGGCACTGTTCGTACTGATCGTCACCACGCTGATCTTGGGCGCCACCTACGTCGCGGTCCTCTCCGACACCGGTCCGTCGCGTAACGACCTCGACCAGAAGCGCGCGTATGCCGCCGCCCAGGCCGGCATCGCCGAGTACAGCTACGACCTCAACCAGGATCCCAACTTCTGGGACACCTGCTACCAGAGCTCCACCCCGGTCGCCGTGGGAGCGGCCAATGAGGGGTCGACCGAGACCTACTCGATCAAGCCCGTGCCGGCGACCGGCTACTCGAGCTGCAGCACGAGCAATCCGATCAGCTCGATGATCGAGTCAAGCGGGCCAGCCGCCGGTACCTTCCGGATCGCCTCGACCGGCACCTCGAACGGCGTCTCGCGTACGCTCGTCACGCAGTACACGCGCAGCAGCTTCCTGAGCTACGTGTACTTCACGAACTTCGAGGATGAGGATCCCCAGTGGGCGCCGGGCGAAAGCGCGCCCGGCGTGAACTGCGCGGTCTACGCGTGGGTCAGCGGTGGACGCAACAGCGCGTGTATCACGATCGCGTTCGGTACCGCCGACTCGGTCAACGGCCCCCTCCACAGCAACGACAACGTCCTCGTCTGCAATCCGGCCGGCGCACCTGCCGTGTTCGGGCGCTCGGGCGAATCGCCGCCCGATTCGATCGAGACGCCCAACGTCCTCGCCGAAAGCTCCGGCTGCGGCGGCACCTTCACACTCAACGGCACCGCAAACCACAGCGTCGGCACGCTGCAGCCGCCACCGAACGACACCCAGCTGCTCCAGCTCGCCGACGGCGGAAACGCCGCAAACAACGACGGCTGCTACCCGGGGGCCGGCTGCGTGTTCACCGGTCCGACGACGATCGTGCTCGACGGGCCGATCGCATCCGGCAACCCGCAGAACCGGATGACGGTGACCAACGCCAGCTACGGCAGCCCGGCGGGGACCCCCACCACCGTCAACTTCCCGGCCAACGGCGTGCTCTACGTCAGCGCCGGAGCGTCCTGCAGCTACTCATACACCCCATTCGGCAGCGAGAACCAGCTCTACGGGGGTACGACGCTCGATCCCAACTCAGCCGACACCGACAATGCGGGCTGCGGCGACGCGGTCGTGTCCGGCAGCACGTCCAGTGCGCTCTGTCCCGGAACGACGCAGGTGTCCGGCGTGTGCCCCTACACGCAGTCACTGACGATCGGCTCCGCGAACGACATCATCGTCGCCGGCAGCCTGACCACGACGACCACCAGCTCCGGCTGCGCGGGCGGCGAAACCGGGGGCTGCCCGACCGGCAGCGCGATGCTCGGTCTGATCGCCAACAACAACGTGCGCATCTTCCACCCGCTCGGCAGCGCCCGCGCGGCGGTGCCCGCTGAGGGGTACTGCCTCCCGGGCGACTCCAGCCCGGACTACCTCAACACCAATGGCGCGGGCTCGATGGTCAATCCGACCGTCGACGCGGCGATCTTCGCGGTCAACGACTCGTTCATCATCGACGACTTCGACTGCGGCGCCTCGAGCAACTCCGGCGGCACCGGCGGCAACACGGCGATCGGCACGCTCACGATCAACGGCACGATCGCGCAGAACTTCCGCGGCCGCCTGGCCGAAGGGAATCCCCAGTTCACGGGCTACGTGAAGAACTACTGGTACGACCAGCGGCTGGCGACGCTCGAGCCGCCCTACTTCCTCGACCCGGTCGGCACCAACTGGACGGCGACCCGCGTGACGGAGTGCGACGTCAGCACGAGCTGCTGAGCCTCCCACGACCTTCGCCCGGACGCTGCGCCCATGCTCCGCCGCCGCTGAGCGCCTCCTCGTATCCCCGCTGACGGCGCTCAACAGAATGGCCGTTTGGGCCGACAACAGTGGTGACGATGTCAACCGATCGCACCTCCGCGGCCTGTCGCGCTCGACTGCGTGCGCGCGTCGCTGCGCGCCTGCTTGCCGAAGCCGGCGACACGATGATCGAGGTGACGGTCGCCGCCCTGCTCGTCGCGCTGATCGCGGTCGCCACCTTCACCGGCTACTCGGCGGTGGCCCACGTCGCGGGCGGCCAGAACACGCGCGCACAGGCCAGCGCGCTCGCGGAGGCCGACCAGGCCCGCCTGCACGCGTTGACGCTGAACAACCTCTCGAGCTCGGGCGCAGGGACCGGCAACTACGCCGCTCCCGCCGTGAACATCGACGGCACCAACTACTACGTGACCTCCTCCACCGAGTTCGTCTCGGGTAGCGGTTCGGCGTCCTGTACGACCAGCGGCACGACGACCGCCGACGAGGTCCAGACGACCTCCACGGTCACGTGGGCCACGGAGTCCGCCGCCGGCGGCCCGGTCGAGATCCACGGCCTGGTCACGCCACCGCAGGGCGGTTCGCTGATCGTCAGGGTCCTCAACGGCAGCAACGCCGGAATCTCCGGTGTGACGGTGTCGCTGAGCGGCGGCCCGACGAGCGTCTCGCCGCTGACGACCGACGTCAACGGCTGCGTCGAGTTCGGCGGCCTCAGCGGCGGCTCCTACACCGTCACGGCGACGCAGAACGGCGTCAACACGACCGCGACGACTCCGGTCGTGGCGACGCAGACGAAGACCGTGACGATCTCGCCGACCGGAGGCAGCGGCCAGATCTCGGCAAGCTTCACGACCACCTACAACGGCTCGAGCCACGCCTCCACCGCGGACCAGGTGACGGCCTGGAATCCGTCGGACTCCTCGACCTACAACGTCTTCGGCACGGCGAGCACGCTCGGCAACAGCTCCGCCTACCAGTCCACCGTCACCTCGGGAGGCCTGCCCCCGGGCACCTACACGACATACGCCGGCTCCTGCTCCGGCGACTACTCGAGCAGCGGCTACGCACTCGCCAACGTGTCCAACGGCACGACCCAGTCGGTCAGCGTGCCGGTGCCGGCGATGATCGTCGACGTCTACGGAACGGGGGGTCCGACCGACACGGACGATCCGGCCAGCTCGTCGGTCGTCTACACCGGCAGTGGTTGGACGCACTCGACGGCCCAGGCCGGCAACTACGACAACACCGAGAGCTGGAGCCAGACCGCCGGGAACTACGTGACGTACACGTTCACCGGCACCTACATCGAGTGGCTCGGCCCGAAGTGGAGCAACCAGGGCTACGCCAACGTGCTGATCGACGGCAACCAGGTCGCCAGCGACGTCAACACCTACAGCTCCGCCGACCTCGATCAGCAGGTGCTGTTCGCCGACTCCGGTCTCGCCAACACGTCGCACACGATCGAGATCTACGTCGTCGGCGGGACCGCCCCGCCCGGCTCGAGCGCCTCCTACGTGCCGGTTGACGAGTTCATCTCCGGCACCGGCACCAGCAGCGAGGTCGATGACGCACCGAGCTCGGCGGTCACCTACAGCGGCTCCCACTGGACGCACGGCGCGACCGGCAACCAGAACTTCGACAGCACCGAGAGCTTCGACCTGACCGCCGGCGACTCGATGACGTACACGTTCACCGGCACGAGCATCGCCTGGGTCGCGCCGGTCTCCACCAACGGCGGCTACGCCAACGTCTACCTCGACGGCACCCAGGTCGCGACGAACGTGACGACCTACAACGCCTCCACGATCTACCAGCAGGTGATCTGGAGCGACGCGGGTCTCGCCAACACCTCGCACACGCTGACGATCGACGTGCTCGGCACGAAACCATCGGCGTCAACGGCGACCTACGTCCAGATCGACGCGTTCATCGTCGGCACGCAGTCAACAGGCCTTTTGACGAGCGCGCCGCTCGTGACGCTCACCGACAACAACACCGGCTGCAACAGCAGCGAGAACTACCCCGCGACGCAGGTGCCGACACTGACCCAGGGCGCGCTCGTCGACCCCGGCCAGCCGTACGGCAACTTCACCGTCTGCGCGAGCTACGGCGGCGAGAAGAACACCGCGACCGTCGCGAACACCAGCTACACCAGCGGCAACGTCGTCAACGTCTATCTCGCGCCGGGCTCGGCGGGCCTGACCAGTGGCAGCTGCACATGACCCGGCTCGATCTCCGCAGCGAGAGCGGCTTCACGCTGATCGAGCTGTTGGTCGCGACGGTGATCGGGATCGTCGTGTCGGCGGCGACGATGGCGATCGTGATCGTCTCCGTCCACTTCAGCTCGAACTACACCGACCGCGTCGACGCCTCACAGCAGGGGACGATCGCGATGGAGAAGATCACGCAGGCGCTGAACTCGAGCTGCGTCGCGTCGTCGCTGGCGCCGATCCTCTCGACCAGCGACGCCAATGACGTCTGGTTCTACAGCCTGCTCGGCGACAGCCCGACGATCCAGCCCAACGAGGTGGAGATCTCCTACACGGGCGGCTCGATCGTGATGAACACCTACGCCTACGTGAGCGGCACGGCGCCGACATCATGGACGTTCGCCACCACGCCGACGACTCTCGTCCTCGTGCAGAACGCCGCGCAGGTCGGCTCGACGCCGATCTTCCAGTACTACGGCTACGGCTCGAACGGCGTGCTGTCGACCACGCCCTACACGCTGAGCACGACGCTCGGCGCCACCAACGCCGCGACAACGGCCGAGGTCGCGATCAGCTTCCAGGCCAACCCCTCCGAAGACAACTGGACCGCGTTGGGCCGGCCGGCCAGCTTCAGCGACGCGGTCGTGCTGCGCCTCTCGCCGGCGTCGAGCTCGACCTCCAATCTGCCATGCAGCTGAGCGGATCCCCCAGGCGCCGGACCGCCGTC
The DNA here is from genome assembly GCA_964483345.1 of uncultured Solirubrobacteraceae bacterium. Classification (GTDB taxonomy): domain Bacteria; phylum Actinomycetota; class Thermoleophilia; order Solirubrobacterales; family Solirubrobacteraceae; genus Palsa-513. Next base: position 33,531 of record CAZABN010000005.1, read on the forward strand.
CGTGAGGAGCGCGGCTTCACGATGCTGCTCGCGCTCTACATCCTGACGATCACGACGCTCCTGCTCGGTGCGGCCTACGTCGCGGTGCTGACCGACACGCACCTCTCGCGCAACGACCTCGACCAGAAGCGGGCGTATGCGGCGGCTCAGGCCGGCATCGAGCAGTACAACTACGACCTCAACCAGAACCCCAACTTCTGGGAGAACTGCACGCCGCCGAGCGGCACGATCGGCGCGGCCGACAGCGGCTCGACCGAGAGCTACAGCGACTTCGCGGTGGTCGCGAGCACGGCGCCGACCGGCACGACGCAATGCTCGTCCAGCAATCCGATCGGCACGATGATCGAGGCCTCGACGCTCACCGGCGGCGGCACGAACCCGGCGGCGGGCACGTTCCGGATCGCCGCAACCGGCACCTCCAACAATGTCTCGCGCACGATCGTCGCCCAGTACAAGCGCGACAGCTTCCTCAACTACGTCTACTACACCGACTACGAGACGACCGACCCGGCGGCGCTCCCCGGCACTCCAACCGACTGCAACCGCCACTACACCGACGTCCCCGGCCGCGGCAGCGACTGCGGCGGACCGATCAACTTCATCACCGCCGACACGATCAACGGGCCGCTGCACAGCGAGGACACGCTGTCGATCTGCGGCACCCCGACCTTTGGACGCAACGCCAGCGACACGGTCCAGGCCCCGGGCTTCGCCGACGAGAGCAGCTGCGGCGGCGGTAGCGCCCCCTACTACGGCGCGATCATCAAGGGCACCTACACCAACAGCGCGGCGTCGGTGACGCCGCCGCCGACCGACGCGCAGATGCTGAACGTCGCCCAGAACGGCGGCACCGTGTACACCGGCACGACGGTGATCCAGCTGACCGGCAACTCGGCGACCGTGACGAACGCCAACCTCAACGGCGGCACGCCGACATCGGTCAACCTCGCGAGCACCAACGGCGTGATCTACGTCCAGAGCGCCCAGACGCCGCCATGCGCGGAGATCTACACGCCGTTCAGCGCCAACTCGGACTACGGCGCCAACCTCGGCTGCGGCAACGTCTATGTCAGTGGCTACTACAGCATGTCGCTGACGATCTCCAGCGACAACGACATCATCATCAACGGCAACATCTGGCCGGGAAGCTCGGCGACCACCTACTCGACGTCGACCGGGGCGCTCGGCGGGACCCCGACCGGCAACGCGCTGCTCGGGCTCGTCGCGAACAACTTCGTGCGCCTGCAGCACCCCGTGAGCGCGAACCGCGGGACGACCTCGGGCTCCTGCGGCAGCGACGCCAACATCACCAGCGGCACCTACCAGACGCTCAACAACCCCTACATCTACGCCGCGATCCTGTCGGTCAAACACTCGTTCATCGTCGACAACTACGACTGCGGGCCCTCGCCGGGAACGCTCACCGTGATCGGCGCGATCGCGCAGTACTACCGTGGTCCCGTCGGCACCGGCTCGTCGTCGGTGTCCACCGGCTACGGCAAGAACTACACCTACGACGACCGCCTCGCCTACGCGGAGCCGCCGTACTTCCTCAACCCCGTCTCCGTCGCGTGGTCGGTGCAGCACCAGACGGAGTGCTCCGCCACCGTCTCCAGCTGCGCGGACTAGCGCCCTCGCCCGCGCTCAGCCCTCCGCGGCGATCTCCACGTCGAGCTCGTCGAGCAGCGCCACGAAGGCCGCGCGGGCCGGCTCGACGGCGGCGCTGAAGCTCTCGCCGAGCCCGCGGCAGGCCGCCGCGTCACCCTCGCGGGCGGAGGCCTCGAGTTGGCTGAGGAGCTCGGCCAGCTCGCTTGCGCCGAGCGTCGCCGCGCTCGACTTCATCCGGTGGGCGTTGCGGGCCAGCGTCTCCAGCTCGCCCGCGCGCGCCTCGCGCGCGATCTGTTCGGCCTGGGGATCGAGCTGTTCGAGAAAGAGCCGCACGATTCGAAGCAGCGCCGCCGGACCTCCGAGGTCCTCGCGCAGCGAGTCGAGCGCGGGACGATCGATCGCCGCGCTCGAGCCGTCGGGCGGACCGTCCTGCGAAGCCGAAGGGGTGTCCGAAGCGTCCTGCACAGCACCAGTATCGCGGCTGCGGCGCGTCGCACGCTCGATCGCGCCGGCCAGCGCGGTGAGCGTGACCGGCTTGGCGACGAACTCGTCCATGCCCGCCTCGACGCAGCGGTCGAAATCGTCGCGCATGGCGTTGGCGGTGACGGCCACGATCGGCAGCCTTCTCGCGCCGCCCTGCTCCGACGAACGGATCGCCAGCGCGGCGTTGTAGCCGTCCATCACCGGCATCTGGCAATCCATCAGCACGACGTCATAGGTGCCCTCGGTCAGCGCCTCGAGCACCTCCTGCCCGTTGTTGACGGCGTCGGCCACGAACCCGAGCCGCTGCACCTGACGCAGCAGGACCTGCTGGTTGACCTGGTTGTCCTCGGCGATCAGGACCCGCAGGCCGGCCAGGGCAGCGGATGCCTTCGGCAGCTCATCGACGGCGACAGGGCCGGGCGCCGACCCGATGGTTGCGAGCGCCTCGCGCAGCCGCGCCTGCCTGACCGGCTTGCCGACCACCGCGTCGAAGCTCGCGGGCGCCTGCGTCTCGACACGGCGCTCGCCGATGTCCTGCAGTTCGATCAGGAAGGCAGCGTGCTCGCCGGCGCCGTCGCGCAGCCGGTGGGCCAGCGCCTGCCCGTCGCCTTCGATCAGCGAACCGGACACGATCACGGCGTCGAAGCGCTCGCTCGCCGGCGCGCCGGCCAGGCGCTCGAGGCCGGCGGACACATCCGCGACGGCGGTCGCGACCATCCCCCAGGCGCGCAGGTAGCGCTCGATGTTCTCCGCCGAGCTCTCGGAGTCGTCGATCAGCAGAACCCGGAGCGGCGGCCCGAGGCGCGCCGGAGACGGCGACTCCTCGACGCCCTCGTCGGAGCGCTCGAAAGGCAGGTCGAACGAGAAGACGGAGCCGCGGCCCGGCTCGCTCTCAACCGCGAGCCGGCCGCCCATCAGGCGCACGAGGCGGGAGGAGATGGCGAGCCCGAGGCCGCTGCCGGCGTGCTCGTGGCCGGCGCTCGAGTCGACCTGCGTGAACGGCTCGAACAGGCTCTCGACGGCCTCGGGCGGGATCCCGGCGCCGGTGTCGCGCACGCTAAAGCGCAGGAGCGCCTGCGCGGCGGGCGCGGGCTGGCGCTCGACGCGCACCACGACCTCACCGCGGTCGGTGAACTTGACGGCGTTGCCGACCAGGTTGACGAGGACCTGGCGCAGCAGACGTGGATCTCCGCGCAATCCGGGCGGGATCTCGGGGTCGATGTAGGTGCCGAGCGCGAGCCTCTTCTCGCGTGCCGAGAGCGCGACGATGTCCGCGACGCCCTCGACGATCGCCACGAGATCGACCTCCTCGCGGCGGATCTCGACCTTGTCAGCCTCGATCTTGGACAGATCGAGGATGTCGTCGATCAGCACGAGCAGGTCGTTCGCCGCGGTGCGTGCGATCTGTGCAAGCTCGGTCAGCTCGGGGGCCAGTTCGGAGTCAAGCATCAGGTCCAGACTGCCGATGACTCCATTCATAGGCGTACGTATCTCATGGCTCATCGTGGCAAGGAACTCCGATTTGACAACCGAGGCTCGAAGAGCCGCGTCGCGGGCATCCGCGAGGCGGCGTTCAGCGGCCTTGCGATCGGCGATGTCGTGTACGAAAGCGACGAAGAACTGATGCTCTCCAGCTCCAAGTGCGAACACAGAGGCCTCGAAGGGAAACTCGCGCCCGTCGCTGCGGCGCCCGGTTCCCTCGATCCGTCGCGCTTCCAGCCGGCCGGGGTCCTCGCGCAGATGCGAGCGCAGCTGCTCCCAGATCTCGGGTTCAACCTCGGGTGCGCCGGCGCTCACCGGCACTCCGGCGGCCTGCGCGCCGGCGGTCGGCTCGGACGCCGGCCCGCCCGCGAGCTGCTCAACCGAGATGCCGGCAATCTCGATCGCAGCGGCGTTGGCCATGATCGGCGAGCCGTCCTGATCGAAGACGAGCACGCCCTCGCTCATCGCCCCGATCAGTCGCCGTGCCAGCTCGTCGAAACGCTCCGGAGCCGCGGCGGAGTGGAAGCCGGGGACCGCCTCATCGGAAACGCTCATCCGGCTGAGAATAGCCGTGGCGGCGGCGATCTCCGCGTGGCGCGGACCCACGTGCGAGTCACGGAGACGAGTCGATGAACACTCAGCGGCGCCTGCGCATCCTGCTCGTCGAGGACGACGCGATCTTCGCCGCCGTGACCGCCGAGGTCATGCGCGAACGCGCACTCGTGCGCTGGACGCCAACCGCCGAATCGGCGCTCGCCGCGGCCGGTGAGAAGGATTGGGACCTGATCATCACCGACATCGAGCTGCCCGGCATGAGCGGCCTCGAACTGGTGATGAAGCTCAAGTCCGCGCAGCCTCACGTCGCCACGCTCATCCTGACCGGACACCGCAGCTTCGACAATGCCGTCGAGGCGATCCGCGTCGGCGCCGACGACTTCCTGACCAAGCCTGTCGACCGTCGCACGCTGATCGAGAAGATCGACGAGCTGGTCGCGCTGAGCGCCCGTCGCAAGGCCGCGTCGAGCTCCGCCGTGCTGGCGATCGGCGCCCATCCCGACGACGTCGAGGTCGGCGCCGGCGGCACGCTGCTGAGCCACGTGGCACAGGACCACGCGGTCTCGATCCTCGTCCTGACCGGCGGCGACAGCGGCCCGGCGGACCGTGCGCGCGAGGCCACGCGGGCGGCGGAGCTGATGGGCGTGCGCCTGTTCCACGTCAACCTGTCGGACTCCAGTGTGACCGAGGGTGGCGCGACGATCGCCGAGATCACACGGGTCATCGAGGAGCTTTCGCCGGACACGATCTACGCGCCGAGCGCCCACGACCTCAATCCCGACCACCGCAACGTGCACCACGCGACCACCGTCGCCGCGCGCCGCGTGCCGCGCGTCTTCTGCTACCAGACGCCCTCGTCGACGGTCGAGTTTCGCCCGAGCCGCTTCGTCCCGGTCGACGAGTTCATGGACCGCAAGCTCGCCGTGATCCGCTCCTACACCTCCCAGGTCAAGCAGCGGCGCTATCTCGACGCGGAGCTGCTGCGCGCGACGAGCCGCTACTGGAGCCGCTTCGGCCACTCGCGCTTCGTCGAGCCCTTCGAGGTCGCCCGCGACACCGAGACCGACAGCACACTCGAGACCGAGCAGGACAGCAGCGTCAGCGCGCTGCTCGAGACCTCCGATCAGATCAGCTGAGCAGCTGACGCAGCACGTACTGCAGGATCCCGCCGTGGCGGTAGTACTCGACCTCCATCGGGGTGTCGATGCGCACGCGTGCCTCGAAGTTCCGGCCGTCGGCGCTGACGCGCGCCACGAGCGGGCGCTCGCCCGCCGCCAGCAGCTCGCCGACGCCCGCGACGCCGATCAGCTCCTCGCCGGTCAGCCCCAGTGAGGCCGCGCTCTCACCCGGCATGAACTGCAACGGCAGGATCCCCATGCCGACCAGGTTCGCGCGATGGATGCGCTCAAAGCTCTCCGCGATCACGGCGCGAACGCCGAGCAGCAACGGGCCCTTCGCCGCCCAGTCCCGCGAGGAGCCGGCGCCGTAGTCCTTGCCGCCGAGCACGACCAGCGGCACGCCCTCCTGCGCGTAGCGCATCGCGGCGTCATAGATCGCGAGCACCTCGCCGTCGGGAAGGTGGCGCGTGTGGCCGCCCTCCGGCAGCGACGCGCCGCCGTCGGCGCCGAGGCGGTTGCGCAGGCGAACGTTGGCGAAGGTCCCGCGGACCATCACCTCGTGGTTGCCGCGCCGCGCGCCGTAGGAGTTGAACTCGGCCACCGGGACACCCTGCTCCTGCAGGTAGCGCCCGGCGGGGCTGTCGCGCTTGATCGCGCCGGCCGGCGAGATGTGATCTGTCGTCACCGAGTCGCCGAGCACCGCGAGCACGCGGGCGCCGGCGATCTCGGCGGGAGCGTTCGGCTCCGCCGCCAGCCCCTCGAAGAACGGGGGCCGGCGCACGTAGGTCGACTCGCGCCAGTCGTAGTGGTCGCCGACCGGCACCTCCAGCGAGTGCCAGTTGTGATCGCCGTCGAAGACCTCGGCGTAGCTTCGGCGGAACATGTCCGACTGCACGGCGGCGGTGACGGTGTCGGCGATCTCGCGGCTCGAGGGCCAGATGTCGCGCAGGTACACGGGCTCGCCGTCGCCGTCGCTGCCCAGCGGATCCTCGACCAGGTCGATGTCCATCGTGCCGGCGAGCGCGTAGGCGACGACCAGCGGCGGTGACGCGAGGTAGTTCATCTTGACCTCGCTCTGGATGCGCCCCTCGAAGTTGCGGTTGCCCGACAGCACGGCGACCACGGCCAGATCGCGTGCGGCGATCGCCGCCGAGACGTCCTCTGGCAGCGGGCCGGAGTTGCCGATGCAGGTCGTGCAGCCGTAGCCCACGAGGTTGAAGCCCAGCGCCTCGAGCGGCTCGGTCAGTCCCGCCCGCTCGAGGTATTCGGTGACGACCCGCGAGCCCGGCGCGAGCGAGGTCTTGACCCACGGCCGGCTGGTCAGCCCGCGCGCGACCGCCGCGCGGGCGAGCAGCCCGGCGGCGACCATCACCGAGGGGTTCGAGGTGTTCGTGCAGCTGGTGATCGCCGCGATCACGACCGCGCCCTGGTCGATCTCGGCCGTCGCCACGGCCGCCGCGGCGGGCGCCGGCGAAGGCTCGGCAAAGGTTGCCAGCGCCTCGTGGAAGCGCTCGCGCGCCGCGCGCAGCGGCACGCGGTCCTGCGGGCGCCGCGGTCCGGCGATGGAGGGCTCGACCTCGCCGAGATCCAGCGCGAGCGTGTCGCTGAAGCGCGGCTCGGGGGTGTGCTCGTCGTGCCAGAGGCCCTGCTCGCGGGCATACGCCTCGACCAGCTCGATCTGCTCGGGCGGACGCCCGCTGAAGCGCAGGTAGCGGATCGTCTCGGCGTCGATCGGGAAGATCGCGGCGGTCGAGCCGAACTCCGGCGACATGTTGCCGATCGTCGCGCGGTCAGCGAGCGGCAGCCCGGCGAGGCCCGCGCCGAAGAACTCGACGAAGCGGCCGACGACCCCCTTCGCGCGCAGCATCTCGGTCACCGTCAACACGAGATCGGTCGCCGTCGCACCCTCCGGCAGCGTGCCGTCGAGACGGAAGCCGACGACCTGCGGCAGCAGCATCGACATCGGCTGCCCCAGCATCGCCGCCTCGGCCTCGATGCCGCCGACGCCCCAGCCGAGCACGCCGAGCCCGTTGACCATCGTCGTGTGCGAGTCGGTGCCGACGAGCGTGTCCGGGTAGGCGAGCGGCAGCTCGCCCGCGCGCTCGGCGACGAAGACGACCCGCGCGAGGTACTCGAGGTTGACCTGGTGCACGATCCCGGTGTCCGGTGGCACGACCGCGAAGCGCTCGAACGCGTTCTGCCCCCAGCGCAGGAAGGCGTAGCGCTCGGCGTTGCGCTCGAACTCGCGCTCGGCGTTGCGGGCGAAGGCGTCGCGCGTCCCGAACACGTCGACCTGCACCGAGTGATCGATCACCAGCTCGGCCGGCACGAGCGGCTCGATCCGCGCGCCGTCGCCACCCAGCTCCACGATCGCGTCGCGCATCGCGGCGAGGTCGACGACCGCCGGAACGCCGGTGAAGTCCTGCAGCAGCACGCGTGCGGGGGTGAAGGCGATCTCGACGCTCGGATCGGCGGCCGCGTCCCAGCAGGCGAGCGCCTCGATGTCGGCTGCCGTGACGGAGCCGTTGCCCTCGGTTCGCAGCAGGTTCTCGAGCAGGATCTTCAGCGAGAACGGCAGGCGCGCGACGTCGAAGCGGTCGGCGAGCGCGTCGAGCCGGTAGATCTCGAAGCGGCGGCTTCCGACGACGAGCTCGGCGCGCGCATCGAAACTGTTGGCGGACATGACGGGTCTCCTCGCGGCTCGGGAAGGCGGGGTCTGTGGGGATTATCCCGCCTGCCCCCGCGGTGGGGGGTAGCCTGTCGGGCGGTGAGCCCGGGAAGCCGTCGGCGTTCTGAGCCTTGAGCCTGCTGCAGGCGCTCGCGATTCTCGCGGCCGGTGGTGCGGCGGGGGCGATCAACGTCGTCGTCGGGTCCGGCACGCTGATCACCTTTCCGGTGCTGCTCGCCTTCGGCTACGCGCCGGTGGTCGCGAACGTGTCGAACACGATCGGGCTGGTGCCCGGATCGGTGGCGGGCGCGGTCGGCTACCGGCGCGAGCTGACGGGCCAGGGGCGTCGCGTGCGCACGCTGGCGTACGCGACGGCCGCCGGCGCCGCGACCGGCGCGACCCTGCTGCTGACGCTGCCGGCGTCGGCTTTCAAGGCGATCGTGCCCGTGTTCATCGCGGCGGCGCTGATCCTGATCGTCGCGCAGCCACGGCTTGGCGCGCTGCTGCGCCGCCATCGCGGCCACGCGCACGAGCGCGTCGGCGCCGCGACGCTCGCCGCCGTCTTCGTGACCGGCGTCTACGGCGGCTACTTCGGCGCGGCGCAGGGGATCATGCTGCTGGCGATCCTCGGGCTCGCGCTCGACGACGCGCTGCAGCGGCTGAACGCCGCCAAGAACATCCTCGCCGGCCTCGCCAACCTGCTCTCGGGCGCCATCTTCGCGCTCGTCGCGCACGTCGCCTGGCCCGCGGTGGGCCTGATCGCGCTCGGCTCGATCAGCGGCGGCGCACTGGGGGCCCGCTACGGGCGCCGCCTGCCGCCGGGGCCGCTGCGGGCGCTGATCGTCGCGGTCGGGATCGTCGCGATCGTGCGGCTCCTTTAGAAGATCCTGTGAGGGGCTGGTGCATGCACCAGCCCCCGGAACGGCGCATGCGCCGTTCCGCGGATCGGCGCATGCGCCGATCCGTACAACCCAACGGATGCTCTACGACAGCCGCTCCTCGAGTCGGCGGCGCAACTCGTCACCGCGACCGGCGGCCACGGCGCGGGCGGCGCGCGCGTCGTCGAGCTCGAGGTGGTTGGCGCGGGCGAAGTCGAGCAGCGCCTGGCGCTGCTCCGATTGGCTGGCGGCGCGCATGAAGAGCCACGCGAACAGCAGGATCGTGAGGATGCTCCCCTCGACCATCATCACCGCGCCGGCGTCGACCTGATCCCCCAGCGGCGAGATCCCGTACGCCTTCTCATAGACGCCGTAGTAGGGGTAGAAGATGGTGTGCGACCAGAGCAGGATGTTGCCGAGCACGCCCTCGATCAGGCGCACCGCGACGATGTAGCAGAGCTGGGCGAGGTTGCCGAACCAGGCGGGCTTCGGCAGGGGACCGAGCAGCGCCATCCACATCGCGATCCCGGCGAGCAGGAAGCAGGCGTGCTCGAGCGCGTGGACGCCCTCGTTGCGAAGCGCCGCCTGGTAGAGCGCGGGGGCGTGCCAGGCGTAGAGGTCGATCGCCCAGACCGGCAGTGCGACCAGCGGATGGGTGAAGAAGCGCAGCCGTTGGAAGAGGCCGATTCGCAGCAAGGGCGCGATCATCGGCCCCGTCAGCCCGAGCACGATCAGCAGCGCGCCGATGTCGCCGATCAGCAGGTGCTCGACCATGTGCGCGACCAGCAGCTTCTCCGCGAGCACGCCGAGCGGCGTGCTGAGCGCGACCACCAGCACCAGCAGGCCGGCGGCGTAGCACCACTGTCGCCAGGACTCCACGGGATGGCCCTCGCGCGCGAGCCGCCCGGCGCGGCGGTGGTAGGGCACCCAGTAGAGAACCGCAAGCGCGACGACGAGGACGTCGGCGGTGACGCCCGGGGCCTTGACCGCTGGGACTGCCGCCAGCAGCTTCGTGGTGCCTAGCTGGAGAGCGCTTGCGGCGGAGCGCTGGGCGGGGCGCCGCCGTCATGATCGTCGCGGCGGCGGTCACGGCGGCTCGCGAAGAACAGCCAGCCGCCGACCAGGATCACCGGAGAGGCGTAGAGCCCGGCCGTGTACCAGTGGTAGAAGCAGGCGACGACCATTCCGCGACAGGGTACCGTAGGCTGCCGCGGCATGCAGGAGGTAATCGCCGCGCGCGACGCCGCTGCCGAGGCCCGCGAGATGCTGGGGCCCGATGCACGCGTGCTCGAGCCCTCGCCGCCGGCGGTCGCGGAGCCGCCGTGGTTCGCCGACGACCCGACCGGGGGGCGACCGCTCGACTACTCCGCGCGCGACGGTGACAGCGCCTGGCGCGAACGGCGCTGGCTGGGCCCGTACGCGCGGCTCGCGCCGCTGCCGCCCACCTTCGCCGCGACCCGCGACGAGCTGCACCGCCTGGCGGAGCAGACGCTGTCGCCGGCGCGCTCGGCGGTGAACGGCAAGATCGGCCTGCGCTGGACGCTCGGCGGTTTCGGCACACCGTTCTTCGGCGCCGACGAGCAGCTGCGCGTCGAGCACGGCGCGCTGATCCGCCAGCGCGGCCGCGATGCGACCCGCGCCGCGGTGGCGGCGGGCGTCGATCCGCCGGCCGCGACGGCGCTCGGGGAGTACTACGGCTTCGCGACGAGCGTGCTCGAAGCGCTGCGCGCGGCGCATCCGTCGCTCGATCCCTCGCGCGTTCAGCTGTGGCCGGAGCACTTCGACGTCTCGCTCGAGCTGGGGTCCGAACAGGAGGGCCGCCGCGCAGGCTACGGCGCCTCGCCGGGCGACGGCGAGCACGCCGAGCCCTACCTCTACGTGGTGCCGTGGGGCGAGGTTCCGAAGGGCCCGCGCTGGCAGGCGCACGGCTTCGCCGGCGCGGAGCTCGGCTACGGCGAGCTGCTCGCGGCCGGCGACCAGCGCGGGCTGGCGCTCGAGTTCTTCGCGGGCTGCGTCGAGGATCTGGCGGCGAGGCCGGCGGCGGCGGCGTCATGACTGCAGCCGGGAAGCCGCTCGTCGAGGTCCCGGCGAACCAGGACCCGTCCTACCAGCTCGAAATCGACGATCTCGTTGCCGGCAGCGGCGATGAGGCCGTCTCCGGTCGCGTCGTCGAGGTCCACTACGTCGGCGTCTCGTGGCGGACGGGAGCGCAGTTCGACGCCTCCTGGGACCGCGGCGAGACGTTCAAGTTCAAGCTCGGCAAGGGCCAGGTGATCGCCGGCTGGGACCAGGGTGTGACCGGCATGCGGGTCGGCGGGCGCCGGCGGATCACGATCCCGCCGATGCTGGCCTACGGCAAGCGGGGCGCCGGCGGCGTGATCGGTCCCGACGAGACGCTCGTCTTCGTCGTCGACCTGATCAGCGTGCGCTAGCTCGGGCGCGCCGCGGGCGGCGGTCGTGGTGGGCGAGCGCGCCCGTCGGGTCCCGGTGCACGCTCACAAGCAGGCGGTGCCCTTGCAGTTCGGCGCAATCGGCTTTGGGTTGCTCCCGCTCGTGCCGGCGGTGAGGGCCGCGGAGACGAGCGCCTGGCTCGTGTAGGGCGCCGTGCCCGGCGCGCCGACGTCCGCGGTGAACCTGGTCGCAACCACGCCCGGCGTGATCGGAACCGGGCAGCTGCTCGTGGTGCATTCACGAACGAGGACCGGCCCGGCCGCGGTCTGCTCAAAGACGTTGACGACCTGGATACGGCCCGGGGGCAGCGTCAGGTCCGTCGTCGCGGTGACGGTGGCCGGGGCGCCGGCGGGTGCCGAGGTCCCCGCGGACGAGGTCAGCCTCAGCGGCGCGCAATGGTCGGTCGCCGGCAACGGTGACGAGGGCATCTCGAAGCTGGTGAACACGCTCGGCATCGAGACGACGTCGCCGGCGTAGACCTCGATGAAGTTGAGGTTCGCGCGCACCCCGAGCGCGAGCGCCGGTGTCAGCGGAAGGTCATTCGGTGGCACCTTCGTCTGCAGTCCCGTGACGACCGTCGTGCAGTTCGCCCTGACGATGTTGTAGCCGGGATCGGTGCCGGTCCCGGTCCCCGCCAGGCCGTCCTCCTGGACGATGAAGCTCGGCTGGTAGTTCGTCTTGCCCAAGGAGACGACGTCCAGGCGGGCCTGGGAGCCCTCGCTCACGTTGACGGTCGAGTCGTCACCGATCGGCAGCGAGGGGAACAGGGCGAGGGCCATGAACTGGTTTCGGAAGATCTGATGGTAGGCCGCGAACGCCTGCGTCCATGCGCCGACGAGCTTGGCCGGCGTGTAACCCGCCGCCTCCCACGCCGCGATGTCTGAGCCGTCGAGCGCCTTGCCGCCATAGCTCGCGGGCAGGCCGCCGTCGGCGATCTCCGGATAGCCCGCGATCCTCTGCGAGCCGGTGAGGTCCGGCAGCGTCATCTCGGTCGAGACCGACGTCGGCCCGGCCGCCTCGATCACGCGGAACGACTTGTCGTCGCCGTATCGATCGGCCACCGCTCGCAGGAAGGTGAACCAACGGCCGAGGTAGGTCGGGTCCCAGGGCAGTGGGAGCACCCTCGCGTCGGCGGCGTTCGTGTCGTCGGCGGTGTTGTAGGAAAAGCTGGAGGTGAAGCCCTGGACGCCGCTGAGCGCCCACGAGGGCGTCTCGAAACCGGGTATCAGCGTCAGGATGACGAACTTGCCGCTCGCCTGCGCCTGTTGAAACACCGTGTCAAGGGGCGCCCAATTGAACAGGTCCGGGTGCGGTTCGAGGTTGCACCACTGCGCGAGGAAGTCGAGCCCCTTGATGTACGAGTCGGCGGGAGTGAACAGCGCGCTCGGGAACTGGACCTTGGCCTTCGGGCTGTAGATCTTCACGGCGATCAGCCCGGTTGGGGCAGGACCGAGTGGCGCAGGAGTCTCGCCGGTGCCTGTCGTGCCCGCCCCCGGTTCGAGGGTTCCACTGTTCACGGTGCAGTTCGACGCGGTCGGCCCGGTCGGACCGATCAGGCTGGTCGAGTCGGTAGTGGCTAGGCGCGAGCCGGCCGCGGCACCGGAGGGCGAGAGCAGCGCCACGCTCGCCAGCGCGATCGCCACGCAGAGAAGCGCGAGAGCCGAGGCCCGCCGCAGCCGTGCGAGCTTGCGGGGAGCCGCCGGCGGCAGTGCAAAACGCCCATCACGCTTGTCAGCGAGCACCCGTCAGCTCTCCCCGTGTCGCGGTGATCTCGCCAGGAAGCCACCGTTGGCGGGCCAGAATAACAGCGCCCCATCGCGCCACGCGCCGACACCCACCGTGAGGCGATCCGAACGAGCTCGCAGTTGCGCCCCCTCGCCTGGCCAAGCCGCGCTCCGCATAGAATCGCTGCGTGAACGCGCCCCTGCGAGTCGGCATCGTCGGCGGCGGCCTGATGGGGAGCGGCATCGCCGAGACCGTCGCGGCGGCCGGGCACGACGTGCGCGTGCACGAGCCGATCGCGGACGCGCGGGCGGCGTCGCTCGCGCGCATCGTCGCGTCCACCCAGCGCGCGCTCGCCGCCGGCAAGCTCGACGCGCAGAGCCAGAAGGAGCTGCTCGAGCGGATCGAATACGTCGACGACCTAGCCGGGCTCGCGGACCGCGAGCTGGTGATCGAGGCGGTGCTCGAGGATCTGACCGTCAAGCTCGACGTTTTCGACCGCCTGCAGGCCCACGTCTCCGCGCAGGCGCTGCTGGCGTCGAACACGTCGAGCATCCCGATCGCGACGCTCGCGGGCGAGCTCGAGGCGCCGGAGCGGATGATCGGCCTGCACTTCTTCTCCCCGGCGCCGGTGATGCGACTCGTCGAGGTGGTGCCGGGGCTCGACACCAGCGAGCAGACGCTCGCCGCGGCCCGGAGCTTCGTCGCGAGCCTCGGCAAGACGGCGATCACGAGCCCCGACCGGGCCGGATTCGTCGTCAACATGCTGCTCGTCCCCTACCTCGTCGCCGCGGTCCGCATGCTCGAGGAGGGCTTCGCCACGCGCGAGGACATCGACAGCGCGATGGTGCTCGGCTGCGGGCACCCGATGGGACCGCTGACGCTGTGCGACTTCATCGGCCTCGACGTCGTCTGCGCGGTCTGCGACTCGCTGTTCGAGGAGTTCAGGCGAGCGGACTTCGCGGCGCCGCCGCTGCTGCGGCGGATGTGCTCCGCGGGACGCCTCGGGCGCAAGTCCGGCCGCGGGTTCTACGAGTACTAGTAGGCCAGGACGTCTCGGCGCGGTCGTGAAGGTCAACGGACCCCGGCTCACCTGGCTCGGCCAGGCGGGCTTCCTGCTCGAGACCGCCAACCGGCGCCTGCTGATCGACCCGTGGCTCAGCCCGCACGAGGCAAGGCTGCTCGACCCGGCGGCCTTCGAGCCGGTCAGTGAGGCGATCGACTGGGTGCTCGTCACGCATGAGCACGAGGACCACCTCGACCTCCCGTTCCTGCGCCGGCTGGCGCAGCGCAGCCCGTCGGCCCACCTGATCGTGCCCGCGCCGGCCGCAGCGCTCGCGCAGGGCGTGCTGCCGCTGACGCCCTTGTCGCCGGGCGAGCGCCTCGATCTCGACGAGCTCGAGCTGCGCGTCGTGCCGGCCTGGCACGCGGTCAACACCGCCGACGGCTACAGCGATGGCGACGGGCGCTTCGTCGGTTACGTGATCGCCGGCGCCGGCCCGACCGTCTACCACGCCGGCGACACGATCCCCGACCCGGGGCTCGAGGCGGCGCTGCGCGACCAGGCGGTCGATGTTGCCCTGCTCCCAGTCAACGGCCGCGACGCCGAGCGCGAGGCCCGCAACATCGCCGGAAACCTGAACGCCCGCGAGGCCGTCGAGCTGGCGAGCGCGATCGGTGCGCACACGCTCGTGCCCTACCACTGGGACGCCGTGGCCGGCAACACCGCCGGGGCGGGCGAGACCGCCGACGCGGTGGCCGACCTCGGCGCCGGCCTGCACGTGCTGGTCCTCGCACACGAGATCCCCTATACGTTTGCCTAGATGCGCGCGAGGGTCGCCGACACCATGGGCGTAGGCCGAGACGTCTGGTCCGCCGCCGCGCACGCGCCGGCGCCCGCCGCGACGCTGCGGCCGATGACGGAGGCCTCGTGGGGGTAGCGGCGCGCCCGGCGGTGATCGTCGCGCTGCTGACGCCGTTCGATGCGGAGGGGCGCCCGGACCTGGGCGCGCTCGCGGCGCACGTCGAATTCCTCGTCGCCGCCGGCGTGGATGCGCTGATGCCGTGCGGAACGACCGGGGAGGGACCGCTGCTGTCGGACGCGGAGCTCGACAGCGTCGTCGAGGCGACGGTGCGAAGCGCCGGCGGCAGACTGCGCGTGCTCGCGCACATCGGGCGCCCGTCGACGCAGGCGACCGTGCGCGCCGGACGCGCGGCGCTGGCGGGCGGCGCGAACGCGATCTCGGCGGTCGTGCCGTACTACTACGCCTACGGCGACGCTCAGATCGTCGCCCACTACCGGGCCCTGCTAGACGCCTGCCGCGGCGAGCAGGTCTACGCGTACACGATCCCGGCGCGGACCGGGAACGAGCTTTCGGCGGATGCGCTGCGCTCGCTCGCCGCCGAAGGGCTGCACGGCGTCAAGGACTCGACGAAGTCCTTCGACCGGCTGCTCGAATACCTCGCCTGCGGCGTCGACGTGCTGGTCGGCACCGACGGCTTCGTTCGCGACGGGTTCGCGGCCGGCGCCGCCGGCTGCGTGTCGGCGCTCGCGAACGTGCGCCCGGAGCTCTTCTGCGCGTTGCGCGACGGCGAGGACGTGCAGGACGAGATCCTGAAGCTGCGCTCGACGCTCCCTCTGCGGCGGCTGAAGGGCGCGGTCGGCGAGCTGGTCGCGGGCTACCCCGAGGACTACCGGGCGCCGCTGCCGTGAGCGTCCTGACGGTCGGCGAGTCCCTCGGGCTGCTCGACCCCCCCGCGCCCGGCCCGCTGCGCCTCGGGATGCCGCTGACGCTTCGCTTCGCCGGGGCCGAGTCGAACATGGCGATCGCGCTGGCCCGCCTGGGCGTCGGCGTGCGATGGATCTCGCGCGTCGGCGAGGATCCCATCGGCGCCCTGATCCTGAATGCGCTGGCGCGTGAGGGCGTCGACACCCGCTACGCGATCGTCCAGCCGGGGCGCACCGGCATGTTCATCAAGTGGCGCGAGGACGGCCGCACCAGCGTGCTCTACCACCGCCGCGGCTCCGCCGCATGTGACCTGTGCCCCGGCGACGTTCCCGAGCAGGCGCTCGACGGCGTCCGCGTCGTGCACGTCACGGGGATCACGATGGCGATCTCGCAGAGCGCCGCCGAGCTGGTGCTCGATCTCGTCGCGCGCGCGAAGCGGCGCGGCATCACGGTCGTCTTCGACCCCAACTTTCGCCCGGCGCTGCCCGACAAGCCCGCGGCCGCCGCCGCCCGAACGCTGCCCGCGCTGGCGAGCGCGGACTGGTACCTCTGCGGTCTGGAGGAGGGCAACCTGCTGTGGGGCACGGGCACCGCCGCGGAGCTTGCGCAGGCGATCCCGATCCCCTCGGTGATCCGGCTGGGCGCCGGCGGGGCGCTGGTCGGCGGCGAGCGCATCCCCCCGGCCGCGACGCTGCACGTCACCGACGAGGTGGGCGCCGGCGACGCCTTCGCCGCCGGGTTCATCTTCGGGTTGCTGCGCGGCTGGCCGCCGCCCGCCTGCGTGCGCGCCGCCAACCTGCTCGCCGGCAGGGCGCTGCTCGGGACCGGTGACTGGGAGACGCTGCCGCTGCTGGAGGAGGTCGAGGCCGAGCTCGAGGCGCTGGCGTAGGAAGGCGCGCCCGCGCGCGCGGGCGCGCCCGCCGCCTCAGCCGACGATCATCAGCGTGTTGCCGTCGGGGTCGCGGAACCAGAGCAGCGGCGGGACCGGGCCGCCCATGCGGGTGACCTCGGCGTCGACGTCGACGCCGAGCGACTTCAGCGCCGCGTGGTCCGCATCGATGTCCTCGCTGTGGAGGCTGATGCCGGTCTCGACGTTGCCGGTCGGCTTGCCCTCC
The DNA here is from genome assembly GCA_964483345.1 of uncultured Solirubrobacteraceae bacterium. Classification (GTDB taxonomy): domain Bacteria; phylum Actinomycetota; class Thermoleophilia; order Solirubrobacterales; family Solirubrobacteraceae; genus Palsa-513. The sequence goes on from CAZABN010000005.1 coordinate 50,340, forward strand.
GGCGGGGGCGCGATCGCGATCGTGGTCTCCGCGCCCGCCGGCGCCACCTCGACCCAGCGGTAACCGTTGCCGAACGGCACGTCGCTGCGCTTCTCGAAGCCGAGCGTGTCGACGTAGAACGCGATCGCGCGGTCCTGGTCGGAGACGGGGACGACGACCGTGGCGATCTTCTGGATGCGGGTCTTGGCGGTGGTCACGAGGTCCTCCTGGTGGTTGGGAGCACAAACCTAGCGCAGCGGTCCGCCCGTCAGCCAACCCCCTGCAGCCGCTCGCGTAGCGCGCCGAGGAAGTGGGCGGCGTAGGCGCCGTCGAGTGCGCGGTGGTCCCAGGAGAGGCCGAGCACGCAGACCGGGCGGATCGCGATCGTTTCCGCGCCGCCCTCGGTCACGACGACCGGGCGGCGGACGATCGCCTCGATGTCGAGGATCGCGACCTGGGGCTGGTTGAGCACGGGTGTCGCCATGAAGGTGCCGAACTGGCCGGGGTTGGTGATCGTGAAGGTGCCGTCACGAACCTCGTCCGGTGACAGCGAACCGGCGCGGGCGCGTCCGGCGAGGTCGGCGATCGCCGCGGCGAGGCCCTCCACGTCGAGCGCCTGCGCCGCGCGCACGACCGGCACGATCAGCCCGTCGGCGCCGAGCGAGACGGCGATGCCGAGGTTCACGTCGTGGTGGACCGTGTAGGCGTCGCCGTCGAGCCAGGCGTTCAGCTCACCGAACTCGGCGAGCGTCGCCACGGTCGCGGCGGCCACGACCGGCAGCGCGGTGACGCCGAGCGCGCGCCGGCGCGCCTCGACGGCGGAGAAATCCACCTCGATCCACGACGTCACGGTCGCCGACTCGCGCAGCGAGCGCTTGACGTGCTCGCCGATCGTCTGGCGCATGCGCGAGAGCCGCCCGGCCGCCGGCGGCACATAGAGCGCCGCGCCGGAGGCCGTCGTCGACCCCTGGGCCGCGGCGAGCACGTCCTCGCGGCGCACGCGCCCGTCGCGGCCGCTGCCGGCGACCGTCTCGAGCGCCACGCCGAGCTCCGCCGCCAACCGCATCACGACCGGCGAATGGCGCTCCGCGTCGCCGCGCGGCGCCTCGCGCGGCGCGCGCGCCGCCGGCCCGTCCTCGCCGCCCACGGCGACCGCCCCCGGGGAGGGAGCCCGCAGGGCGGACTCCTCCTCCTCCATCGTCGCGATCACGGTGCCCGCGTCGACCGTCGTCCCCACCTCGATCAGCAGCTCGAGGATCCGGCCGGCCGCGGGCGCGGGGATCTCCGTGTCGACCTTGTCGCTCGAGACGTCGCAGATCGCCTCGTCGCGCGCGACGAGGTCCCCGGGCTGCCTGCGCCAGGCGATCAGCGTCCCCTCGGTGACGGTGATGCCGAGCTGGGGCATCACGATCTCCACCTGGCGCCGGCCGGCGCTCTCAGTAGGCGAGGAGCTCACGGCAGGCGTCCCGGATGCGCTCGACGCCGGGCAGTGCGGCGCGCTCGAGCGACGGCGCGAAGGGGATCGGCGCGTCGGGGGTGGCGACGCGGACGACCGGGCCGTCGAGGTCGCCGTAGCCGTACTGGGCGATCAGCGACGCGACCTGGGCGCCGGCGGCACAGGTGTAGTTGGCCTCGTCGACGACCACGACCTTGGCGCAGTCGCGCACGGCGTCGAGGATCGCGCGCTCGTCGAGCGGCACGAGTGTGCGCAGGTCGAGCACGCGCACGCCGGCCTCGTCGATCGCCTCGGCGGCCGCCAGCGCGGCGTGCACCATCGCGCCGTAGGCGATCACGACCAGGTCGTCGCCGTCACGCACGGTGTTCGCGCTCTGCGGCGTCGTGTAGGCGCCCGGCGGCACCTCGCCGCGCACGCGCCGGTAGAGGTACTTGTGCTCGAGGAAGATGACCGGGTTCGGATCGGCGATCGCGGCGAGCAGCAGCCCCTTGGCGTCGTAAGCGCTGGAGGGGGCGAAGACCTTGAGCCCGGGCGCGTGCATGAACCAGGCTTCGGGGTTCTGCGAGTGGTACGGGCCGCCGGACACGCCGCCGCCGCACGGCAGGCGCACGACGATCGGCGCCGCCAGCCCGGCGCGCCAGTGCAGCTTGCCGGCGACGTTGACGAGCTGGTCGAAGGCGCAGGCGACGAAGTCGGCGAACTGCATCTCGCAGACCGGGCGCATGCCGACGATCGCCGCGCCGACGGCGCCGCCGACGATCGCCTCCTCGGAGATCGGCGTGTCGAACACGCGGTCGGCGCCGAACTCCTGCTGCAGCCCGGCGGTGACCTTGAAGGCGCCGCCGAAGGCGCCGATGTCCTCGCCGAGCAGCAGCACGCGGTCGTCCTCGCGCAGCGCCACGCGCAGCGCGTCGGAGATTGCCTCGAGATAGGTCAGCTCGCTCACGTGCCCGCGAAGCCGCTCCACGGCGCCGCGCCGCGGCCCACGACGCGCGGCTCGCCCTCGCAGAAGACGTCCTCGAGCGGGCGGGCGGGCGGCGGCTCCGCCATCGCCAGCGCCTCGTCGGTCGCGAGATCGACCTGCGCGCGAACCTCGGCGTCGATCGCCGCGACGTCGACGCCGAGCGCGCGCAGGCGCTCGCGCTGGCGCTCCAGCGGGTCGCGCGCCGCCCACTGCGCGAACAGCTCGGGCGGCACGTAGGAGGCGTCGTCGTGCGCGCCGTGGCCGTGCATGCGCATCGTCTGCGCGGCGATCAGGGTCGGGCCGCCGCCGGCGAGCGCGCGCTCGCGCGCCTGGCGGGTCACCTCGAACACCGCCTCGGCGTCGTTGCCGTCGACGGAGGCGGCGGCGATCCCGTAGACCTTGGCGCGCTCGAGCGGGTCGACGACGAACTGGCGCGAACTCGGGGTCGAGTAGGCGTAGCCGTTCTGCTCGAGCACGAAGATCGCCGGCACCTGCCAGAGCCCGGCGAGGTTCATCGCCTCGTGCCAGTCGCCGACCGAGGTCGCGCCGTCGCCGAAGAGCGAGAGCGCGCAGCGCTGCTCGCCGCGCAGCTTGAACGCCCACGCCATGCCGACCGCCACGACCATCATGTCGGGCAGCATCGAGACCATGCCGACGACGCCGCGCGTCGCGTCGCCGAGATGCACGTTGCCGTCGCGTCCGCGCCCGACACCGCCGGCGCGCCCGAGGTAGTGGGCGAGGATCGCGGCCGGCGGGGTGCCCTTGACGAGGTGTGCGCCGAGGTCGCGGATCAGCGGGCAGACCGGGTCGTCGGGGCCGAGCGCGAAGGTCGCGCCGACCGCGGTCGCCTCCTGGCCGCGGCCGTCGTAGAAGGAGCCGGAAACCTTGCCCTGCTTGTAGAGGCTGAGACCGCGCTCCTCGATCGCCCGCGTCGTGACCATCAGACGCAGCAGCTCGACGCGATCCTCGAGCGTCAGGAAACGCGCGAGGCCGGCTTCGGCGCCCGCCCCGGCGGCGGGTTGCTCCCCCTGCTCCCCCACTGCGGCATCGGCGCTGCGGGTGTCAACGGTGCTCAGAGCGCTCTGACCTCGTCTAGTCGCGGATCGATCGGGCTGCCGGGGATCCTACCGGCCCGGGAAACGGGCCCAGACCAGACCGCGGCGGCGGAATCCTCGCGCGCCCCGCCGGCGCCGCCGTCATGCCAGCGCGGGCGAATCCTCACGGGCGACTGGCGCGTCGCCGCCAAGCTCGTAGCGGCGCAGGATGCGGTAGAGCGTCGAGCGCTCCGCGGCGGGGCGCCCGGCGGCGTGGGCGGCGGCGACGAGCTGCGCCGGCTCGAGCCTGACGCCATGGTAGGAGCCCGCCATGCGGCTGATCGACTCCTCCATCAGCGTGCCGCCGAGATCGTTGACCCCCCAGCGCAGCGACTCGGTGGCGGCGTCGAGGCCCATCTTCACCCACGAGCTCTGCAGGTTGACGATCGAGTGCCCGAGCGCGAGGCGGAAGACCGCGGTGTGCTTGAGCTTCTCCGCCGTCGAGATCTCCTCGACGCCGTGCGTGCGCCCGAGCAGCGTCTGGTAGGGGATGAACGACAGCGGCACGAACTCGGTGAAGCCGCCGGTGCGCTCCGCCAGGGCGCGCACGACCCGCATGTGCTCGGCCAGCTCCCACGGCTCCTCGATGTGGCCGAACATCACCGTCGCCGTCGAGCGCAGGCCGGCGGCGTGCGAGGCCTCGATGATCTCGACCCAGCGCGCGACCGGCAGCTTGTTCGGCGAGATCCGCTCGCGCACGCCGTCGTGGAGGACCTCCGCGGCGGTGCCCGGCGTCGAGTCGAGCCCCGCCTCGCGCAGGCGCGCGAAGACCTCGGCCGGCGGGAGCCCGGAGATGTCGCAGCAGTGCGCGATCTCCATCGGCGAATACGCGTGCAGGTGCAGCTGCGGCGCGGCCTGCTTGATCACGCGCAGCCAGTGTTCGTAGTCCTCGAGCTGCCAGTCGGGGTGGATCCCGGACTGCATGCAGATCTCGGTCGCGCCGAACTCGACGGCCTCGGCGACCTTCGCCTCGAGCGCGGCGCGGTCGTACTCGTAGGCGTCGGGCGAGCGCTTGCCCTGCCCGAAGCCGCAGAACGCGCAGCCGACGATGCAGATGTTGGAGACGTTGATGTTGCGGCAGACGACGAAGGTCACGGTCTCGCCGGCCAGCTCGGCGCGCAGCTCGTCGGCGGCGGCGCGGATCTCCTCGATCGCCTCCGGGCGCGTCTCCGCGAAGAGCGCGGTCAGCTCCTCCTCGGCGAGCGCCACGCCGTCGCGCCCCTTCGCGATCGCACCCGCCACCAGGTCGCGGCGGATCAGGCGCTCGCTGCGCCGTCCCGAGCCGCGCCGCGGGATGAACGACCAGTAGCGCGAGGTGATCACGTCCAGGACGCTCTGCGACACCCACTCGGGGTCGATGTAGCGGCCGTAGACGCAGAGGCGCTCGGTCAGCGCGACGCCGTCGCGCGCGAGGCGCCGGCGCACCTGCAGCGGCGAGGGGAACGGGTGCTCGGGGGAGATGTGATCGCCGTTGGCGGAGAGCCCGCCGAGGTCGCTCGCGCCGGCGGCGACCAGCGCCGGCCAGGAGTCCGAGAGGTTCGGCGGCACCTGGATGCCGACGTCGGGCAGCAGCTCGCGGGCGTGGGCGACCAGCTCGCGGATCTCGTCGATCCCCACCTCGCAGGCCCACTCGGGCAACGGCAGCGTCGGGTGGCGGCCGAGCCCGGTGCGCCAGTACTCCGAGGCGGCGGCAGTCGCGACCTCGGCGGGCTCCTCGCCGTAGTAGCGCCGGTGGGGCACGAAGTTCTGCAGGATCAGCTCCTGGATGTGCCCGTGGCGGCGGTGGAGCGCCGCGAGCGCGGCGAGCGCCTCGAGGCGATCCGCCGGCGTCTCGCCGATGCCGATCAGGATGCCGCTCGTGAACGGGATCCGCAGCTCCCCCGCGGCGTCGATCGTCGCCAGCCGCAGCGACGGGTCCTTCGTCGGCGACCCCTGGTGGGCGACGAGATCGCCGCGCAGCGACTCGAGCATCAGCCCCTGCGACGCCGTCACCTCGCGCAGGCGCGCAAGCTCCTCGCGCGAGAGCGCGCCGAGGTTCGTGTGCGGCAGCAGCCCGCGCGAAAGCGCCTCACGGCAGCACCAGCTCACGTAGTCGACGAAGTCCGCGAAGCCGAGCGCGTCGAGGCGCTCGCGCACCCCGGGATGGTGGGCGGGGTCGTCGCCGGTCAGGATCAGCAGTTCTTTGACGTTGCGGTGCGCCGCGTGGTCGAGCAGCGCGCGCACCTCGTCGGGCTCGTGCAGGTGCGGCTGGTGCGTCGCGAAGGCGCAGTACTTGCAGTGCGAGACGCAGGTCCGCGACAGCGACAGCGTGAGGTTGCGCGAGAAGGTGACCCTCCGGCGCGTGACTGCGTCCACGGGGCTCACGTGACCGCCAAGCATAGAGATCGCCGCCCGGCGGCCGCCACGGTTCACTCGTCGTTGGCCGAGAACGAGCCGTAGCGCCCGCGGAAGAAGACGAGCGGGCTGGTCTCGCCCTCGCGCGTCTCGAGCTGGTCGACGGCGCCGACGACGATCAGGTGATCGCCCGCCTCGTGCACCGCGTCGATCGTGCACTCGATCCAGGCGACGGCGTCGTCGAGCGCGGGCCCGGACGGGCGCGAGTGCCAGGCGACGCCGGCGAAGCGGTCGACGCCGACCGCGGCGAAGCGCTGCGAGATCTCCTCGTGATGGGCGGCGAACACGTTCACGCAGAACCGCCCGCTGGCGTGGATCTTCGGCCAGCTCGTCGAGCTCTTCGCCGGGCAGAACAGGATCAGCGGCGGCTGCAGCGAGACCGACGTGACGGAGTTGGCCGACATCGCCACCGGCCCGCTCGGGTGGTGCGCCGTGACGACCGTGACACCGGTGGGCAGATGCCCGAGAACCTGCCGGAAGCGGTCGGGGTCGATCTGGGGATCGATGTTGGCGCCCAAGCTCCGTTCTCCTCAATTGGCTTTACGGGTGGGTGCATGCACCCACCCGCGGAACGGCGCATGCGCCGTTCCGCCGATCGGCGCATGCGCCGATCGGAACAGATGCTAAAGAGTGGAAGCGCCGGTGCGCGTGGCGCGCAAGGATTCAGCGGATGCGGGTGTGCAGCGGCGCCATCGTGGGACTGGTCGCGGCCTGCGGGCTGGCGGCCTGCGGCGGCGGCACGCCCGCGCGCGCGCCCACGCCGGCCGTCGCGGAGTTCATCGACGTCGTCGCCGCGCTGCCACGGAGCCTCGACCCGGCCGCCGAGCAGGGCCCCGCGTTCGACGCGGTCGAGACCTCGCTCGCCGGCACGCTCGTGCGGCCCGCGGGACGCGCGGCGGGCGCCGCCACGCTCGCCCCGGCCGGCGCGATGACGGGCTTTCTCGCCGGCTCGTGGCGGGCGCTGCCCGGCGGCGACTACAGCTTCGTGCTGCGCCACGGCGTCGTCAGCGCCTACGGGCACACGCTGAGCGCCGCCGACGTCGGCTTCAGCTTCAGGCGCGCGCTGGCGCTCTCCGCGGCCGCGCGCTCGCTCGCCGCCGCCGGGCGGATCTCGCTCGCCGACCCGGTCACCGTGCTCGGCGCCGAAACCGTGCGCGTCAACGTCACGGCGCCCAGCCCGTTCACGCTCGCGGTGCTCGGCGACTTCCGCTTCGGCGTGCTCGACAGCCGCGCCGTGCGCGCGCACGAGAGCGCCGCGGACCCGCGCGCGCGGCGCTGGCTCGCCGGCCACCTCGCCTTCTACGGAGCCTGGGAGCTGCTCGGCTTCCAGCCCGCCGGAAAGCTCCTGCTGCGCGCGAACCCGCTTTTCCGGCGGCCGCCGGCGTTCGGGCTCGTAGCGATCGAGGCCGTCCCCTCGGCGGCGCTGCGACTCGCCGACGTCGCCGCGGGGGAGGCGTCGCACACCGACGGGCTCGACTGGGCGGATTTCCAGGTCGCGGCGCACACCAGCGGCCTGCGCGCGGTGACGCTCGCCTCGACCGCGGTCAGCACGCTCGTGCCCGACGAGCGCTTCGCGCCCTTCGCGGACGTGCTCGTGCGGCGCGCGCTGTCGCTCGCGATCGACCGCGCGGCGATCTCGCGCACCGCCTTCGCCGGCGTCGCGCGCCCGGCCCGCGGGCCGCTCGCGGGCACGCTCACGCCGGGGCTGCGCGAGCCCGCCTACCCGCACGACGTCGCGCTCGCGCGGCGGCTGCTCGCGCGCGCCGGCCACCCGCACGGCTTCGCGGTCGTGGTGGCGGCGTGCCTCGCCGGCGACCCGCAGGCGCCGGCGGAGCTCGCGTCGATCGCGCGCGAGCTGGGCGCGATCGGCGTGCGCGTGCGCGTGCGATACGTGGCGAGCGTTGCGGACCTGGCGGCGCTCGCGCGCACGGGCGCGGTCGGCGCGGTGCTCGAAACCACCTCCGTGCCGGTCGCCTCGGCCGCGTTCGCGATCGCCTACGACTACCTGCCCGGCTCGCCCGGCGACATCGAGGGCTACGACGCCCCGGCGCTCGACGCGCTCGCCGGGGCGCTACGCGCGGGCGCGGGGTCGGGGACGCCGGCGCGGGCGCTCGCGATCCTCTCCGCGTCGTTCCCGGTGATCCCGCTCGTCGACGTTCCCGGCCAGCTGGTCACGCGCGCGGGGATCGGCGGCTACGCCGCGTACCCGGACGGCGCCGTCTACTACGACCAGCTGAGCGGCTGAGCCGCGGGTAGACTGGCGCCGTGAGCGGGGCTGCGCGCAGAAGCGATCTCGAGAACCCCGGCCGCGCGTATTGAGACCGTCCCGTGGCCGTCGCGCGCTGCGCGCCGGCGTGCTCGCGGCGGCGGCCGCGGGAGCGCTCGCGCTCGCGGGCTGCGGCGGAAGCTCCGCGGCCGCCACCTCGGCCGCGGCCCACACGTTCACCGACCTGGTCGCCCAGCTGCCGGTCGACCTCGACGAGACGGGAACGCCGTCGCCCGCCTCGGCCTCGATCCTGCCGAGCTGGTCGAGCGAGCTGGTGCGGCCCGCCCCGGCGGCGCCGGGATCGAACGCCCAGCTGCCGCCCGACGGGGCGGTCGTGCCGTACCTCGCGACCTCGTGGCAGCGCTCGAGCGACGGCAGCTACACGTTCGAGCTGCGCCGCGGGGTCCGCGGCGACTCGGGCGACCTGTTCAGCGCCGCCGACGTGCGCTGGAGCCTCGACCGCGCGCTCGCGCGCTCGCCGGTCGCGCCCTTCCTGTTCGCGCTGGCGCACATCGACGTCGCCGACCCCGTCACGGTGCTCGACAGCCACCTGGTGCGCGTCAACGTCACCTCGCCGAGCCCGTTCACGCTGTCGGTGCTCGCCTCCTACGACCTGGCGATCTACGACAGCGCGCTCTACCGCTCGCACGCGACGCACGCCGATCCGTGGGCGCAGCAGTGGGGCACCACGCACTCCGCGAGCTTCGGCGCCTACTGGGTGTCGCAGTTCGTGCCGCGCCGCGTGATCGAGCTGCAGGCGAACCCAGGCTTCTGGGCGCGCCCGTACTACACGCGGGTCTACATCCGCGAGGACGACAGCTCCCCGGACCGCCTGGCGAAGCTGCTGGCGGGCGACGCCACGCACACCAGCGGCCTCTCCTGGAAGGAGTTCGAGGAGGCCACCGATGTGTCGCGCATCGACGGCGTCAGCGCGACGATCCTGCAGAGCGGGCCGGGTGTGCTCGGATGGCATTTCGACGTCGCGAGCGGCCCGCTCGCCAACCCGCTGGTGCGCCAGGCGATCAACCTTTCGCTCAACCGCGCCGATCTGGCGGCCGCCGTCGACGGCACCGACGACCAGCCGAGCGTGCTGACGGTGCCGGCGGCCTTCGGCCAGGCACAGCCGACGAGCTACGACCCCGAGCAGGCGCGGAGCCTGATGCGGGCGGCCGGCTACCCCGACGGGATCACGCTGAACGTGTACACCAACTTCGGCGAGCTGGGCGGCGGCGCCGGCGAGCTGCTCAACCTCCTGTCGGGCGAGCTGGACAACAACATCGGCGTCGTCGTCAAGTTCATCTTCATCAACGACACCGATCAGCTGCTCGCGCTCCAGCAGTCCCCGGGACTCGAGTCGACGATCGAAGCGGACACGCCGCTGCTCGGGGGCGCCGGCTTCCTGCTCGAACAGGACGCCAACACGGCGCTCGACCCGGTCAGCGACGCCGCCCTGCAGCACTTCGGCAGCACCACGCTGCAGACACTGCTCGACCAGCTCGGGGACAGCCCCGGCGGCGCCCCGACGCAGGCGCTGATCACCCAGGCGGCCTCCGCGATCGACGCCGAACTGCCGACCGTCAACATCAGCGCGATCCCCGTGCAGAACGTCAGCCGCGCGAACGTGACCGGCTACGCCGCCTACACCCAGCCGGTCATCTACTACGAGAACCTGCACCCGACCGGCTGAGGGCGCGCTCTGGGTGGGGCGTGGCGCGCTTGGAGCGGCGCGCGCGGGTGCGGCGCTCGGCGTGGGCGGTCTGCGGGGCGCGCGCGGGCGCCGCGGAGCGGTCTGGGCGGCGCCCTACAATCGCCGCCAGTTGAGCCTCGCGCGACTGGTCATCTCCTGCCCCGACCGACCGCGGATCGTCGCCGCCGTGTCCGCGGCGATCTCCGACCACGGCGGCAACATCATCCAGTCGGACCAGTATTCGACCGACCCGGAGGGCGGGCGCTTCTTCATGCGCGTCGAGTTCAGCGTCGCCGACGCCGGCGCCGGCGCGCGCGCACGCTTCGAGGCCTCGTTCGCGCCGGTCGCCGAGCGCTTCGACATGCGCTGGCGGCTGACCTACGCGTCCGAGCGCAAGCGCGTCGCGGTGATGAGCTCGACGGCCGATCACTGCCTGATGGACCTGCTGTGGCGCTGGCGGCGCGGCGAGCTCGAATGCGAGATCGCGCTCGTGATCTCCAACCACGAGCGGATGCGCGCGGAGGTCGACGCCTTCGGCGTGCGCTACGTGCACGTGCCGGTCACCGCCGCGGCCAAGAACGCCGCCGAGGAGGCGCAGCTCGAGCTGCTCGCGGAGGGCTTCGACCTCGTCGTGCTCGCCCGCTACATGCAGATCCTGAGCGCCGGCTTCCTCGCGCGCGTCGGCGTGCCGATCATCAACATCCACCACTCGTTCCTGCCCGCGTTCGCCGGCGCCGACCCGTACGCGCAGGCGCGCGAGCGCGGCGTGAAGCTGATCGGCGCGACCGCGCACTACGTCACCGAGGAGCTCGACGCCGGTCCGATCATCGAACAGGACACCGCGCGGGTGTCGCACCGCGACAGCGCCGAGCGCCTCGCCCACATCGGCCGCGACATCGAGCGGGTCGTGCTGGCCCGCGCGGTGCGCTGGCATCTGGAGGATCGTGTGATCATCAACCGCAACGCGACCGTCGTGTTCGCGTAGAGGCGGCCGGCGTACCGGCGGATCCGGGCGCCACGAGCGGTGAGGGACGGGGGCCACGGACGTGCGCGAAGACGAGCAGGGCGGAGCAGCGGCGGCGCCGGGACCACCGGACGGCGTCGAGCGCCGCGCCGTCGCGACGGCGGTCACCGCGCTCTCCGACGTGGCCGACTTCCTGCGCCTGCACGCCCCGTTCGACGCGCTGTCGCGCGCCGACGTGGAGCTCGCCGCCCGCTCCGCGGAGATCGAGTTCCACCTCGCCGGAACGACGATCTTCGCCGAGGGCGCCGAGCCGGTCGAGCACGTTCGCGTGGTTCGCAGCGGCGCGGTCGAGATCGTCCACGCCGGCGCGGTGCTCGACCTGCTCGGCGCCGGCGAGCTGTTCGGGCACGGCTCGATGCTCTCCGGCCTGCCGGCCGGCTTCACCGCCCGCGCGCACGAGGACACGCTCTGCTACAGGCTCGGCGCCGACGTCGCGCTGCGCGTGCTCGCGCGGCCCGAGAGCGTCGGCTTCGTCGCGCGCTCGCTGCTGACCACCCGCGGCGACGCGCTGGGCGTGCCGGCGCCGTCGCCGGGCGGCGGCGCCGCGCCGGGCGTCGCCGCCCGCGACCCGGCGCACCAGCCGGTCGGCTCGCTGATCCGAGCCGCACCGGTAGTCGTCGCGCCCGACACCACGATCCGCGAGGCGGCGCGCCTGATGAACGCCGCCGGGGCAACGGCCGTCTGCGTGAGGCTCCCGGGCGCGGTCGGGATCATGACCGACCACGACCTGCGCTCGCGCGTCGTCGCCGCGGGGGTGTCGGGCGAGGAGCCGGTCAGCGCGGTGATGACGGCGCCCGCGTACACCGTTGCGCCGGATCGCCTGGGCGGCGGCGTGCTGCTCGAGATGCTCGACCGCGGGATCCGCCACTTCCCGGTGCTCTCCGCGCGCGGCGAGCTGGTCGGCGTCGTCGCCGACCTCGACCTGATCGCGGTCGAGACGCGCAGCTCCTTCTACGTGCGCCGCGAGATCGCCGCCGCCGAGTCGGTCGATCAGCTCGCCGCGGTTTCGTCGCAGCTCGCGGCGATGGTGCTGGGGCTGCACGAGACGCGGCTCGCGGCGACGAGCATCTCGGCGATCTACTCGGTCGTGCTCGACGCGCTGACGCGCCGGATGGTGGAGCTGACGGTCGCCGAGATCGGCGGATCCGAAGCGCCGTTCGCCTGGCTCGCGCTCGGCAGCCAGGCGCGGCGTGAGGCGGTCCCCAGCTCCGACGCCGACAGCGCGATCGTCTGGTACGGCGACGGCGACGAGCGCACGATCCGCCCGCACCTGCACGAACTGGGCAAGCGCGTGGTGGCGGGCATGGCGGCGTGCGGGCTGCGCGCGGACGCCTACGGAGCGGCCGCCTCCGACCTCCTGTTCGTGCGCTCGGAGGAGTCGTGGCGGCACGTCGCACGCAGCTGGCTCGAGGATCCAAGCCAGGAGAAGGCGCTGATCCTGACCTCGGTGCTGGTGGACAGCAGGCCCGTGTGGGGCATCCATGCCGGCACGCCGGTGGCGGAGGAGTTCTGCCTCGCGCCGGAGCACCCCGCGCTGCTGCGCCTGCTCGCCCGCTTCGCGCTCTCGTACCGCCCGCCGACCGGCTTCCTGCGCGGACTGGTCGTGGAGCACAGCGGCGAACGGCGCGGCCAGCTGGACCTCAAACACGGCGGCGTCGTCCCGATCGTCGATCTCGCTCGCTGGGCGGCGATGTCGGCGGGCGTCACCTGCACCTCGACGGCGGAGCGGCTGCGCGTCGCCGGCGAGGCCGGAACGCTGCCGGCGAGCGACGCACACACGCTGCTCGAGGCCCACGAGCTGATCGTCGGCCTGCGCGTCGATCACCAGGTCGAGCAGCTGCGCGCCGGTGAGACGCCCGACGACTACATCGACCCGGCGGAGCTCAGCCCGCTCACCCGCAGCTACCTGCGCGAGGCCTTCCGCGCCGTGGCGGCGGTGCAGAAGCGGGTCGCCGCCGAGCTGCAGGCGCCCGTCTGGTGAGGCCCTGGTGGGCAGGGCCCGCCCGCGGCGAGGGGGCGCGCGCCTACGCCGCTTCGCGCCCGCCACGAGCGCGCACGCCGTGGCGCGAGGCGGGCTACTGCGTGGTCGACGTCGAGCTGAGCCGGCTCGACCGCTGCGACGGCGAGATCATCTCGTTCGGCGCGCTGCCGATCGACGACGGCCGCGTCCGCCTGGAGGGCGCCGTGGTCGGGCTGGTGCGACCGACGCGGCCGCTCGCCGAGTCGGCGATCCGCGTGCACGGCCTGCGCGCCGCCGACCTCGAGCGGGCGCCACCGGCGGCCGAGGCGCTCGATCCGCTGCTCGCGGCGATGGCGGGGCGCGTGCTGGTCGCCCACCACGCACCGGTGGAGCAGGCGTTCCTCGGAGACGCGCTGAGGCGGCTGCGCATGCGGCTGCGCGGTCCGGTGCTCGACACCGCGGTGCTCGCGCGCGTCTGGCTCGCCGAGCGTGACGGCGAGCTGCCCGGGGGGATGGACCTCGGCGGGCTGGCGCGCTCCTGCGGCCTGCCGGTGCACTCGCCGCACACGGCGATCGGCGACGCCCTCACCACGGCGCAGCTGTTCGTCGTCGCGGTCTCCCAGCTCGACGCCCGCGCCCCGGAGACCGTCGGCCGGCTCGCCCGCGGCCCGGCTCGCCTCGCCGATCTCGAGGCCTACTGGCCGCGGCACGGCGAGGGGGGCGGAGCCTGAGCGCGCGGTGGTGCGCGGGGTGGTGGTTTGCGGTGGGGCCGTGCGGCCGGCCGACGCTCGCGCGTTTTGGACGGGGCCGCCAGTGGGTAGTCCGCGTTCGGATCGAACGGTTCCCGATGACCGGCTAGACTCCGGCCCGGACGACCCGGGGAGAAGGGAGCGCGCGCGTGAGGACGGGAACGCTGGTGATCGCAGCCTCTGCGCTCGCGCTCGTCGTCGGCGGTTGTGGCGGTTCCGGCCACCCCGCCTCGGTCACGAGCACCTCGGCCACGGGTCTCGCCGGTGAGTCGCCCGCGCAGATCCTCGCGGCCGCCGAGAAGGCGATCGACCATGTGCACAGCTTCCACCTACAGGGGAGCTCGACGCTACCGAGCGGCCCCCTCACCGTGTCCGGCGATTTCGTGCTGCCCGGGAAGGCCGCGGTCGTCGAGCACGTGGCGACAGGCCCGATCGACCTGCGCCTGATCGGCGCCACGCTCTACTTCCGCTCACCACGGTCCTTCTACGTCGCCGAGGGAGCGAAGGGCGCGACGCTGACCGCACTGGCGGGCCACTGGGTGAGCGCGACGCCGTCGCAGCTGCCGACGATCGGGAACCTGATCGCGCTGACCAAGCCGGCGATCCTCGGCCGCTGCCTGCTGGGCCAGCGCCTCGGCACGCTCTCCGTCGACGGCGAGACCACGCTCGCCGGCCGGCGCGCCGTTGTCCTGGCGGACGCCGGGGATCTCCCGGGCAGCGCCCCGGGACGCCTCTACGTGGCGGCGAGCGGATCGCCACTGCCGCTCGAGACCACGACCACCGGCCCGTACCGCGCGGGCGGCAAGACCGACGCGGCCTGCGGCGAGGACTCCACCACGCCGACCACGACCGGCGGCAAGGATGTGCTCAGTCACTTCAACGAGGCGGTGACGATCGCCGCCCCGGCGGGGGCCGTGAGCCTCGCGAGCATCGGTCAGCCGGCACGCGCCACCAGCGGAATCGCCGCCGCCGCGGTGCGCACCGCGCAGACGAAGCTCGGCCCGGTCGGCTACCGCGTGACGGGCAGTGGGCCGCCCCTGGTCCTGATAACCGGCTACGGCGGAACGATGGAGTCCTGGGATCCGCGCTTCGTCAACGCTCTCGCCAAGACGCACCGGGTCGTGATCTTCGACAATGCCGGGATCGGCAGGACACGGGCGCTGCCGGCGCCGCTGACGATCGACGCGATGGCCGACCAGACCAGCGCGCTGATCGACGCCCTTGGCCTCGGGCGAACAGACGTGCTCGGCTGGTCGATGGGCGGCATGATCGCCGAAGCGCTAGCGATACGCCACCCGGCGCAGGTGCGCAGGCTCGTGCTGTGCGCCACGTTCCCCGGAACGGGCACCATCGTGAGGCCCACGCAGGCCGCGATCAACGCGATCAAGACCGGCGACGAGCAGCAGGTCCTGGCCGACCTCTTCCCGGCCGGCCAGACCGCCGCGCAGAACGCGTTCCTGGCTGCCGTGTCGACCTATCCGAGCGCCTCCGGCTCTTCGGCCGCCACGACCGCGGCGCAATCGAGCGCGATCATCACCTGGTGGGACGGCACCGACCCGGCCGGAAAGCGGACCGCCGACATCTCGGCTCCCACGCTCGTCGCGGACGGCACCGTCGACCGCCTCGACCCGGTGTCCAACAGCCACGCGCTCGCCAAGCTGATCGCGGGTGCGAAGCTCGTGCTCTACCCCGGCGCCGGGCATGCGTTCCTGTTCCAGGACGAGAGCGCGTTCCTGCCGGTGCTCGAGTCGTTTCTCGGCTGAGCGCGGCGGGGCGTGAGCCGCGAACTGCGAGGCGCGCGGCGCGCGCGCGGCGCCGCGCCCTCAGTCGCTGCGGCGCGCCTCGTCGAGCAGCCGCTCGAAGTCGGGGCTCTCGAACTCCGCGACCGCCCGCCCGTACTTCTCGAGTCCCCAGGCCCA
Source organism: uncultured Solirubrobacteraceae bacterium (assembly GCA_964483345.1). Lineage (GTDB taxonomy): Bacteria > Actinomycetota > Thermoleophilia > Solirubrobacterales > Solirubrobacteraceae > Palsa-513. Next base: position 65,832 of record CAZABN010000005.1, read on the forward strand.
GAAGTCGAAGTCGATCGCCGACACGCCGTCCTGGATCGACGCCCACAGCGTCCAGCCGTACTTCGACATCAGCCCCCATAGCCGCGCGCGAGCGACCTTGTGGCGCGCGGGGCGACCGTAGTAGGCGCCGACCAGCCGCTCGAGCTGCGCGAGCGAGAGGTTCGACTCGCTCCAGATGTTGCCCAGCTCGAAGCACGCGTCGTTGTTGCCCGAGTACTCGTAGTCGATCAGGCGAAGCCCGGACGGCGTGAGCATGAAGTTCTCCGCCAGCAGGTCGTTGTTGCACGGCACGGTCCCCTCGTCGCGCAGCGCGAACGCGTCGCGGATCGCGGCGACGTGGGGCTCGAAGCGCTCGTAGCCCTCCGGCAGGCGAAAGCCGCGGCTGCGCACGATCTCGAGGTAGCGGGGCTGGATCTCGAACATGTCGAAGTCGTCGCGGAAGCGCGGCGCGCCGTGCAGCCGCCGGCAGGCGGCGGCGACTTCGCCGAGCAGCCGCCCGCCGCGGCGCAGCTTCGCGGCGCTGAGCGTCGCGCCCTCGAGCCACTCCATCACCATCGTGTTGTGCTCGGGCAGGTAGGCGAGGACGCCCGCACCGACGCCGGCCTGCGCCGCGCAGACCGAGTTGTGGCACTCGTTGTCGCGGTCGATCGCCAACAGGCCCGTGTCGTCGCTCCAGCGGCGCACGTGGTAGCTGCCGGTGGCGGTGACGACCTTGTAGTTGGAGTTGGTGAGGCCGCCCGAGAGCCGGCTGACCTCGCGGGCCGGATCGGCGAGCTGCGGGATCTCGTCGAGGACCTGCTCGAGCTCGATCATCACGCCGCGAACCGCATGCCCTAGAGCCCCGCGGGCTCGAACTCGGCCGACTCGGGGACGTCGAGCGCCGCGCGGCGCTCGCGCCGCGAGGGTGCGGACGCCGTCGAGGCCCGCGTGACGCCGCCGCCGCCGGTCAGGCGCGCGGCGATGCTGACCGGGATCACCGTCAGCAGCAGCACGAAGCCGACGACGACGTTGACCTCCGGCAGCTGCTGGCCGAGCCGGATCGCGCCGAAGATCCACAGCGGCAGCGTGTTCTGCGCGCCGGCCGTGAACGTCGTCACGATCACCTCGTCGAAGGACAGGCCGAAGGCCAGCAGCGCTCCGGAGATGATCGCCGTCGAGAGCGTCGGCAGCGTGATCGTGCGGAAGGTGAAGAAGCCGTGGGCGCCAAGGTCGGCCGAGGCCTCGTACAGCGACCCCGACACGCGGCGCAGCCGCGCGAGCACGTTGTTGTAGACGACGACGATGCAGAAGGTCGCGTGGCCGATCACGATCGTCAGCAGCGAGAGCTGGATCCCGACGTACTGGAACGCCGAGTTCAGCGCGATGCCTGTGATGATCCCCGGCAGCGCGAGCGGCAGCACCAGCAGCAGCGAAACCCCCTCGCGGCCGAAGAAGCGGAAGCGATGCACACCGAAGGCGGCCGCCGAGCCGAGCACCAGGGCCACGCCCGTCGCGAACAGGCCCGCCTTGACCGACAGCCACAGCGCCGCGTGCACCTGCGGGTCGTTCCAGGCGACGGTGATCCATTTCGTGCTGAGCCCCTGGATCGGCCAGGCCTGGATGTTCGAGCTGTTGAAGGCGTAGAGGAAGATGATCGCGATCGGGACGAACAGGAACAGCAGCACCGCGACGACCCAGATGCGCAGCCCGATGCGTGTGGCGCGACCCTCCATCAGAGCGACTCGAACGCCCCGAGCGCCCGCGCGCCGAGCAGGTAGACGGTCATGATCACGATCGGCACGAACGCCAGCATCGCCGCGAAGGGCAGGTTGTTCGCCGTGCCGATGTTCGAGTAGATCACGTTGCCGATGAACTGCGCGCTGGCGCCACCGACCAGCAGCGGCGTGATGAAGTCACCGAGCGTGAGCGAGAAGGTGAAGATCGAGCCGGCGATGATCCCTGGCAGGGCGAGCGGCAGGACGACCGTGCGCAGCGTGCGCCAGGCGCGGGCGCCGAGGTCGCCGGAGGCCTCGAGCAGCGAGTCGGGGATCCGCTCGAGCGCGCCATAGAGCGGCACGATCATGAACGGCAGCCAGATGTAGGAGAACACGATCCACATCGCCGTGTTGGTGTAGCCGATGTTGACCGCGCCGAGCCCGAGCTTGCTGGTTGTCCAGCTGAGCGTGCCGCCCTTCTGCAGGATCACGATCCAGGCGTACACGCGCGCGAGATAGCTGGCCCAGAGCGGCAAGAGGACCGCGGTGAACAGCAGCCGCCGGGTGCGCGGCGAGGCGACGCGCGCCATGTAGTAGGCGAACGGCAGCGCGATCAGGGCGTCCGTCACGGTCACGATCGCCGCCATCTCGACCGTGCGCAGGATGATCGTCGGGTAGGGCGACGTGAACAGCTGGTTGAAGTTCGCGAGCGTCCAGCTGTGTTCCAGCACATTGGTGAACGGGTTGACCGTCCAGAACGCCGTCACCAGCATCAGCACCAGCGATGCGATGTAGATGACGAGGAACCACGCCAGCGGCGGGGTGAGCGTCAGGGTGGCCCGCAGCCACGCACGGCGCCAGAGCGCCGCCGAGACGCGGGCCATCCCCTTGCTAGACCGGTCCTCGCGGATCGCGGTCGTCGACATGCTGCGTCCCCCCGGGCTACCCGATTATCGATGTCCAGGCGGTGACCCAGTCCTGGAACGGCACGCAGTCGTTCTTGCCGTTGTCGCAGGTGGCCAGCGGTGTCTTCCAGAACTTGATCGACTGGAAGTACGACGAGGGCTCGTTTGCGTGGTAGGCCTCGCACGATCCCTTCTGGAGCTTGTCCATGATCGGACAGGCCAGCTCGTTCCCCGGCGTCTCGCCGAAGGAGATCGCGTCCTCGGCCTGGATCTGGGGCGTCGTCATCCACTGCATCCACTTGTAGGAGCAGTTCGGATCGGGCGCCTTCGTCGCGAGCATCCAGGTGTCGGCCCAACCGGTCGCCCCTTCACTGGGGATCGTCTCGGCTACCGCCACCTTGTCCGCCTGCAGCGTGTTGGTCTGGTAGGGCCAGGCAGCTCCGACGACCGTGGTCCCGCTCTGGAACAGGCTGATCTCCTGGGAGGCGAGATCCCAGTACTTCTTGACCAGCGGGTGCTCCTGCTTGAGCAGGGCGACGGTGGCGTTGAACTGCGGCTGGGTCAGCTCGTAGGGATCGGTGATGCCGAGCTTCGGATCGGACTTGGAGAGGTAGAGCGCGGCGTCGGCGATCTGGATCGGATTGTCCGGCACCGTGATTTCGCCGGCGTACTTCTTGTTGTAGAGCACCGACCAGGAGGTCGGCGCCGTCTTGAACGTCTTGGTCGAATACAGCAGGACGTTGGGGCCGAACTCGAACGAGACGCCGTAGTGCTTGCCGCCGATCGTGTTGAAGGGCGGACTCTGCAGGAACGGCTGGAAGTCCTTCCAGGACGGGATCAGCGAGATGTTGACCGGGCGCACATCACCCCCGTAGATCAGGCGCAGATCCGCGTCGCCGGAGGCGGAGACCATGTCGTACTGGCCGCCGCCGCCGTTGGCCATCAGCGCAACCATCTCGCTCGAGGAGCCCGCGTACTTCACGTTCACCTGGCAGCCGGTCTGCTTCTCGAACGGCTTTGTCCACTCCGGCTGGACGTACCCCTCCCAGGCGATCAGGTTGAGCTTGCCCTCGCCCTTGCCGACCGACGACGGCACCGGCGCGTTGGCCTCGGGCGCGACGAGCGCGCTGTTCGCGCGGCTGGCGGACGCCCCGCTCGGGATGAACGCTACGACCACCAGCGCCGTTGCGGCGGCGGCGATCAGAACGCCTACTAGACGGCTTCTCCGGGGCTTCATGCGCTCACCGGTTCCTTTCACTCGCATGGGTTGCATGACCTTCCTCCTCTTGGTCTGCCTGCTAACTCGACGACACCGGCGCCTGCGTGCCGCGATCGTCGATCTCAAATCTCTGGTCCTCGCGCCAGCACACGACGACGTCGCGGCCCTTCGTCTCGAGTGCCTCGGCGGCGGCGGTCTCGAGGTTCTGGCGGACCACCGTGAGCGTCCCCCCGGCCGCGAGCGCGATCAGATAACGCGTGACGACGCCGAGGTAGATCACGTCGTCGATGCGCCCGGCCTCGCTGTGGCAACCGGCCGGCACCGGCTCCCCGGGGGCCATCAGCCGTACCTTCTCCGGGCGGATCGTGAAGCGCCGGCCGTCGCGCTCGAGCAGGTTGGAGACACCGATGAAGCCGGCGACGAACTCGCTCGCGGGACGCTCGTAGACCTCGATCGGCGTGCCGAGCTGCTCGATCCGGCCATGGTTGACGACGACCAGACGGTCGCTCATCGTCAGCGCCTCCTCCTGGTCGTGGGTGACGAAGACGAAGGTGATGCCGACCTCGCGCTGGATCCGCTTGAGCTCGAGCTGCATCTCCTGGCGCAGCTTGAGGTCGAGCGCGCCGAGCGGCTCATCGAGCAGCAGCACCTCGGGTTCGTTGACGATCGCGCGTGCCAGCGCGACGCGCTGGCGCTGGCCGCCCGAGAGCTGGACCGGTTTGCGCTCACCGAGCCCCGGCAGGCGCACCATCTCGAGCGCCTGCTGCGCCCGACGGCGGCGCTCCGCCTTGGCCACGCGCCTGACGCGCAGCCCGTACTCGACGTTCTCGAGGATGTTCATGTG
>CAZABN010000006.1:0-59826 GCA_964483345.1 uncultured Solirubrobacteraceae bacterium
CGGCGTGACCGCGGCCCTGTCGCTTGTCGCGCGTTCCGACACTCTGGTGTCGAGCTCGCTCGTGGCGCGGGGGTGCGTGCGGTATTAGCAGCCGGCCGCGACGGTGAGCGCTGGGCAGATCTCAGCGAGCCTGGCGGGTGGGAGCCGCGTGATGCGCTCGGTGAGGAGTGCTTTGGGGACCGTCGTGAGGTTGTCGAAGCTGAGCACGCACGCCTCGGGCATGCCGTCGTCGGGTCCGAGCAGCACTTCCGTCGGGATGCCCCGCACGGTTCGAGTTGCGGGGGCGACCAGCACCGCGTGCAGCACCGCAATCGCAGCTTGACGGGTCAGGATGCACGCCGGTCGCCGCCCTGCGTCTGGGTGCTCGAGCCACCAGATCTCGCCACGGTTCATGGGCGCCCTACCCCCAAGGCTCCGCCGCGATGAGTGCGACGGCGGCCGACTCGGCCCCCGTCAGGTCGTCCTGCGGCTCGCGTGTATACGCGTCCACGAGCCGCCGGTCAATGTCGGCTTCCAGATCCCCCGCGAGGTAGCCGGCGACAGCCTCCCGGATGAGGTCTGAACGGGAACGCCCGTCACGTGCGACTCGCTCGTCGAGCTGCGCGAGAAGCTCGTCAGAGAGCTGTACCAGCGTCTGCGTTCTTGACATAGCCATATGATGCCATATGGCGCCGACGGATTCCACGCAAACACCCACGCGCGCGGCTGCTCGTCGCGCGAAGCACCAACGCCACCAACATTGACGCAGAGTGTCGCTTTCTCGAGAAGCAGCTGCGAGCCGCGCGATCGATGACGACTGCTCGTCGTTCAACGCGCGAGCGCGCCGCGTCGTTTCGAGACGCCCGTGATCACGCCGAAGCGGTCACAATGTGCGGCGCGAAGTCGTGCCCTCCCTTTCGTCCGCGAGAACGAGCGCCACGATCTGGCGCGGCCCGGAGTCCAGGCCGCTCAGCTAGGAGGGAGGCATTTGTAAACTATCCCGGTCGCGGGCGAGCCGGTGTCCACCTGGCAGGTGAGGCCGTCGGTACAGCAAAATGAGCCGCCCTCTTGCCCCACGCCGCAGCAGGTGTCGTCGCAGCAGCCGTTGTCGCAGCAGTTCTGCCCGGCCGTGCAGCACTGCATGACGTTGCCGCAGCAGGTGCTGCTGCAGCACGTCACATTGCCGCTTGCGTCTTGGCAGCAGCTCTCGCCCTCGGCGCAGCACAGAGACTCCGCGCAGCAGGTGCCGCCCGGGGCGCAGCACTGGCCGTTGCAGACGGTCGCTGCGCGAGCGCCGTCGTTCAGGCTGTCGCAGCAGCCGTCGAGGACACAATTGCCCGGGCTGCAGCATTGCGCAGAGGCGCCGGTCCCGCACAGCACCTGGCCCACTTTGCAGCACTTCTCGTTTGCGCGGTCGCCGAAGATGTCGCCGCCGACGCAAACGCCGTCGCAACATGTCAGGTCAGGGTAGGCGCCGCACAACGTTTGCCCTGGATAGCAGCACTTCTCGTAAGGGTCGTCGCCGAGGCACACCTGGCCCTTCTTGCAGCAGTCGAAATCGCCGCAGCAGTTCCTGTCCAGGGGGCAGAGTTTGTATTCATGGCAACAGTGCGCTTTGTGGGGGTCATAACACTGATGGCCGCAGCATTTGCCGTGTGCGCAAAGCTCGCCGTCCGAACAACAGCTGCTCTCGTCGGGGTCGTAACAGTAGTCGCCGCAGCATTTGTCGAACCCAGTGCAACAGTCAGCACCGCAGCATTCGTCAAACTTGCCGCAAGGGCGTCGGTCCGGACAACACTGCTGCTCGTATTTCTGGTAGCAATCGCCGTTCGGGCAGCAGTCCTCTCCGTCCTCATAATCGCAATCGCAGCCGCCCGTCACAATCTTGAGCTTGGCAGCGGCTAGGGGAGTGAGGAGGCCGAACGGTCCGGCCGCCGAGGCGACAAGTGCGCCTCCCGCGATGGCGCTGCCTCGCCGGAGGATGTGGCGGCGACTGTAGCGGCCTTCGGAGAGGCCTTGCGCGGCGTCGTCGAGCCAGTGACTCATCGCGCCCCGCTGTGGCCGTTGGCGTGATGGTTGGCGGCGAGCGGGGGCTCGCGGGTGTGGTCGCGGATCAGTCCGAATACGGCGTCCGCTCCGGCGGCGACGGGAGAGGCGATCCGGCCGTCTACGATCAGGACGCCCATCGGGGTGCCGCCGGCGTTGAACGCTCGCCCTGCGTGAGCTTCGCTGTCGATCAGCACCGTCGAGCGCAGCTGTTGTTCGCGGGTGCGTTGCGGGTCGCCGATGGCGATCACGAGGAGCTGTGGCGATCCTTGCGGCTGGGTGGCCTCGAATGTTTGGAGGTCGGGGAGCATGCGCTGGCAGAAACCGCAGCCTGGGTTCCAGAAGATCGCGACCGTCGGCCGCTCGAACACATCATGCAGCGCGACCGGATGCCCGTCGAGGTCCGTCAGCTCGAGGTCGGGTGCTGGCTGGCCGACGCGCGAGGTGTCAGGTGGCGGGCGCTCGGCGGGCGCGGCGCCGTTGCGGTTCCCGTTCGCGCCGTTGACCTGGCGGACCAGCAGTGGTGATCGGGTGGCTTGGGAGACGAGCGTGCGGATCGCGTCCGCGCCGCTGACCAAGGGGCTCTTGATCAGCCGGTCCGTGCCGATTACGACGGCCGACGGCGTGCCGTGCGCCTGGTAGACGGTGGAGACCTCGCGCTCGGCCTGGATCAGCACGGTGTGGAGGTCGAGTCCGTTGGTTTTCTCGCGGTTGGCGTGCTCGCCGCCGCTCGCGACCAGCGCGACCTCGAGCCGATCGCGATGCTCGCGCTGCCAGGCCGCGATCTCCGGCAGCAGCGCGGTGCATGGGCCGCACCCGGCGTCAGAGAAGACCAGCATCAACTGTCGGCCCGCCGTTAGCAGCGAACCGAGCGACCGCGACCCGCCAGCCAGTGCGGGCAGCTCGAAGCCGGGTGCTGGTGATCCGACCGCCAAGCCGCTGCGGTTGAGCCCGGTGCCCAACTCCACAGCACGACCGACCGGAGGAGCGTCGCCGCCGGCAGCGAGCGCCGCCTCGATCGCTTCCAGCCTGGCGAACACGCGGCCGTTCTGCGCCAGCAGCTGCAGCGAGAACCAGACCACGAACCCGACCACACCAACAAGCACCACGCCCAGACCGGCCGCCGCCGCCCAGCCCGCGTTTAGCCGGCCGATCCATGCGGTCGCGCTGACCCCCGAACTGTTCCAGCCCGCCACCGCGACAAACGCCGCGACCGCAGCCAACGCGAGATTGCGCAAAAGTGTGCGCCAGCCGACCGGCGCGGAATGCAGCTGACCGAAACAGTGGCAGTCCGCCTCGTTGCCGCGCACCATCGCGACCGCGATCGCGACAACGAACACCGCCAACAGGACCAGCGCGCCGAGCGCGCCGAACCGCGCCGCGACGCTCACGATCAAAGCGACCGCGACCGCGAGCTCCACCAACGGCAACCCCGTGCCCGCCACCCCGGCAAACCGCTCGGGGACACCAAAGTTCGCGACCGCGCGCCGTGACCCCGACAGATCCGCAAGCTTCGCGACGCCGGCAACCGCAAACACGCCTGCCAGCAGCAACCGCAGCACAAGCAGCGCCGACCCCATCGGTGCGCGCACCTTATGAGCGCCGAGCCCCCCAGTCAAGCGATAACCGACGCGCCGGGCTGCTAACGCGAGCGACCGTCCGGCGGGCCGTCGTCGCCGGTCACGCGCGGATCATCACTCCAACCCGGATTCGTGCTTCGCGGACTCCAGCCCCCGACGCCCAACGTCTGCAAATGACCGGCCGCGTGAGCCGCCGCAGACTGCGTCTGACGCACCCGCGCACCACTGCGAACCGCCAACACCAACCCCTCATCAGCCATATCCACGATCTCGCCACCAGACCGCGCATAACGCAACAACCGGCGCTCCAACTCCAACAGCACCCCATCAAGCGCCGCCAACAACTCCTCGTTCGAACACGCCGACAGACCGGCCGGGAGACCATCACGCGAACTTTGCAGGTCGTCTTCGCTCACGCGCCACAAGATCGCAGAAGACCGTAACGCCGTCCAGCGCAGCGCTGTCGCTCTCGTGAGGCCGAAGCGACAGTGAGTCCCCCTCGACCCACGTGACCCCTCCCGCGTGAAAGGGACACTCCCCAGCCTCCACGAGTGGGCGATCCAGGACTCGAACCTGGGACCTCTTCCTTATCAGAGAAGCGCTCTAACCGACTGAGCTAATCGCCCGTGCCTGAAGGCGGGCCATCTTATCGCCAGTCGTCGGCGGGGGAGCCGTGCGACGACGTGGCGCGGGTGCAGGGGCGCGCGGGCGCGCGGTGGTGGGTGCGGGGCGGGCCGGGTGTGGGTCAGTCGCCGGCGGCGAGCCGGGCGGCGAGGGCGAGCGCCTCGTCGGGCGACTCGAAGCGCAGCTCGGCGCGGTAGGCGCCGCCGCGCGCAACGGCTACGCGGACCTCGGCGCCGAGCGCGGTGGTGAGCGCGTCGGCGATCGTCGCGCAGGCGTCGATCTGGTCGGGGTGGCGCTCGCGCGCCGGTGCGCGGAACCGTTCCACATCGAGCTCGGAGTGGTTGGCCGCGCGGGCGCGCTCCTCGAGCACCCGCACCGACCAGCCCTCGGCAGCCGCGCTGCGTGCCAGCTCACGGCGGGCGGTGTGGTCGGTGGCGATCAGCAGCGCGCGGCCGTGACCTTCGCTCAGCGAGCCGCGCTCGAGCAGCTCGAGCGCCTCGTCGGGGAGGTCGAGCAGGCGCACCAGGTTGGAGACGGCGACGCGGCTGCGCCCGATCCGCAGGCCCACGTCCTCGCGGGAGAGGCCGAGCTCCTCGACCAGCGCGGCGCAGGCGCGCGCCTCCTCGACCGGGTTGAGGTCCTCGCGCGCCATGTTCTCGATCAGCGCGAGCTCGAGCGACTCCGCGTCGTCGCGCGCGCGCACGAGCGCGGGGATCGTTTCGAGGCCCGCCAGCTGCGCGGCTCGCCAGCGCCGCTCACCCGCGATCAGCTCGAAGTGGGCGTCGTCGAGCGGGCGCACGAGGACCGGCTGCAGCATCCCGCGAGCCTCCATCGAGGCGGCCAGCGCCGCCAGCGCCGCGTCGTCGAAATGCTTTCGCGGCTGCCGCGGGTTGGGGAAGATCAGCTCGACCGCGACCTGGCGGAACTCCTCGACCTCGCTGCCGGGGTCGGTCGAAACCGCCATGATCGCCGCCAGCCCGCGGCCCATTCCGCGCGGGCGCCCGCGCCCCGCGGCGCCGCCACCGCCGCCGAGCGGCCAGGCGTCAGGTCCGCGGGTGGAGTTCACCGCGTCGTCCTCCGGCGACCGCTCCCGGCCAACGCGTTGCAAAATGATATCGACCAGCCTCGTGCGCGCTGCCGGCCCGCGCATACTCGCGATTGCAATTCGCTACCGCCCACGAGCCGCAACCTCCCGGGCCAGCGCGATGTAGGCGTCCGAGCCGGCGCAGTAGGGGTCGTGGAGCGTCACCGGGACGCCGAAGCTCGGCGCCTCGCTGAGGCGCACGTTGCGCGGAATCACCGTCTCGAAGACCAGTCCGGGGAAGTGCTCGCGCACGTCGGCTTCGACGTCGCGCCCGAGCCGGGTGCGGTCGTCCTGCATCGTCAGCACGAGGCCCGCGACCGACAGGGCCGGGTTCAGCTCACGCCTCACGAGGCCGATCGTGTCGAGGATCTGCGCGAGGCCCTCGAGCGCGAAGTACTCGGTCTGCACCGGCACGATCACCTGCTGGGCGGCGACCAGCGCGTTGACGGTCAGCGGGCCGAGCGACGGCGGACAGTCGATCAGCACGTAGGCGAAGCGCTCGTGCAGCGGCGCGAGCGCGTCCGCCAGGCGCCGTTCGGAGCCGGCGATCGCCGGCAGCTCCACGGTCGCGCCGACGAGCGCGACGCTCGCCGGGATCAGCGAGAGCAGGTCGACCGGCGTGTCGTGGATCGCCGCGGCGGCGGAGCTCGAGCCGCAGAGCACGTCGTAGGCGTTCGGGCGCAGCGTGCGCGGCTGGCCGAGTGAGACGGTGGCGTTGCACTGCGGGTCGAGATCGACGAGCAGCGTCGGGATGCCCGCGCCGGCGATGCAGGCCGCGAGGTTCACGGCCGTCGTCGTCTTGCCGACCCCGCCCTTCTGGTTGGCCACCGCGAACGTCGTCACATGCGACAACCTAGCGGGCCGCGGGGTTGCAACGGCGCGGCGGTGGACGGCACGCCGTGCGCGACGCGGCGGCGCCGCCGCGACCCGCGCGGACACGCTCAGCGTCCCCCGCCGATCGGCCGCCTGCGGGCGACCCCGGTCCGGCGCGGATAGCCGGGCGGCGTCGGCGCCACCTTGCGATAGAGGTGCAGATGGTGCGCCACGCTGCCAGCATATGGTTCGGTGCGGACCACTTCGCCGGCACGCAGCCCGAGCTGCGTCGCGGCCTGCGCCGCCGCCGCGGACTCGGCCGCCGAGATCGCTCCCTTCCACGCGACGAGCGCCCCACCCACGGCCAGCAGCGGCGCCGCGTACTCGCAGACCACACCGAGCGGGGCGAGTGCCCGCGCGCTCACCAGGTCGTGCCTGCCCAGGCCATCCGGCCACTGCTCGGCGCGCGCGTGGACTACGCGCGCGTTCTCCGCGCCCGCCACCGCGCACAGGCGCGCGAGGAACTCGCAGCGGCGCGCGTTGCTCTCGACCAGGGCGACGCGTGCGTTCGGCAGGGCGACGGCCAGCGCCAGCCCCGGGAACCCGGCCCCCGAGCCGAGGTCCGCGATCTCGCGCGCCTGCGCCACCGGCTCGAGCGCCAGCGCGCTCAGCGAGTCCGCGACGTGCACGTCGACCGCCGCCGCGCCCGTCACGGCGCTCGGGGCGAGCGGATCCGTCGCGAGCAGCTCGAGCGCGCGCGCCAGAGCCGCCGTCTGGCCGCCGTCGAGGCTCCAGCGCGCGCCGAGCTCGGCCAGGCGCGACGCCGCGTCGCTCACGCGCGGATCCGCGCGATGTAGTCCGCGTAGCGCTCGCGCATCTCGGCCAGCCGCCCGGCGGCGTAGGCGTCGAGATCGTCGCGCACGCCGTCCTCGAGCAGCGGCAGCACGTCCTCGACGAGCGCGACCCCGCGCGCCATCCACTGGTAGTAGCTGCGGCCGCCGTGCCCGTAGGGACCGTAGAGACGCGTGCGCGGGAAGCGCTCGAGCAGCCAGCGGAAGAGCGCCTCGTGGCGGGTGTGCATGCGGAGCGTCACCTGCGGCTGCTTGCCGTCGCCGCCGAACGAGCCCTCGCCGATCAGGATCCCGACGACGACCCCGCGTTCGAAGGCGCTGAGCTGCTCCACGCCCGAAGTGTCGCAACGGCGGCGGATGCTGTTTCACCGTCAAGACAAACGTGAAACGGCACGCACCTGCCTGTTTCACCGTCAAGACAAACGTGAAACGCCCACCCCCGCCCGCTCACCTGTTTCACCGTCGACAAACACGTGGAACCCTTTGCCGGCGCCAGCCGGCCATAAAGAGCCTCAGTCCGCGGGCGAGACGACCAGGCGCCGGCGCGGCTCGTCGCCCTCGCTGTGCGTCTCGACGTCGCCCCGTTCGCGCAGGTACTCGTGCAGGAAGCGGCGCTCGGCGGCGGGCATCGGGCGCAGCGCGACCTCGCGCCCCTCGCTGAGGACCAGGTCGGCCACGCGATCGGCCTCGGCGCGGAGCGCGTCCTCGCGGCGCCCGCGGTACCCGGCCGCGTCGACGACGACCCGCGGTCCGGCGGCGCCGCGGAGCACGATCCGCTGCGCCAGGTGCTGCACGGCCTCGAGGATCGTGCCATCCGGCCCGACGAGCGCCTCGGCGCCGGGGCCCTCGACGCTTCCCAGCAGCACCTCGTCGGACTCGCTGAGCACGACCTCGGCGTCGGCGCCGAAGGCCTCGACCAGCGTCTCGAGCAGGTCGCGGAGCTCCTCCTCCGGCGTCAGCTCGTCGTCCTCGTTGCTCACCGGCGCCGTCCCGAGCGCTTCTTGCGCGGCCTCGCCGAGGGCGGTGGCTGCGACGGCGGCTTCTTGATCGCCTGCTTCGCGGCCCCCGGAGAGCCGCGGCCGTTGCTCTCGACCTTGACCGGCACGGCGGGCCTGCCGTAGCGCCTCAGCATGAAGTACTGCTGCGGGATCATCGTGAAGTTCGTCGCGATCCAGTAGACGAGCAGGCCGGCCGGGAACTGGATCACGAAGATGACGAAGAAGACCGGCAGCGCGACCGAGATCAGGCGCTGGTTGCGATCGCTGCCGACCGACATCATCACGCTCGTCGAGACCATCGTGCCGACGTAGAGCACCATCAGCACGATCAGCACGACCCCGGCTGCCTTGCTCGTGATGTCGTTGATGAAGAGGAAGCTCGCGACGTGCGAGTGCGTGAGCGTGTTGCAGTCGGCCTTGCCGATCGCCGTGCTGCTCGTGATGTGGTGGGCCTTCAGCGCGGCCCCGCAGATGTGCTTCTTGAGGTCGGTGCGCAGCATGTAGACGAGCGAGATGAAGACCGGGATCTGCAGCAGCAGCGGCAGGCAGGAGGCGAGCGGGTTGACGCCGGCCTCCTTGTAGTACTTCATCGTCTCTTCCTGCTGGCGCTTCTTGTCGTCGGGATAGCGCTGCTTGATCTTCGCGAGCTCCGGGGCGTGCGCGCGCAGCTGCGCCATGCCCTTGAACTGGCGGACCGTCAGGGGCAATGTGACAGTTCGCACAAGCAGTGTGAGGCCGATGATCGACCAGCCCCAGCTCCCGCCGATCACGCTGTGAATCGCGACCAGGATCGCCTGGAAGAACGAGATCAGCGGCCCGAACGCGCTCTCGATTACGTTGGCAAGGATCATCGGCGTAACTCTGCGCCCGGCTGCGCGCCGGCCCGCCCACGACGGAACAGGCGCTGCGCGCTGACCGGATCCAGCCCGCCGTGGCTGAACGGGTTGCAGCGAAGCAGCCGCCAGCCGGCGAGCACGAGTCCGCGAAGTATGCCGAACTCGCGGATCGCCTGTACCGCGTATTCCGAGCAGCTCGGGTAGTAGCGGCAGCGCGGGCCGAGCGCCGGCGAGATCAGGCGCTGGTAGAGGCGCAGCGGGGCGACCACCAGCTCACGCAGGGCGCGCTTCACGAGCCCACCGGCGCCTTCGCCACAAGCTCCGCCAGCGCCTGGTCGACGCCGTCGAGGCCGGCGGTCTCGCCCAGCTCCCGCGCCGGCGCCCGCGCGACCAGCACGATGTCGTGCCCGGCCGGCAGCGCCTGCGCCTGGCGCGCGCACGCCTCGCGCAGCAGCCGCTTGAGCTGGTTGCGCTCGACCGCGCCGCCGACCTTGCGGCCGACCGAGAAACCCACCCGCGGCGGCTCGTCGCCACCACGCGGGAACGCGTAGAGCACGAGATAGCGGTTCGCGACCGAGCGGCCCTGGCGGTAGACGCGGTCGAACTCCGCGCTGCGCGACAGTCGCCCGGTCCGCCGGCGGGCTGAGGTGCCGTGGTCCGGCTCGACCACGCTTCAGACCGTCAGGCGCTTGCGGCCCTTGGCGCGGCGGCGCTTGAGCGTGAGCTTGCCCGCCCGCGTCTGCATCCGCGCACGGAAGCCGTGCGCCCTTGCGCGCTTACGCTTCTTGGGCTGGTAGGTGCGCTTCATGACCGGCTCGCGAGTATAGCGAGCGCCCGTTTTTCCCGCCAAATGCGCGCTCTCCGGCGGGGGGGCGCCCGGCCCTTGGTATATTCAGCGCCCCCGGGGCAGCGCAGTTGCAATCCCCTCTACTGGCACCACCAAGCCCTCACTCGGAGGATTTCGTACGTCGTGACCCCGGAGCTCGAGCACGTCTGGCAGCAGATCCAGGGGGCCCTGCTCGAGAAGGTCGGCGAGCGCACCTACGCGCTCTGGCTGGCGCCGCTGCGGTGCGTCTCGCTCGACGCCGACCGCCTCGTGCTCGACGGCCCGCCGGAGGTTTCGGCCTGGGCCTCGCAGCGCCTCGGCGGCGCGCTCGCGAGTGCGGCTGCCTCCGTGCTCGGTCCGTCGGTCGCCGTTTCGATCGCCGGTCACGGCGCTGCCCCGCCCGCCGCCGCGCGCAGCGCCGCCGCGGACACGCGCCTGAACCCGCGCTACAGCTTCGAGCAGTTCGTGATCGGCCCCTCGAACCGCCTCGCGCACGCGGCCGCCCTGGCGGTCGCGGAGATGCCCTCGCAGGCCTACAACCCCCTTTTCATCTACGGGCCGCCGGGGCTTGGCAAGACGCACCTCCTGCACTCGGTGGGTAATTATGTGGCCGCCTTCGGCGGCGGGTTGAGCGTCCGCTACGCCACCGCCGAGGAGTTCACGAATTCGTTCCTGAACGCCCTCCTGACGCGCAATCTCGACGAGTTCAAGGCGCGCTTCCGCGGCGTCGACCTGCTGCTGATCGACGACGTCCAGTTCCTCGAGCGCAAGGCGCGCACCGAGGAGGAGCTCTTTCACACCTTCAACGCCCTCTACGACGCCGGCAGCCAGCTCGTGATCACCTGCGACCGCCTGCCCGGCGACCTCGGCGACCTCGAGGACCGCCTGCGCGAGCGCTTCGCGGCCGGCCTGGTGACCGACATCGAGCGTCCCGACCCGGCGACGCGGCTGGCGATCCTGCGCAAGCGCGCCGCCCACGACAACGTTGAAGTCACCCACGAGGCGCTCGAGCTGCTCGCAGAACGGGTCACGAGCAACGTGCGGGCGCTCGAGGGCGCGCTGATCCGGCTCGTCGCCTACGGCTCGCTGACCGGCCGATCGCTCGACCATCCGCTCGCCGCCGACGTGCTTGCCCGCCTCGGCGTCGCGCTCTCCACGACCCGCGCCGTCTCGATCGCCGCCGTGCAGGACGCCACCTGCGCGCACTTCGGCCTCAGCCGCGACGAACTGCTGTCGCGCTCGCGCGCCGAACGCTGCGTGTGGCCGCGCCAGGCGGCGATGTATCTCTGCAAGGAGCTGACGGCCCACTCGTTGCCGACGATCGCCCGCGCCTTCGACGGGCGCGACCACACGACCGTGCTGCACGCCTGCAAGCGCGTCGCTGCGCACATCGCCGTCTCACCCCCGGCCTACGCCGACATCGAGGCGCTCACCGCCACGCTCACCGAGCAGGCGTGAAGGTGTCGCTGCCCACAGGCTGCCCACAACGTGCCCATGCACGCCGTCCCCGTCGCCTGCGAGCATTCGCCGCAACCCACAGCCTCACAGCCCCTATGACTACAACATGAAAGCCAGTCTCAGCCGATGCATCTGAAGCTCTCAACCGCCACCTTCCTCGAGGAACTGCAGACCGCGGCCCGTGTCGCGTCGACGCGCAGCGCCGTGCAGGCGCTCTCCGGTGTTCAGCTCCACGGCGCCGACGGGCACTGCGAGCTGCGCGCCACCGACATGGAGGTGGGCCTGCGCCTTCCGCTCGAGGCCTCCGTCGAAGCGCCCGGCGAGGTCGTGCTGCCGGCGCGCCTGCTGCTCGACGTGGTGCGCTCACTGCCGGGCCCGGAGGTCTCACTCGCGATACGGACCGCCGAGCAGGACGTGGAGATCATCTCCGCCGGCTCCACCTTCCGCCTGCGCACGCTGCGCAACGAGGACTTCCCCCACCTCCCGGCGGCGGGCGGCGAGGGCGCCGTCACGCTCGCCGCCGCACCCTTCATCGAGACCGTGACGCAGGTCTCACGCTCGGCCTCACGCGACGACACGCGCCCGGTGCTTACCGGGATCCTGGTCTCCGCCGCCGACCACGAGCTGCGCATGGTCGCCACGGACTCCTACCGCCTCAGCGTGAAGACGACGCGGCTGAGCGAGCCGCTCGCGGTGCCGCTCGAGGCCAACGTGCCGGCCCGCGCGCTTGCCGAGGTCGTTCGCATCGCCCAGCAGAGCGAGGCCGAGTCGATCGTGATCAACCGCACCGACAACCAGATCGTCTTCTCGATCGCCGGCGCCGTGCTGTCGTCGCGGCTGATCGACGGGCAGTTCCCCAACTACCAGCTGCTGCTGCCCGAGAGCGCCGACCACGAGCTGCGCGTCGACCGTGAGGAGCTCGCCGGCGTCGTGCGGCGCGTCAGCCTGCTGGCGCAGAAGAACGCGCCGCTGCGGCTGGCGTTCTCCGAGGGCGAGCTGCTGATCTCGGCGCAGACGCCGGACGTCGGCGAGGCCCGCGAGGCGCTGCCGGTGCCGTTCAGCGGCGAGGCGTTCGAGATCGGCTTCAACGCCGAGTTCCTGCGCGACGGCCTCGAGAGCCTCGAGTCGCAGGACGTCCTGATCAAGCTGACCAGCTCGCTGCGACCCGGCCTGATCGAGTCGGCTGACGGCAGCGAATTTGTTTACCTTGTCATGCCAATTCGCCTGAACGCGTGAGAGGCGATGCGCATCGAGCGCATCGCCATGCGCGACTTTCGCTCCTATGAGCAGGCCGAGCTGCCGCTCGGCCCGGGCTTGACGATCGTCCACGGCGCCAACGGCGCGGGCAAGACCAACCTGGTCGAGGCGCTCTACTTCGGCTGCACCGCGCGCTCCTTCCGCACCACCAACGAACGCAACCTCGTGCGCTTCGGCGCCGGCGCCACGCGCGTCGTGCTGAGCGGCAGCGACGGCGACGGCCCGCACGAGCTGGCGGTCGGCTTCGTCCCGGGGGAGCTCAAGCGGATGACCAGCGACGGCGCGCCGGTGGAGCGCCTGACCGATGTCGCGCACCGTCCGCTGGCGAGCGTCTTCTCGCCCGACCGCCTCGAGCTGATCAAGGGGCAGCCCGGCGTGCGACGCGCGCACCTCGACCAGTTCGTCGCCGCGCTGTGGCCGGCGCGCGCCGCGACGCGCCGCGCCTACCACGAGGCGCTGGCCCAGCGCAACGCGCTGATCGCGCGCGTCCGCGCCGGTCGCTCGCCGAGCGACGCGCTGGCGTCCTGGAACCTGACGCTCGCCGAGGCGGGGGTGGGACTGATCGCCGACCGCGGCGCGGCGGCGGAGCGGATCGAGGAGGGCTTCGCGCGGCACGCCGCCGAGCTCGGCCTGAACGGCGTCGCCGCCGTCAGCTACCGCCCGCGCTCGCAGGCGCAGAGCGCCGCGCAGCTGGCCGGCGAGCTCGCCGAGCGCCTCGACTCCGACCTCGGCCGCGGCTACACGACGCACGGCCCCCACCGCGACGAGCTGCTGCTGGCGCGCGACGGGCGCGAGCTGCGCGCGTTCGGCTCGCAGGGGGAGCAGCGCCTCGCGCTGCTGGCGCTGCTGCTCGCGGAGCGTGACGCGCTGGCGGCGGAGCGCGATCGCCCTCCGCTGATGCTGCTCGACGACGTGATGAGCGAGCTCGACCACCCCCGTCGCGCGCTGCTCGCGGAGCGCCTGCGCGCCGGTGGCCAGAGCGTGGTGACCGCGACCGAGCTGGAGCACGTCCCCGGCTGGGAGCGCGACGACGTGGCGCGGATCGAGGTGCCGTGAGGCGCCGCGCGCCACGCCCGATTGCGACGGCGCTCGCGGGCCTGACGGCGAGCCTCGAGCCGGCGAGTGTGCTGGCCGCCGTGCAGGCGGTCTGGACCGCCACCGTCGGCGACGCGGTCGCCGCGCACTGCACCCCTGTCGCGGAGCATGCGGGCGTGCTCGAGGTGGTCTGTGACGAGTCCGTCTGGGCCGCGGAACTGGAGCTGATGGGCCCCGAACTGGCCGATCGCCTGAGCGCGGCGCTGCACCGCCCGGCGATCACCGCGCTGCGCTGCCGCACGGACCGCCCAACGACCCCGTTTTTGGCCAATTAGCAGGGCTTTTATGGTCCCGGAGAGCTGTTGTCCGACACCCCTCTGTGCTATTGTTCTGTAGACGAAGCACACGCGCCCCGGAGCGACCTCGAGAGGACGCCGACCGGGGCTTTGCCACGTAATTGAGGTTCTTTGCCCGAACGCAAGAAGCGCAGCGCCGCCGACTATGACGCCCAGGACATCACCGTTCTCGAGGGACTCGAGGCGGTCCGGCTGCGCCCCGGAATGTACATCGGCTCGACCGGCGAGCGAGGCCTGCATCACCTCGTCTACGAGGTCGTCGACAACTCCGTCGACGAAGCGCTGGCGGGGTTCTGCACCGCCGTCGACGTAACGATCCACTCCGACAACTCGGTCACGGTGGACGACAACGGCCGAGGCATCCCGGTCGCCGAGATGGAGAAGGAGGGCCGCCCGGCGCTCGAGGTCGTGCTGACCGTCCTGCACTCCGGCGGCAAGTTCGGCGAGGGCGAGGGCTACAAGGTCTCCGGCGGCCTGCACGGCGTCGGCGTCTCGGTCGTCAACGCGCTCTCGGAGCGCCTCGTCGCCGAGATCCGCCGCGACGGCTACACCTGGACGCAGGAGTACGCCCGCGGCGCGCCGCAGGGGCCGCTCGTCAAGGGCGCTGCTCTGGCGAAGGGCGCGCCCACCGGCACCAAGATCACCTTCCACCCCGATCCGGAGATCTTCGAGGCGGTCGAGTTCACGATGCGCACGCTCGAGGAGCGCCTGCGCGAGACCGCCTTCCTCACCCGCGGCCTGCGGATCACGCTGCTCGACGAGCGCGGCGCCGGCGAGCGCGCCGAGTTCTGCTACCAGGGCGGGATCGAGGACTTCGTCCGCTTCCTCAACCAGAACAAGGAGCCCGTCGGCAAGAAGGTCATCTACTTCGCGGGCGAGAGCGACGAGGGGGCGGTCGAGGTCGCGATGCAGTGGAACTCCTCCTACCAGGAGTCGATCTTCTCCTTCGCCAACAACATCAACACGCACGAGGGCGGCAGCCACCTGACGGGCTTTCGCTCCGCGCTCACGCGGACCGTCAACAAGTACGCCAACGATCACGGGATGCTGCGCGAGAAGGACGAGAACCTCGCCGGTGAGGACGTCCGCGAGGGGCTGACCGCCGTGATCTCGGCCAAGCTCCGCGACCCGCAGTTCGAGGGCCAGACGAAGACCAAGCTCGGCAACCCGGGCATGGCCGGCTTCGTCGAGTCGATCGTCAACGCCGGCCTCAGCGAGTTCCTCGAGGAGAACCCGACCGAGGCGCGCGCCGCGATCAGCAAGGCGATCCAGGCCGCGCGGGCGCGCGAGGCGGCGCGCAAGGCGCGCGACCTGACGCGACGCAAGTCGGCGCTCGAGAACACCCACCTTCCCGGCAAGCTCGCCGACTGCTCGGTCAAGGACCCCTCGCTGGCCGAGCTGTTCGTGGTCGAGGGCGACTCGGCCGGCGGCTCGGCCAAGCAGGGCCGCGACCGCAACACCCAGGCGGTGCTGCCGCTGCGCGGCAAGATCCTCAACGTTGAGAAGAGCCGGATCGACAAGGTGCTCGCGAACACCGAGATCCAGGCGCTGATCACGGCGATCGGCACCGGCGTGCGCGAGGAGTTCAACATCGAGAACGCCCGCTACCACAAGATCATCCTGATGTGCGACGCCGATGTCGACGGCGCGCACATCCGCACGCTGATCCTGACGCTGCTGTTCCGCGAGATGCAGGAGCTGATCGAGGCCGGCTACGTCTACATCGCCAAGCCGCCGCTGTACAAGATCAAGCAGGGCCGCCGGGAACGCTACATCGAGCGGGAATCCGAGCTCGAGGAGATCCTCGTCTACGACAAGCTCGAGAGCTTCGAGATCACCGACCACGCCGGCAACCCGCTGAAGCTGACCGAGGCGCGCTGGCAGAAGCTGGTGCGCGACGTGCGCCAGTACGAGCGGCTGTCGAGCTCGCTGCGCTCGGTGCATGGCGCCGACGTGGTCCGCTTCGTCACGCAGGCGGCGATCCTGGATGCGGGCGCGGAGAGCGCGGCCGACGTCGTCGCGCTGCTCGCCAAGGCCGCCGAGGACGCGAAGACCGCGAACGGCTCCTCCGCGCACGACGCCGTCCTGATCAGCGACGACGACGGCGAGCTGCTGGTCCGCGTCACCGAGCGCCGCACCGGCTTCACCCGCACGCAGCAGCTGCACCGCGCGCTGTTCGACTCCTCCGACTACCGCGGGCTGGTCGCCGCCCACCGCCGGCTGACCGAATTCGCCGGACAGCCGCCGTTCGAGGTCAACCTCGGCGACACCCACGAGGTCGCGCTGACCTTCGACGAGCTGCGCGCCGCGGTGCTCTCGATCTCGCAGAAGAACGTCCCGGTGACGCGCTTCAAGGGACTCGGCGAGATGGACGCCGCGCAGCTCGCCGAAACCACGATGGACCCGGCCCACCGCACGCTCGCGCAGGTCAACATCCACGACGCCGTCGAGGCCGACCGCGTCTTCTCGATGCTGATGGGCGACCAGGTCGAGCCGCGCCGCGACTTCATCGAATCCAACGCCCGCGCCGTCGCCAACCTCGATGTCTGAGCGCGCGCGCGCCGCCGCGGCGCCCACAGCAGCAGGGGAGGTGACAGACGATGGCCGGTGAGGTGCTCTCCGGCGGCAACATCGAGCCCCGCGCGCTCGAGGACGAGATGCGCACCGCGTTCCTCGACTACGCGATGTCGGTGATCGTCTCGCGGGCGCTGCCCGACGTGCGTGACGGCCTCAAGCCGGTCCACCGGCGCGTGCTCTACGGGATGAGCGAGCTCGGCCTCGGGCCGACCCGCCCGCGCGCGAAGTGCTCGCGCATCGTCGGCGAGGTGATGGGCAAGTACCACCCGCACGGCGACAGCGCGATCTACGACACGCTCGTGCGGATGGCGCAGGACTTCTCGATGCGCTACACGCTCGTCGACGGCCAGGGCAACTTCGGCTCCGTCGACGACGACCCGCCGGCCGCGATGCGCTACACCGAGGCCAAGCTCGACCGCCTCGCGACCGAGATGCTGCGCGACCTCGACATGGACACCGTCGACTTCGGGCCCAACTACGACGGTCAGCACCAGGAGCCGCTCGTGCTGCCGTCGCGCTTCCCCAATCTGCTGGTCAACGGCTCTTCCGGCATCGCCGTGGGCATGGCCACCAACATCCCGCCGCACAACCTGCGCGAGGTGATCGACGCGACCGTCGCGTTCCTCGAGAACCCGTCCGTGACGAGCGAGGAGCTGATGGCGCACGTCCGCGGCCCGGACTTCCCGACCGGCGGGATCATCCTCGGCCACGCGGGGATCCGTGAGGCCTACGAGACCGGCCGCGGGCGCGTGCGCGTGCAGGCGCGCGCGCACACCGAGCCGCTCAGCCACGGCAAGGAGGCGATCGTCGTCACCGAGCTGCCCTACCAGGTGAAGAAGGGCGGCGACAACGGGCTGATGATGAAGATCAAGGAGCTGGTTGAGGACAAGAAGATCTCCGAGATCTCCGACCTGCGCGACGAGTCCGACAAGCGCGGCATGCGCCTGGTGATCGAGCTGAAGCGCGACGCGCTGCCGAAGGTCGTGCTGAACAAGCTCTACAAGCACACGCCGATGCAGACGACCTTCGGCGTCAACATGGTCGCGCTGGTGGACGGCGTGCCGCGCACGCTCTCGCTGCGCCAGGTTATTCACCATTACGTCGAGCACCAGCGCGAGGTGATCGTCCGGCGCACCAAGCACGAGCTCGCCCAGCGCGAAGCGCGCGCGCACATCCTCGAGGGCCTGCTGACCGCGCTCGAGCACCTCGACGCGGTGATCGAGCTGATCCGCGCCTCGCGCGACCGCGAGAGCGCCCGCGAGCAGCTGATCGAGCGCTTCGCGCTGACGCTGATCCAGGCGCAGGCGATCCTCGACCTGCGCCTCTCACAGCTGACCGCGCTGGAGTCCGACCAGATCAAGCAGGAGCACGCCGACATGCTCGAGCGGATCGCCGAGCTGCGCGCGATCCTCGGCGACGAGCTGCGCGTGCTCGCGCTGATCAAGGAGGAGCTGCTCGAGATCCGCGAGCGCTTCGGCGACGAGCGGCGCACCGAGATCTCCGCCGTCGAAGGCGAGATCGACATCGAGGACCTGATCGCCGACCAGCAGATGGTGATCGCGATCACCCGCAGCGGCTACATCAAGTCGCTGCCGCTCGACACCTACCGCCAGCAGCACCGGGGCGGGCGCGGCGTCAGCGGGATGGACATGAAGGACGGGGACTTCATCGAACACCTCTTCATCTGCTCGACCCACGACTACCTGCTGTTCTTCACCAACCGCGGCAAGGTCTACCGCTCGAAGGTCTACGAGCTGCCGGAGGCCTCGCGCACCGCCAAGGGCCGCGCGCTCGTCAACATCCTGCCGCTGCGCGAAGGCGAGCGCGTGCAATCCGTGCTCTCGACCCGCGACTACAGCGAGGGGCGCTACCTCGTCTTCGCGACCCGCGGCGGGATCGTCAAGAAGACCGAATTCGCCGCCTACAACACGCCGATCAACGCCGACGGCATCATCGCGATCCACATCCGCGACGACGACGAGCTCGTCGCCGTGCGGCGCACCAGCGGCGAGGACGACATCCTCGTCGTCTCGCGCTCCGGGCAGGCGGCGCGCTTCCACGAGTCCCAGATCCGCCCGATGGGCCGCGACACCTCCGGGATGAAGGGGATGAACGTCTCGCGCGCCGGCAACCGCGTGCTCGCGATGGACGTCGCCACCGACGACCAGGAGCTCCTGGTCGTGACCGAGAACGGCTACGGCAAGCGCACCGCGCTCAGCGACTACCCGCGCAAGGGCCGCGGGACGATGGGCGTCAAGACGATCACGCTGACCGAGAACAAGGGCGCGCTCGCCGGCGCGCTGGTCGTGCGCGAGCACGAGGAGCTGGTCTTCATCAGCGCCGGCGGCATGGTGCAGCGCACGCCGGTGCGCGGGATCAACCGCTACGGCCGCGCCTCGCAGGGCGTGCGGCTGATGAACCTCAAGGACGACGACACCGTCAGCGCCGTCGCGCTCGTCGCCGAATCCGAGACCGACACCGCCGAGGGCGAGAGCACCGCGGCCGGGGGCGAGAGCACCACAGCCGAGACCGACACCGCCGCGGCCGCCTCTGCCACCGCAGAGGGTGCGCAGGGCGCGCCGGGAGCGGCCGTCAACGGCGATCAGCCCGTCGATCCGTCCGCGGATCCGGCGGAGCAGTAGCCACCGTCATCACGGTTCGCTACTCTGCTGGCACCAGAGAAAGGAGGTGGTCCTCAATTGGCTGACAGTACTTGCGGGACTCTGGAGGTGGCCGGCCGTTAGGTCGGAACAGTTGGCTGGACCCGCCTAGCGGAATCCAACCCGGACCACCGTCGTACAGGCCGCCGGACCTCGTCCCCCCGGCACGCCGCCACCCGGTCCACGCGACGGGTGTGGCACAGCGTCTGTGCGGCTCCGTCCAGCACACGCCGTAACGCGAGAGGCACCCCAGGCGGGTGCCTCTCGTGCGTTGCGGGCGGCCCGACCCGCTCGCGGGGTTGTGCGTGCCGCCGCCTCCCGCCGCGAGCGTGAAGGTGCCCCGCCGCTACGCGAGCGCCGGCAGGTAGGCGCGCCAGGCCTGCGGGATCGTCGGACTCGAGACGTGGATGAAGATCTCCGCGCGCGGCTGGCGCGGCGCCCGGTAGGGGTGCATGTTCGCCTGCGCGGGCGTGCGGTCACCCTTGCGGCGGTTGCACGGCGCGCACGAGGCGACGATGTTCTCCCAGTTCGACAGCCCGCCCTTGGAGCGCGGGATCACGTGATCCACCGTCAGGTTCGAGCGCGCGCCGCAGTACTGGCACCTCCACTCGTCGCGGGCGAAGACGGCGCGGCGCGTGATCTTGCGCCGGTGCGCGTCGCGCGGCACCCGCACGTAGGTGGTGAGCCGGATCACGAACGGCCGCGCGAACGCCGCGCGCTCCGAATGCAGCGTGACGGCGCCCTGTTCGAGCACCTCGGCGCGAGCCTTCAGCAGCAGCACGATCGCGCGGCGCACCGTGCACACATTGATCGGCTCGAACGTCGCGTTCAGCACGAGCACCCGGCCACCATCCAGCCCGCGTCGCCTGTGCTCGTCTGGCGACGCGGACCTCGCTGGTGGTGGGACTACGGCGGTTCCCATCTCGCAGGCGCGAGTCTAGCGAGCGCGCCGCTCCCACCGCCCCGGTGCGCGCGCCGCGGCGCCCGTGCACAGCCCGCGCGCGAGCTCAGCTGCGCCGGTAAGAGCCCAGCACGCGAACCTCCTGGCAGCGTCCGCGCAGTCCCTCGATCGCCGCCGCGACGGGCGGATCGTCGCCGGCTCCCTCGAAGTCGGCGAAGAACATGTAGTGGCCGAGGCCGATCCGTCGCGGTCGCGACTCGATCCGCGTCAGGCTGACGCCGCGCTCGGAGAGCTCGGCGAGGCAGCCGACCAGCCAGCCGGGGGAGCCGTCGCCGGCGCCCCAGAAGACGATCGACGTCTTCGCGTCGCCGGCGCCGGCGACCAGCGCGCGGACGCGCTCGCGTTCCTCGCCGCGCGCGAGCCAGACGAAGCGCGTCTGGTTGCCGGGCTGGTCGTCGACGTCCTCCAGCAGGATGCGCCCGCCGTAGAGCGAGGCGGCGAGACGGTTGCCGAGCGCCGCGTGCGCCGCGGCGGGCTCCGCGGTCACGCTGCGCACGGCGTCGGCGGTCGAGCTGGTGGCGATCACCTTCGCATGGGAGAGCTCGGTGCGCAGGAAGCGGGCGCACTGCGCGTTGGCCTGCGGGTGCGAATAGACGGTCTCGATCGCCGCCAACTCGAGCGGACCCGCCGCGATCAGGCAGTTGCGAATCTCGCTGACGCTCTCACCGACGATCGCCACCTCGCCGGCGTCGGTGGCGAGCGTGTCGAGCGTGACGTCGACCGAGCCCTCGAGCGAGTTCTCGATCGGCACGAGCGCCGCCTGCACGACGCCCTCCTGCACCGCCATCACGGTGTCGTAGATCGTCGCCAGGCCGACCGCGTCCGCCGGCGGGGAGAGCTCCGCCTCCAGCAGCGCCTGATGGCTGTAGGTGCCCTGCGGGCCGAGATAGCCGACGCGCACGCTAGCGGTCCCCCTCGAGCGCCACTACCGGTCCTGCGCGAGAGCGGTGCGCAGGGCCTCGTCCTCTTCCGGCGAGAGCTCCAGCTCGGGCGTGCCGGCGGTGACCTGCTTGGCATACAGGCGGGCGCTGTCGCGGTGGTGGATCGAGGAGAGAACGATGCCCGAGCCGTTGGCGTCGAGCAGGGCGATCGACAGCGACTGATGCCCCGACATCTCGTTGTAGGCGTCGTAGCGCACCAGCGCGTGATGGGTCACGGCGCCGTCGAGCCGCTGCTCGGCGACCCCTAGGCGCGTGTCGAGGCGCTGCCCGGCATCCTCGACATAGTCGCGCAGCAGCTCGAACGCCTGCTGGAGCTCGACCGCGTACGAGACGAGGTCACGCGCCCCGCCCTCGCCGAGCACCGTGCGCTGTGCCCGTCGCAACCGCGTCAGCGCGACGGTCAGCGCGACCGCGGCGACGAGCGCGACGAGCGCCACGCCCCCCGCGACGATCGCGATCAGCTCGGCGGTCGAGATCTGCGTGGCGAGCAGCACCGCGGGAACGCTAGCTGCTGGCCCGCCGTGGCGGCGCTGAGCGGTCCACTACCCGGTGAACTCGACGATGTAGGTCTGGTAGTTGTTGGCCTTGTTGGTCTCGCCGGGCAACGGCTTCACGCCGGCGGTCATGTCCAGCGGCTCGTTGAGAAAGGCGCTGGGGCTCGGGCACGTCGCCGGTGTGACGACGATCGAGGAGTTGTAGTACGAGCCTGGCACCGTCTTGGTGAGCTGGCCGGTCTTCGCCAGGCAGCTGGTGTCCAGCCCGATCTTCGAGAAGGTGATCGTGGTCTGCACCGCGTATTCGGTGATCGTGCCCGAGTTCAGCACGTTCAGCACGAGCGTGATGCCGGCCGGTGTGTACGCGAACTTGTTCACGAAACCGGCCGCGTTCGAAAGCGCGGTCATCGTGCCGTTCGACGACTCGACGGAAACCCCCACCAGCTCGTGCCCCGGCGTGCCGGTGGCCGGCGCGCCGCCGAGCGAGGTCGGGACGAAGCCGAGGATGCGCTGCGCAACCAGCGTCGGCTGCAGCCAGCCGATGTCAGGCAGGAACGCGCTCGGCGGCGTGCTCTCGCCGGTGATGCCGGCGCTGGCGAGCTCCTGCTGGATCAGCGGTCTGACGCGATCGGCGTACATCACGTCGGCGGTGAGCAGCTTCTCCATCTCGCCCGCGATCAGCTCGATCGCCCTGGTCTGGCCGGAGCTGCTGCCGAGCGCCGTCGGCAGCTGGGCCTCGATCCCCTCGAGCGCCTCGTAGCGCAGGCCGAGCGCCTCGACGAAATAGGTCTGGGCGCCGACCATCTGGGATGGGACGCTCCAGCCCTCCGCCTGATGGTAAAAGCCCGCCTCGAGGTTGACGTACTGCTGCAGGTTGGTCGGCACCTCGGCCGGGTTCGAGGAGCCGAAGGCGCCGTCGAGCTCCTGGAAGAAGAGCGTGCGGACGCTGGCCTCCTCGCCCTGCGGGCCGGCGACGAGCTGGCTGACCTCGTTGTTGTAGTTCTTCAGCCCGTCGATCGTCTGGTGGTTGAGGACCGCCCTGACGATCAGCACGACCGCGATCAGGATCACCAGCACGATCGCCGCGGCGCCGCCGCGGCGCAGCAGCAGCGTGCGGTCGTCGGCCGCGCGGGGTCGCGCGCGCGTCGGCTGGCGGCGGGGCGGGGGCTTGGGCGATCTGATCGCGGTGCGGGGCTCGTCGCCCTCGTCGAAGAACGACAAAGTTGGTTCCTTGCGGGACGTTTGCGTCTTGGTTATTACCTCACGCGCCGCCACGGCGCGCGCGCTGCAAGTTTCACATCATCGCGCAGAGGGCGGCAGGAGTGCGCCCGGCCGCGGCGAAGGCGCGCGTGTGAAGACGCTTCCGCGCCCGCGGGCCGCCCCCGGCGGGAGCGCCGGCGCCTACCCGCCATCCGACCTGGTGCTCGGCCGCTACCGCCTGCTCGAGCAGATCGGGTCGGGCGGCTACGGCACCGTCTGGATCGCGCACGACCAGGAGCGCCGCGAGCGCGTCGCCGTCAAACGGATCCCCCGCCACGACGACGACCCGCAGGAGCGAGCGCGAATTGCACGCGAGGGGCGGGCGGCGGCGCGGCTCGAGCACCCGGCGATCGTGCAGCTGTTCGAGACCGGCGACGACGGCGGCGCCCACTACCTGGTGTCCGAACTGGTCGAGGGCAGCTCGCTCGCAAAGCTGTACCGCGGCGGTGGTGTCGGCGACCGCACGCTGATCGCGATTGGCTCGGTGCTCGCCGACGCGCTCGAGCACGCCCATGAGCGCGGCGTTGTGCACCGCGACGTCAAGCCGCAGAACGTGATCGTGCCTGCGCATCGCACCGCGAACGACCCGCCCGCGAAGCTCACCGACTTCGGCATCGCCCGGCTGGCGGGCGAGCAGGCGCTGACCGGCACCGGCGATGTGATCGGCACCTTCGAGTACATGGCGCCCGAGCAGGCGCAGGGGAGGACCGCCGGGCCGCGGGCCGACCTGTACTCGCTGGCGCTCACGCTCTACGAGGGCTTCGCCGGCGTCAACCCGCTGCGCGGCGAGACGGTGGCAGCGACAGCGCTTCGCCTCGGCGGCGCGATCGAGCCGCTCGGCCGCGTGCGCCGAGACCTTCCGCCGGCGCTGTGCGCAGCGATCGATCGTGCGCTCGCGCCGGCCGCCGCGAACCGCGGCACGCTGGCCCAGCTGCGCGGCGCACTCGAGGCCGCCCTCGCACCCGCCAGCCCGCGCCGCCGGCGCCTGCTGGGAGCGGCCGGGGCGCGGCGGCGCCTCGCCAGGCGTTCCCCGCCGATCGCGTTGAGCGCCCGTGGGCGCACGGCGCTCGGGGCCGCCGGCGCCGGCACCGTGACCGGCGTCACACTGACGTCGCTGCTCGGCCTGCACAGCGCGCAGACCGCGATCCTCGCCGGCGCCGGGGCCGGCGTCCTGGTCTCGCTGTCCGCGGGCGTCGGCTGGCTGCTGGTCGGGCTCGCCGCGGTGGCCTGGCTGGGCGCCGCCGGGCATCCCGGAACCGCGCTCGTGCTGTGCGCGGGGCTCGCACCGGTTCCGATCCTGCTCGCGGCCCGGCCCTGGCTGTGGTCGGCGCCGGCGCTCGGGCCGGCGCTCGGCGCGCTCGGCGTCGCGGCGTGCGCGCCCGTCTTCGCCGGACGCCTCGGCGGTCGCGCACCGACCCGCGCGGCGCTCGGCGCGCTCTCCTACTGGTGGCTCGCGATCGCCGAGACGCTCGCGGGGCGACGGCTGCTGTTCGGCGCGCCGGCCGGCGTGATGCCGCGGAGCGCCTGGCAGGGCTCGCTGGACGCAGCGTTCCAGCACGCGCTCGTGCCGCTGTGGTCCGACGGGAGGCTGGCGACCGCTGCGCTGTGGGCGGCGGCGGCGGTGCTGCTGCCCTGGCTGGTGCGCGGGCCACGCGGGCGGCTGCGGATGCTCGGCGCGCTGGTGTGGGCGGCGCTGCTGGTCGGCGGCGGCACGCTGCTGGCAGGGCGTCTCGGGCTGGCGCTGCCGTCGTCGCCGTTGCTCGCCGGCCTGCTCGCGGGCGCGCTGGCGTTCGCCACCACCAACGGTCGCGCTCACCTCCACCAATCGCCGAACGTCGCGTAGCATGGCAGCAGCCCGCGCCCGGCGCGCGGGATCGGCCGGCAACGATGAGCGTTCTCCGTACCCTCGAAACAAAGATCGCGGACCTCGTCGAGGGGGCTTTCGGCCGCGCCTTTCGCAGCGAGATCACGCCGGTCGAGCTGGCGCGCCGGCTCGCGCGCGAAATGGATCGCCACCGCCGGAGCTCGCTTGCGAGCACCGTTGTGCCCAACGAGTATGTCGTCTGGCTCTCGCCCGCCGATCGCCGCCACTTCGCGGCGATCGAGGAGAGCCTCGTCGACGAGCTCGCCGCGCATCTGCTCGAGCATGCGCGCGCGGAGCGCCTCGCGCTGCCCTCGCGCCCGCTGATCACGCTGCGCACCGACGAGCGTCTCTCGCTCGGCGAATGCGGGATCGAGGCGAAGCTGGTCAACTCGCCCGCCCCGCCGGCGCCGCGTCGCGCACCGGCGCCGCACCAGTTCGACGAGCCGTTGTCCGGTGAGATCCTGGCGAGCGGGAGCGCATACGTCGACATCGGCGGACGGCGCCTCGCGATCGCCCCGGGCGGCGCGGTGATCGGGCGCAGCGGCGACGCGGACATCGTGATCGCCGCGAGCGAGGTCTCGCGCCGGCACGCCCAGATCGCTCCCGACCGCGACGGCTGGACGCTGACGGACCTGGGCTCGACCAACGGCGTGCGGCTCAACGGGCGTCCCGTCGGCGTTCCGACACGGCTCGCCGACGGCGATGTGATCGAGCTCGGCGCCGTCGAGCTGATCTTCGAGGTTCGCTGAGGCCGGGGGACAGTCGCGACGATGACCAATCTGGCGCCGGTCTCGGTGGCGTTGAAGTTCGGCTTCCTGGTCGTTCTCTACGCGTTCCTGCTGTGGGTGGCGCGCAGCGCGAGCCGCGACCTGCGCGCGCCCCGTGCGGTTGCCGCAGCGGAGGCCGCGACAGGCTTCCACTCCGCCACCGCGCCGCCGCACACGGCGCGCGACGCCCGCCTTGTCGTGGAGCGCGCGCCCGGCCATACGCCGGGGATGATCTACGACATCGGCGAGGGCGCCGTGCTCGGTCGCGGCGACGCCGCCGAGATCCGCCTCGACGACCCGTTCGCCTCCTCCCGCCACGCCCAGCTGATCCTCCAGGCCGGCGTCGTGGTGATCGAGGATCTCGGTTCGACCAACGGCACCTACCTGAACGAGGAGCTGCTGGCGGGCCCGGCGCCGCTGCACAGCGGCGACCGCGTGCGCATCGGCGACAGCGAGTTCACCTATGAGGAGACGGGATGATCCGCGTCGCCGAGCACGTCGCGCGCACCGACACCGGCCACCAGCGGTCCACCAACGAGGACGCCCATCTCTCGCGCGCGCCGCTGTTCGTGATCGCCGACGGGATGGGAGGCGCGCAGGCCGGTGAGGTCGCCTCACAGATCGCGATCAAGCATTTCGAGGACACGCTCCCGGGCGCGGACGCGGACAGCGCCGGCGAGCGCCTGGCGCTCGCCGTGCAGGCGGCCAACGCGGAGATCCACGCGCTGTCGGAGCGTGACGCGCGGCGTGCCGGCATGGGCACGACGCTGACCGCTGCCCATGTCGGCTCGCGCGAGGTCACCTTCGCGCATGTCGGCGACAGTCGCGCATACCTCCTGCGCGACGGCGAGCTGGAACGCATCACCGAGGACCACTCGCTGGTCGAGGAGCTGCTGCGCCAGGGGCGCCTGACCGAGGAGGAGGCGGAGGAGCACCCGCAGCGCTCGATCATCACGCGCGCGCTCGGCCCCGAGAGCGACGTCGAGGTGGACACCTTCACGCGCACCGCCGAGGATGGCGACATCTACCTGATCTGCAGCGACGGGCTGACCTCGATGGTGCCGGAGACGACGGTCGCCGAGATCATGCGCGAGGCCCCCGACATCACCGCCGCGGCGGAGCGTCTCGTCGCCGCCGCGCTCGACGCGGGCGGGCGCGACAACGTGACGGTCGTGCTGTTCAGGGTCGAGGACGTCGCGGGCGCCGAGGAGGCGACCGGCGTGCAGGAGGCGCAGGCC
Organism: uncultured Solirubrobacteraceae bacterium; assembly: GCA_964483345.1. Lineage (GTDB taxonomy): Bacteria > Actinomycetota > Thermoleophilia > Solirubrobacterales > Solirubrobacteraceae > Palsa-513. Next base: position 26,506 of record CAZABN010000006.1, read on the forward strand.
ACGATGAGCGCCGCCGAGGACGCTGCGGAGCCGGCGTCGGCGGCGGGCGTCGCGAGTGCGGGAGCGGATCTCGAGCAGCCGCCGGCGGCGGAGGCGGTCGTGAGCGCCACGGGGCCGGCGCGGCGCGCGGCGCCCGAGCCCACCCCCTTCTCGCGGATCCACCGGCGCGCGCCGCGCATGCCGCGCGCGCCCGCGCGGCGCGGTCGCTCGCGCCTGCGGCGGCGGGCCACGCTCGGCGCGGTCGTGCTCGCTGTCGTCGGCGTGCTCGCGCTCGCCGCGGTGCTCGCGACGCAGGCCGTGTACTTCATCGGCACCGACTCCTACGGGCAGGTCACGATCTACAACGGGGTGCCCTACACACTGCCGGGTGGCGTGCGGCTCTACACGCAGTTCTTCGTCTCGGGAGTGACCGCCGCCGAGCTCAGCCCGCTGGAGCGAGGGCGCCTGTTCAACAACGAGCTGCGCTCGCAGAGCTCGGCGACGAGCCTCGTCAGCCAGCTCGAGCTCGATCGGATCGCCGGCCAGTGAACAGACCGATCTCCCGCCTGTTCCTGGTCGTGCTGGTGATGTTCGCGCTGCTCGTCGCGTTCACCTCGCGCTGGACGATCTTCGACGCGAGCGCGCTCAAGGCGAACGCCGACAACAAGCTCCCGGGGCTCGAGCAGCAGTACGTCCAGCGCGGCGAGATCGTCGCCGACGACGGGACCACGGTGCTCGCCGACTCCGTGCGCGAGCCTGATGGCATCTACGAGCGCGAGTATCCGTTCGGGCAGCTGTTCGCGGCGCCGATCGGCTACTACAACCCCTACAACTGCTGCGCCGGCCTGGAGGCCTACCGCAACGGCGTGCTGGCCGGCTCGCCGCCGCAGCAGAGCTCGATCACCGACCAGCTCGAGGGCAAGCGCACGAGCGGCGACGAGGTCGTCACGACGCTCGACGCGCACGCCCAGCAGGTCGCCTACGCCGGGCTGGCCGGCCGCCCCGGCGCGGTCGTCGCGATCGTGCCGAGCACCGGCGCGATCAGGGTGTTCGCCGACAGCCCGACGTATGACCCGAACGCTGTCAGGAGCCACAGCGCGTTTGCCGCCCTGCAGGCCGACAAGACGACGGCGCCGCTGTTCAACCGCGTGACCGCGGCCGGCTACGCCCCCGGTTCGAGCTTCAAGGTCGTCACCGCGATCGCGGCGATCGACACCGGGAAGTACACGCCCCAGTCGATCATCAACGGCAACTCGCCGATCACCGTCTCCGGCCAGCCGCTGGCCAACGACGGCGGAACCAGCTACGGCAACGTCACGCTGAGCGATGCGCTGACGAACTCGATCAACACCGTCTACGCGCAGGTGGCGCTGCGCGTCGGCGCGCCGACGCTCCAGACCTACATGGACCGGCTCGGCTTCTACAGCAAGCTGCCGATCGACCTGCCGGCCGACGAGCTCGCCGAAAGCGGCGTCGTCTACCCCGGCCGGGCGGGCTACCTGCCGCTGACCAGCGGCGCCGACGTCGGCCGCGTGGGGATCGGCGAGGGCGGCCTCGAGGTCACGCCGCTGCAGATGGCGATGGTCGCCGCCGCGGTCGCCAACGGCGGGCGCCTGATGGTGCCCCACCTCACGCAGGCGATCGTCAACCCCGACGGTCAGACTGTGCAGACGATCGCCCCCAGCCTCTACAGCACCGTGATGAAGCCCTCCACGGCTCAGCAGGTCGGGCTGATGATGGAGAACGTGGTCAACGACGGCACCGGCACCGCGGCCGCGCTCGCGGGCGTGACGGTCGCCGGCAAGACCGGCACCGCGCAGGACTGCACGAACCCGGCGGTCCCCGCCTGCGCGCTCAGCCAGGTCTGGTTCATCGCCTACGCGCCGGTGACCAACCCGAAGATCGCAATCGCGGTGACGCTCGAGCACCAGGACGGCTTCGGTGGCACAATCGCGGCGCCGATCGCCAAGCAGGTGCTCGAGGCGCTCGGGATCGGGAGCGGCGGATGACACTCCAGATCGCCGCGGGGACGCTGATCGACGGGCGCTACCGCGTGATCTCGCGGGTCGGCTCCGGCGGCATGGCCGAGGTCTACTGCGCCGAGGACGCTCAGCTCGGCCGGCGCGTCGCGGTCAAGCTGCTGCACGAGCGCTTCGCCCAGGACGAGGAGTTCGTCGAGCGCTTTCGCCGCGAGGCGTCGAGCGCCGCCTCGCTCTCGCACGCCAACATCGTCAGCGTCTACGACCGCGGCGAATGGGGCGGCACCTACTACATCGCGATGGAGTACCTCGACGGGCGCTCGCTGGACTCGATCGTGCGCGAGGAGGCGCCGCTGACGCCGGAGCGCGCGATCGAGATCACCGAACAGGTGCTGCGGGCTGCGCGCTTCGCCCATCGCCGCGGCGTCGTGCACCGCGACCTCAAGCCCCACAACGTGATCATCGACGACGAGGGCCGCGTCAAGGTGACCGATTTCGGCATCGCCCGTGCCGGCGCTTCGGAGATCACCCAGACCGGTTCGATCATGGGGACCGCCCGCTACCTCTCGCCGGAGCAGGCGCAGGGTCACGCGGTGAGCCCGCGCAGCGACCTCTACGCGGTCGGGATCATGCTCTACGAGCTGCTGACCGGGACGGTCCCGTTCGAGGGCGACTCGGTCGTCGCGATCGCGCTGCGCCACCTGTCGGAGCCGCCGCGGCCGCCCAGCTCCTTCGTGCGAACGATCTCGCCGAACCTCGACGCGATCGTGATGCGCGCGCTCGAGAAGAGCCCGGAACGGCGGTTCGCCGACGCCGACGAGTTTCTGGCCGCGCTCGAGAACGAGCGCGAGCGGCTGCGTCGCGACGACGGCTCGCACACCGCGGCGCTCGCGCCGCTCGCCCCGGTCCTCACGCCGACCACCGTCTACCCCCAGCATCCGGCGACGTACACGACGCAGGCGATCGGCCCGCTCGGCCCGGGGACCGGGGTGTACGGGACGACGCCCGCCTACTGGGACCCGAACACGACGGGCATCATCCCGCCCGGCGGGATGGCTCTGCCGCCCGGCGCGCGGCGCAGCTCGGTCTGGCCGTGGGCGCTGCTGGGGGGCCTCGTCGCGGCAGCGGTGATCGGCGTGCTGATCTACGAGCTGGTGCACAAGACGCCGGCGGCGGCGAAGGTCAACGTGCCCTACCTCGTCGGCGAGTCGAGGGGGAGCGCGCAGGCCGTGCTGGAGGGGGTGGGGTTGGTCCCGGCGTATCGGTTCACGCCGTCGAAGCACGGTACGGGCACGGTCACATCCCAGACCCCGGCCGCCGGCACGCACGACGCCAAGGGCTCGGTCGTCACCCTGACCGTCTCGACCGGCCCCGCGGTGCCCCCGAGCCGCCAGGTCCCCAGCGTCGTCAACCTCGACGTGAACGCGGCGCGCCAACAGCTCCAGGCGGCCGGCTTCAAGGTCACGCCGGTCAAGCAGCCGTCGCTCACGGTCGCCAAGAACAACGTGATCTCGACGTCGCCGATCGGCGGGGCGACCGGGCCGCGCGGGTCGTTCGTCGTCGTGACGATCTCGAGCGGGCCGCCGCCGGTCGCGGTGCCGAACGTGGTGGACGAGAGCTTCGCCGACGCCAAGCTGCTGCTGCAACAGGACAAGTTCGTCGTTGGCACGCCGATCCGGATGGTCTCCTCCTCGCCGGCTGGGACGGTGCTCGCGCAGAAGCCCGCCACGGGCACCGCGCCGCAGGGCTCGACCGTGACGCTGACGATCGCGCAGGCACCGCCGAACGTCAGCGTGCCCTACCTGCGCGGCGACACCGAGGCGATGGCCGGGGAGCTGCTCGGCAAGCTCGGGCTGACGCCGACGGTCGTGATCGAACAGAAGACCACGAACCCGCAGTACAACAACGAGGTCCTGTCGCAGTCCCCGTCGCCGGGCACCTCGGTGGCGCCCGCGACGGCCGTGATCATCAGGGTGGAGAACTACGTCTCGGCCACGCCGACGGGCCCGACCGGGCCGACCGGGGCCAGCGGGCTCGGCGCGCCCTGATGCGGGTCGGCGTCCTCGCCGGTGGCCGCTCGTCCGAGCACCCCGTGTCGCTCGCCTCGGCGGCGGCGGTGAGCGAAGGCCTCCGCGAAGGCGGCCACGAGGTCGTCGCGATCGAAATCGACCGCGAGGGCCGCTGGCGCCTCGACGGGCGCGAGCTTTCGCTGACACCCGCCGCCGGCCTGCTCGGCGTCGACGTGGTGTTCCCGGCGCTGCACGGCCCCTACGGCGAGGACGGCGTCGTGCAGGGGCTGCTCGAATGCCTCGACGTTCCCTACGTCGGCAGCGGCGTCGCCTCCTCGGCGCTGTGCATGGACAAGGTCCGCTTCAAGGCGCTGATGGGCGCGGCCGGGCTGCCGCAGGTCGACCACCGCGGCGTCCACCACGCGCGCTGGCGCGCGCGCCACGACGAGGTGCTAGCCGAGCTCGCGCCACTCGGCCTGCCGGTCTTCGTCAAGCCGGCGCACCTCGGGTCGTCGGTCGGCATCACCAAGGTGAGCGGCGCCGGCGGGCTCGGGCCGGCGCTGGAGGCCGCCTTCGCGCACGACCCGCTGGCGATCGTCGAGGCCGCCTCGAGCGGCCTGGAGGTGGAATGCTCGGTGCTCGGAGACCTGGAGCCCCGGGTCTCGCCGCCCGGCCAGATCGTGCTGGCGTCCGAGTTCTACGACTACGGCGCGAAGTACGACGAGGGAGGCATGACGCTCGTGGTGCCCGCCCCGATCGGCGCGGCGGCCACGGCTGAGGTGGCGCGCATCGCGACCGAGGCGTTCCGCAGGGCGGACTGCAGCGGCCTCGCGCGCGCGGACTTCTTCGTCGAGGGCGACCGGGTGCTGCTGAACGAGCTGAACACGATGCCGGGCTTCACCGCGACCAGCGTGTACGCCAAGCTGTGGGAGGCCGGCGGGCTCGCCTACCCACGGCTGATCGAGGAGCTCTGCGAGATCGCGATCGAGCGCCACGCGCGCGAACGTCGCTACCTCTCCTGAGCGCCGGCGCCGTTGGTCGCGGGGTCAGCCGCCGCGCTGGAACAGCGTGAACTCGGAGATCGCGACGGACCTTGGCGTGTGCTGCGGGTCGGGGCCGAGGTCGGTGATCCAGAGCAGATAGAACTGGCGCTCCTGCACACGGTCGAGCCGGATCGTCGTGCTCGTCGTGGCCGCGAGCGCGTGACCGAGCAGGGTCCAGCCGAGCTGGCTGGGCGTGACGCCCGGCTGCGGCGCGGCGTTCGGGGTGTAGGCCGGGACGTAGTTGCCCCCCCAGATCTGCACGTGGAAGCCGGGTGTCGTAGTGTCGAGGACCACCTGGTTGACCGCGGCGCCCGGCGCGGCGCTGACGTAGAAGCCGACACCCGACTCGAGCAGCGTGCCGGTGTCGTAGGTCGACGTGCGCCAGGCGGTCGCGATGTTCCCGTCGATCGCGTAGCCGACGGTGCCCGGGTCCTCGGGGCCCGTTCCGAACGGGTTGTAGGAAACCGCGGCGGTCTGCGCGAGATGCACCGGCTGCTCGCCGCGGGTGTTGGGCAGACCCGCGGGCGTCGGCGTGCCGGCGTGCGTGCGGGAGAGCAGCAGCCAGGCGACGGCGCCCATCGCCGCGACCGCCAGCACGGCCACGCCGGTGAGCACCGCCGGATGTCTGAACCGGATCGGCAGGCGGCGGCCCGTCCCCGCCGGGAGGCTGCGGAGCACGATCGTGGCCTCCCGCCCGGGCGCGCTCCCGGTCCGCACGGCCTCGAGCGCCAGCACCTCCTCGAGGTCGGCGATCAGTTCCTTCGCGTCCGTGTAGCGACGGGCGAGATGCTTCGCGGTGGCCCGGTCGACGACCGCGGCGAGTGCGGCCGAGACCTGCGGCCGTCGCTGCTGCAGGTCCGGCAGCTCGTCGCGCACGTGCATCGTGGCGACCGCGACGGCGTTCGGGGCGCTGAACGGCGGCGCCCCGGTCAGCGACTCGTAGAGCACGACGCCGAGCGAGTAGAGGTCGGACTGGCCGGTCACCGCGTGGCCGAGCGCCTGCTCGGGGGAGACGTAGTCGGTCGTGCCGAGCACCCGCCCGCCGACCGTCAGGCTCTCCTCGTTGCCGCTGCGCGCGATGCCGAAGTCGGTGATCTTGGCGCCCGCCTCGGGATCGAGCAGGATGTTCTGCGGCTTGACGTCACGGTGCACGATCCCGCGCGCGTGGGCCGCGTCGAGGGCGCGCGCAACCTCGATCGCGAACGCCACCGCCTCCGTGATCGTCAGCCGGCCGACCCGGCGGATGCGTTCCTTGAGCGTCTCGCCCTCGACATACTCGAGCACGATGAACGGCATCCCGTCGTGCTCGCCGGAGTCGAGCACGGCGACGATGTGGGGATGCTGAAGCTTCGCCACCGCCCGCGCCTCGCGGCGGAAGCGCTCGATGTGGGCGCTGTCGCCGCCGACCTGACCGGCCAGCATCTTGATCGCGACCCGGCGTTCGAGCACCGAGTCGAACGCGAGCCACACGCGCGCCGTCGCGCCCGCGCCGATCTGGCGCTCGAGCCGGTAGCGGCCACCCACGATCGTCTGCGGCGCGGTGCCCATCGCGCGTATTGTGCGCCCCGGCGCAACGGATCACCGCGTTCGTGCCCCGCGAGGCCGCTGACCCGCCCCGCGGCGCCGCCGCCGCGACGGTTGCTGAACCCCCCGGCCGCGGAGCGGCCCCCTAAAAAGAGATCCCCAGGCCCGGCAGGGTCACCGCTCCGGCGCTCGCCGTGACGCGGCCGATCACGCGCGTGCCCGGGTGGTGCTCGGAGAGCAGCTCGACCGCCGCCGGCGCCTGGTCGCCCGGCACGACGGCGACGAAGCCGCAGCCCATGTTGAACACCTGGTAGGCGTGCGCGGTGTCGATCGCGCCGGCCTCGCACAGCCACTCGCAGACGCCCGGCACCGGCAGCGGCGCATCGATCTCGAACCCCGCCCCGGGATGGAGCCGCTTGAGGTTCAGCACACCGTCGCCGGTGATGTGCGCGAGACCGTGGACCGGGATCGGGCTGCGCAGCAGGGCGAGCGCGGCACGCACGTAGATCACGGTCGGGGCGAGCAGGGCCTCGCCGAGCGTGGCGCCGTCGAGCGCGGGCGGGCGCTCGTCGAGGCGGCCGTCGGCGAGCGAGCGGGCGAGCGTGTAGCCGTTGGAGTGCAGGCCGCTCGAGGGCAGGCCGATCAGCGCGTCACCCGGGGCGCAGAGCTCGCCGGTGACGAGGCGCTCGAGCGCCACGGTGCCGACCGCCGAGCCGGAGAGCTCGAAGCCGTGGGGGCTGGGGTGCCCGCGGAGGAGCTCCGGCAGCACCGCCAGCTCGCCGCCCGGGATCTCGACGCCGGCGAGCTCCGCACCGCGCTTGAGGCCGAGCGCGATCTGCTCGAGCGCCGCGGCGTCCACGCGCTCGACGGCGATGTAGTCCAGCATCGCGACGGGTTCGGCGCCGACGCAGACGAGGTCGTTGACGTTCATCGCGACGCAGTCGATCCCGATCGTGTCGAGCCGGCGCAGCGCGGTCGCGAGCATCAGCTTCGAGCCGACGCCGTCGGTGCAGAGCGCGAGGCCGAGGCCGGGAGCGATCTCCAGCACCGCGGCGTAATGACCGGCGGCGAGCGCGATGCGCGAGGGGCGGCCGGTGTCGATCGTGCGCAGGACGTCGACCAGCGCGCGCACGCCGCGGTCGGCGACGGCGGTGTCAACGCCGGCGGCGGCGTAGGCGTCGATCATCGGCCCCATTCTGGCGCAGGCGGCGGACCACCGCCGTGGCGAGCACGACGCGATAGGCGGCGTAAGGAGCCAGCGAGCGCCCGCGCCCGAGCCGCGCCATCGCGCGGGTGGCGGCCAGCGTGGACGCGAAGGCGCCGAGCGCGCCCACCCCGAGCGCGCCCCATTCGGAGCGATCGCCGTGGCGCGCCGCCTCGTGGCCCTTCAGCGCGAGCGCGCCGAGCGTCACCGGCAGGCCGACCGCGGCCGAGAGCGCGTCCGCCTCGACCGGCGAGAAGCCGCGCCAGCGGGCCGCGGCACGAGTGGCGCCGCTGCGTGAGACGCCGGGGACGAGCGCGATCGCCTGGGCGGCGCCGAGCGCGGCGGCGTCGGCGAGACCCGCATCCGCGCGGACGCGGCCGCGAGCGCCGCGACGATCGGCGGCGGCCATCGCGACGCCGCCGCCGGCGAGCGCCGCCGCGATCGATCCGGGCGTGCCGAGCCGCCGTTCGATCGGGCCCTGCAGCAGTGCGCCGGCGAGCGCGGCGGGGACGCAGGCCAGCGCCACGACGGCAACCGGACTGGCCCCGGGCGTGCGGCGTCGCAGCGTGGCGGCGAGCTCGCGGCGGCCGGCGAGCAGCAGCGCCGCGGTGGTGCCGGCGTGCAGCGCGACCTCGAAGCGCTTGCGGGCCGCGGGATCGAGCGCGGCGAAGTTCCAATGGCGCTGCCAGGCCAGCAGCGTCGTGTGACCCGAGGAGGAGACCGGCACGAGCTCGGCGGGGCCGTGGACGAGCCCGAGCGCCAGCGCCTGGCGCGCGGTGATGCGCGGCACCGACGCCGGCGGAGGCTCAGGCGGCGGCGAGTTTCCTCCTGCGGCGGCGGATCAGGAGGTAGGCGATCGCCGCGACGATCAGCACGAGCGCCGCGATGTCGACGTAGTGGAGGTTGCTCTGCACGCTGTGGTAGTGCGAGCCGATCGCGCGGCCGAGGATGCCCCAGAAGGCGATCCAGGGAACGCCGCCGAGTGCGCTCAGCGCGAGAAACCGCAGGTAGGGCACCTCGGCTACGCCGGCCGGGAAGGACATGTAGGCGCGCACCAGCGGCAGGATGCGGCAGATCGGGATCGCCTTCGTGCCGTGGCGGTCGAACCAGCGCTCGGCGCGCTCGAGGCGTTCGGGCGTGATGTGGACCTTCGCGCCGTGGCGCTGGATCAGCTCGATGCGCCCGAAGTAGCCGATCGCGTAGGCCAGCGTCGCGCCGACCATGTCGCCCAGGATGCCGACGAGGATGATCGCGATCAGCGTGAAGTGGCCCTTGTAGACGTCGAAACCGGCGAACAGCATGACCGCCTCCGACGACACCGGAATGCCCGCCGAACCGGCGACCAGCAGCACGAAGATGCCCGGGTAGCCGAGGTCGTTGATGATCGTCGTGGCGACGTTGACCAGGGCGCTGGTGACGGACGCAAGCTCATACACGGCCGCCGAAGGGTACCGTTGCGCAAGGCGATGCGAGTCTGGGTAGACCTCACCAACAGCCCGCACCCGCTCGTCATGCGCCCGATCGTCGAGCGCCTGCGCGCCGGCGGGCACACGGTTTCCGTGACCGCGCGCGACTTCGCGCAGACCGTCGAGCTCTCGCGGCGGCTGGGGCTCGAGCCGACGGTGATCGGGCACCACCGCGGCGCGGGTCTCGCAGCGAAGGCCCGCGGTCTGGGCTCGCGCTCGCTCGCGCTGGCGCGCTGGGCGCGCGGACGCGGTTTCGAGCTGGCGCTCGGGCACGGCTCCAACGACGTGACGCTCGCCGCGGCGGCGCTGCGCATCCCATCGGCGACGATGTTCGACTACGAGTGGGCGACGCTGCAGCACAACGTCAACTGCCGGCTCGCGCGCGCCGTGGTCGTGCCGGACGCGATCCCGCCCGGGCGCCTGGACCGCTACGGCGCGGCCGGCAAGGTGCGCGCCTATCCAGGACTGAAGGAGGAGTACTACCTGGCCGACTTCGAGCCCGACCCCGCCGTGCTCGGGGAGCTGGGTCTCGACCCGCGCGAGCCGATCGTCGTCGTTCGCACGCCGCCCTCGGTCTCGCTCTACCACCGCTTCGAGAACGAGCTGTTCGCCGCCGTGCTGGCGCGCGTGCAGGGCGCGCAGAGCGTGGTGCTGCCGCGGATCGAGGCGCAGCGCGAGGAGCTGCTGGCCGCCGGCGGCTTCATCGTGCCCGCACACGCGATCGACGCGCAGTCGCTGATCGCCTACGCGGACCTGGTGATCAGCGCCGGCGGGACGATGAACCGCGAGGCGGTGGCGCTCGGGACGCCGGTCTGGACGACCTTCGAGGGGAGGCTCGGCGCGGTCGACGAGCGTCTGATCGCGGAGCGGCGAATGGGGCGCCTGGAGCGCCCCGAGCAGGTCGTGCTGCGCAAGCGCGAGCCGGCGGCGAGCGAGCGGGTGCGTCGCGATCCCGCGCTGCTCGTCGGGCTGCTGCTCGGCGCCGCGGGCGCGGGCAAGCAGCCGGCCGCGTAGAAAGCCGCCGGCGCGCGCCCGGCGGGTCGGGCGAGGCGCGTGCGGGGCGCGTTCAGATGCCTCCCCAGGCCCTACAATCGCGGTAATGCGCCGACGGCTTCGCTCGGCGGCCTTCCCGCTGCATCGCCACTCCCTGCCGCAACTCGTGGTCGACGCGGGGCTGGTCGCGCTCGCGTACTACCTGGCGTTCTGGCTGCGCTTCGAGGACCAGAGCCGGATGCCGCTGCGCTACCAGCGGCTGCTGGCGACCACCTGGCCGTGGGTGGTCGTGGGCACGGTCGCGATCCTGGCGCTGTCGCGCGTGTACCAGCGGCGCTGGCGCTACGTCGGCCAGCGTGACATCGAACTGCTGCTGCGCTCGCTGGTGATCGCCACGGTCCTGCTGGTCAGCGTCGTCGCGCTCGCGCATCCGGTGCCGTGGCAGGTGGCGATCAGGGCGTTCATTCGTGGCGGCGTCGTGCATCACGTGTACACGAGCGTGAACGTGGGCCTGCCGGCCAGCGTCATCGTCTTCTTCTTCCTGCTTTCGCTGGTCTTCCTAACCGGCGCGCGGGTGCTGGCGCGCGCCGTCAACGACCGCCGCCTGCCCGGCTTTCGCACCGGAGGCGAGGCCCGGCGGACCGTCTTGATCGTCGGCGCCGGCCAGGGCGGTCGCCTGGTCTGCCAGGAGCTCGCCCGCAACGCCGACCTCGGCCTGCACCCGGTCGGCTTCGTCGACGACGACCCGCTCAAGCAGCGCCTGCGCTTCGAGGGCGTGCGAGTGCGCGGCACCACGCGCCAGCTGGCGCAGATCCTCGACGATGCGCAACCCGACGAGGTGATCATCGCGATTCCGTCCGCGCCGGGCGAGCTGCGGATGCTGGTCGTGACCGCCTGCCGCGAGCGCGCGATCCCGGTGCGCACGCTGCCCACCGTGTTCGAGCTGCTCTCCGGCTCGGTCGACATCGCGCGCCAGGTGCGCGACGTGCAGGTCGAGGACGTGCTCGGCCGCGAGACCGTGCGAATCGACCTCGCGCTGGTCGGCAGCTACCTAAAGGGGGCGGTCGTGCTGGTGACCGGCGCCGGCGGCTCGATCGGCTCGGAGCTCTGCCGCCAGATCTGGCGCGCCGGTCCGCGCCGGCTGGTCCTGCTCGACCACGCCGAGGACAACATGTTCCACATCCTGAGGGAGCTCGAGGAGGATCTGCACGCGCCGCCGGGCGCGCTCGCGCCGGTGTTGGCCGACTGCAAGGAAGAGGAGCGGATGCGCGAGGTGCTCAGCGAAGAGATGCCCGCGGTCGTCTTCCATGCGGCGGCCTACAAGCACGTCGGGCTGATGGAACGCAACCAGGTGGAGGCGATCCGCAACAACGCGATCGGTACCCGCGTCGTCGCCACCGTCGCCGGCCAGCTCGGGCTCGAGCTGTTCGTGCTGGTCTCGACCGACAAGGCGGTGATGCCGGCGACCGTGATGGGCGCCTCGAAGGCGCTCGCGGAGTGCGCGGTCGACGCGGCCCAACGGCGCTTTCCCACGACGCGCTACATGACCGTGCGCTTCGGGAACGTGCTGGGTTCCTCGGGCAGCGTCGTGCCGATCTTCCGCCGCCAGATCGAGGCCGGCGGCCCGGTCACCGTCACCGACAGGGCGATGACGCGGTACTTCATGACGATCCCCGAGGCCGTCGCGCTCGTGATCCGCGCCGGCTCGCTCGGCACCGGGGGGGAGGTCTTCGTGCTCGACATGGGGGAGCCGGTGTCGATCCTCGATCTGGCGACGAAGATGATCCAGCTCTCGGGGCTTCGGCCCGGCGTCGACATCGCGATCGAGATCATCGGACGCCGCCCCGGCGAGAAGCTCGAGGAGGAGCTCTTCAACCCCTACGAGCAGGCCCAGCCGACGGCGGCCGAGAAGATCTGGCTCGCGCAGCGCGAGCCGATGGACACCGAACGGGTCGAGGCGATCTTCGACGAGATCTCGCTGCTGGTGCTCGAGGCCGATGCGGCCGGGCTCGCCGAGAAGGTCACGCAGCTCACCGAGCTGCGCGTGAACGCACCGGTCGTCATCGAGTCCTCATAGACTGCCGCCCGTGATCGTCCTCGCCTTCTCGCTGCAGTCGGACGTCAAGTCGATCGGCGCCTACGCCGGCTTCGCGGCGATCATCGGCCTCGCCCTGCTGGTGCTGCTCTACTTCGCGCAGGCGCGCGAGATCAGGCGCCTGTCCGATTGGCTCGACGAGCAGGAGAACAGGCTGCGCGCAGCGCCCGCGCGGCCGCTGATGCCGCGGCCCGGGCCCGCGCCGGCGGAACGCGCCGTGGCCGCCACCCCGGTCGCGGCGCCCGTGGCGGCCGCTCCGGAGGCGGGCGCGGCGACCGCAGCCACCGTCGCCGTGCCGGGCGTGCGCCGGGTGGCGGTTGGCCCCGGAGGTGCCGTGGGAGTCGCGGCCACGGCCGCGCCCACGGACGCCGACGCCGGCGCGAAACCGGCGTCCGGCGCGGTATCCGCCGCCACCGTCGCCGGCGCGATGGCCGCGGCGTCCGCCGCGGGGCAGGCCGCCGCCGAAGGCGCGGATCAGGATGTGGCCGCGGACGCCGGGACGGCTGCGCCGATGCCCGGAGCCGCCGGCGGGGGCTCTGGCGAGGACGCGCCGCACGAAGCCGACGCCGCCGCGAAGCCGCCGGCGGAGGGAGAGCCGCCGGCGGAGGGAGACGCTCCCGCAGCCGGCGCCGCGGTCCCGCTGAGCGCCCGCCCGGCCGCGACCGCCGAGCCGGTCGGCGCCGCCCAGGCGCTCGGCGCGGCGCCAGGAGCAGAGAGCGGATCCGGCGGTCTGGCTCCGGACACCACCGAGAACGCGGTCGTCGACGACGTCGAGCCGGGCAGCGGCGGCGCCGTTGCAACGCTCGACCCCGAAGCTGGCTTCGCGCGGTTCGCACCGCCGGCGCCGGGCGCGGTCGCGCCGTTCGAAACGCGAACCGATGATGCCGCGGCGCCGTTCGCGACCGACGCGGCGGTCGAGATCTGGGCCGAGCGCCTCGCGCCCGACCCGCTCGATGACGCGTCGTCGCCGGCTGCACCGCCGCCGGTCGGGAGCGCCGACGAACCCGAGGCTTCGGCGGAAGACGCCGGCGACGAGCCGCCCGTGCTCGTCCCGTCCACACCGGCCGGGGCACGCCCGCGGTTTCCGCCGGCGCCCGTCGCGGCGGGTTCCACCGCGGTTGGGGTAGCCGCCGGCGTCGGCGCCGAGGACGCCGGCGAAACGCTTCTCGCGGCGGGGGCGGCCGCAACGACGCGTCGACGCGGCCAGGACCGCCCGCCGCCCGGCGGCGACGACGACGACGATTTCGGGCATCACTCGCCCGGTTCGCTGCTGCGACTGGCCGCAGCGGCGGTCGTGATCGTCCTCGTGCTGATCTTCATCGCGACGCGGGTGTTCGCGCCGAGCAAGACCACCGGGCTCAGCCCGTCCAAGGTCAACGTCGCGGTGCTCAACGGCACCCCCGTCGCGGGGCTCGCCGGCCAGGTCGCCGTTAAGCTCAAGGCGGACGGCTTCCTGCAGGACGGTATCGCGAACGCGCTCTCGCACGGGCACCACGTGACCCTCGTCGGCTACACCCCCGGCAACCGCGCCGCGGCGCAGCTGGTGGCCAAGGATCTCGGTACGACGCCCACGCGGGTGGGCCCCGTCGACGCGCGGACCCTGGCGGTGGCGGAAGCGCTCTCCGCCACGCCACCGAACGTGATCGCCACCCTCGGCAGCGACTACCTACGGCGGTGATTCGCGCGCCGGCGGGGGCGCGCCCGCGCGCGCCGCGCGCCGCGACGCTCGCCCGCGCTGCCCTGGCGGCGCTCGTCGCGGCCAGCGTCGCGGCGCTCTTCATCGCCCAGGCGCTCAAGCGCGAGGCGCCGCTGGTGAACGGCCACGGTGGCGTCACCACCTTCCGCCCCGGCGGGCCTGGCGTGACCGAGGCGCACTTCCACCTCAAGCTGTCGATCGGCGACGTCGTGGACGTCTCGGTGCTGAACGGCAGTTCGCAGGCGCTGGTCAAGGTGGTCGCGAGCCACCTCCGTGTGCGCGAGTACAAGAAGTTCGAGCTGATCTGGAACGGGACGACGAGCACCGGCGCCCCGGCCGCGCCGGGCCGTTACCTCGTTGAGGTGCGCCTCGAGGGGGCCGGCCGCACCGTGATCGTGCCGGGCTTCCAACTCGTCGTGAAGGGCCCGCCCGCGTGATCGTCGCGGCCACCACGCTCGGTCACGGGCTGTTGAGGGCGGGTCTGCTCGTCGATGCCCTGTTCGCGGCCGAGGCGCTCTGCTCGACCGGACGCATCCGCCGCGCCGCCGTCGCCGGCGCACTCGTGCTCTCGCCGCTGCTCCTGGCCGGCGCGCTGTGGCACTCGACGCAGGTGCTGCATCTGCGCCACCACGCGCTGCTCGCGGTCGCCGGGATCGTCGTCGGGCTGATCGCGATCGCAGCGCTGGCGGCGTTGTTCCGCACGCGCCCGCGGCTGCTCGCGCTGTGCGCGGTGATCGCGCTGCCGTTTCGCTTCTCGCTGCTGTCGGGCGGAACGGGGGGCGTGCTGCTCGTCCTCTACGTCGTGATCGCCGCCGGCGCGCTGGCGCTGGTGGTGTGGGACGCGCCGGCCGCCGCGGAGGCGGTCGCGGAGGGCGGCGCCTCCGCCTCCGAGTTGCCGGTGCAGCGGAGCGGCCTGCTCGAGCGCGCGCTCGCGGTCTTCGTCGTGATCTACGCGATCGGGGCGCTGTACACGCCCGACCCGAGCAAGGCCGCCGAGGAGATCTGCTTCTTCTACGTGCCCTTCGCGCTGCTGTTCGTGCTGCTCGCGCGCGTGCGCTGGGATCGCGCGCTGATCGAGCGTTGCGCCCGCACGGTCGTCGCCCTCGCGCTCGTCTTCGTCGCCGTCGCGGCCGTCGAGTACGCGGACCGGCGCCTGCTGTTTCACGCCGCGCTGAACAACAACCAGCGTTTCTTCCGCGTCAACTCGCTGTTCTACGACCCGAACATCTACGGTCGCTTCCTGGCCCTGACGATGGTGCTGGTCGCCGCCGCGATGATGTGGGAGAGCAGTCGGCGAAGGGTCGCGCTCGCCACGGCCGTGCTGGCTCTGCTCTGGCTGGGGCTGCTCGGCTCGGTCTCGCAGTCGAGCATCGTCGCGCTGCTCGCCGGCCTCGCCGTGATCGCGGCGGCGCGCTTCTCGCCGCGCGCGACCGCCGCTGCCGCGACGATCGTGGTGGCGGTCGCGGTCGTCGTCGCGATCGCTGCCGCGGGCCGCCTTCACCTGAGCCTCAGCGACACCGCGTCGGCGAACAACGCGACCAGCGGGCGCGCCTCGCTCGTCAAGGAGGGGGTGGACCTGTTCGCCGACCGCCCGTTCGCCGGCTTCGGCTCCGCGTCCTTCTCATGCGAGTACCTGAGCCACATGCCGGGAATGGCCAACCACGTTTGCGGTTCGCCCGGCCCGTCCGGCGTCACCTCCGATTCACACACGACGCCGGTCACGATCGCCGCCGAGCAGGGCGCGGTCGGGCTGATCGCCTACCTCGCGCTGCTGGCCGCCGCGCTGCTGACGCTGGCGCGCGGGGGGCTGCGGCGGGCGCCGGTGCGGGTCGCGCTCCTGGCCGCGTTCGTCGCGCTCGTCGTGCACACGTGGGCCTACGCGGACTTCCTCGAGGATCCGATCACCTGGACGCTCCTGGCGGTCGGGTGCGTGCTGGCACGCGAGTGACGTGCTCGGGTACCTGAAGCGGCTGCTGCGGGCCGGCGCCGCCTACGAGGCGAGCGACATCCTCTCGAAGGGCGTCGCGCTGTTCACACTGCCGCTCTACACGCGCTACGTGAGCAAGGTCGGCTACGGCTACGTCGAGACGCTGATGGTCGCGGTGATCTTCCTCTCGATCGTGCTGCGGCTCGGTGTCGGCGAGGCCTTCATCCGCTTCTACTACGACGACACGGACACGGTCCGCCGCGACCGGATCGCCGCCGGGGCGGTGGCGTTCGTGTTCGCGACGACCACGGTCCTCGCGGTCGGCGGCCTGATCTTCGCCGGCGCACTGTCGCGAGCGTTGCTGGGCGTGAACAACCCGGAGCTGATCGACTTCGCGATGCTCGGCGTGTGGGCATTCACGAATCTGGAGATCGCCGAGGCGCTGCTGCGCGCCGACGAGCGGACCGGGACCTACATGCGGGCGTCGGTTGCCAACGTCGTGATGTCGATCATCCTGATGGTCTATCTGGTGGTGGTCCGCCACGACGGCGCGCGCGGGCTGCTCGCGGGCAACTACGCGGCGTCCGCGCTGGAACTGCTCGGCCTGTGGTGGGTCGAGCGCCGCCGCTTGCTCGGTCCGCTGCGGACGCGCCTGCGGGGTCCGTCGCTGCCGGTGCGTGCGATGCTCGCCTACGGGCTGCCGACCGTGCCCGCCGACGCGAGCGTGTACGCGTTGCAGGTCGCCGACCGCTGGTATCTGCTGCGTGTGCAGTCGGTTGCCGCGGCCGGCCTGTACGCGCTCGCGGCGAAGCTCGCGACAGTCGTCTTCGTCGCTGTCCGCGGCTTCCAGTACGCGTGGCCGCCGCTGGCCTACTCCGTGACCGACGATGACGTCGCGGCACGGCTGTACGCGCTGGTCACCACCTACTACGTCCTCGCGACCGGTGTCGTCGTGGCGGGGGTCGCGCTGCTCGGGCGCTGGGCCGTGCGGCTGCTGCTCTACCACGACTACGGTGCGCACTCCGCGCTGCCGTGGCTTGCGCTCGGCTGGGCGCTCTACGGTCTGTACCTGATCTTCGTGGTGATCTCCGGGCGCGCCCGCCGCACGCGCCGCAACCTGCCGGCCGCGCTGGCCGGGCTGGCGGTCAACATCGGCGGGCTTTTCCTACTCGTGCCGCGGCTCGGCATCGCCGGCGCCGGCATCGCGCTCGACCTGGCCTACGCGGCGATGCTGATCGTCATCTACGGCCTGACGAAGTCGCTGTTCAAGGTCGGCTTCGAATGGGACCGCCTCGGCCGGTTGCTGGTGGTGCTCGCCGGTGTCTCGGTCGCGGGTGAGCTGCTCCTGCCGACGCACGGCGCGGCGGGCTTCCTGCTGCGCGGGCTGGCATGGTGCGCGATCCTGCCGCTGCTGCGCGTGGTCGGTTTCTTCCGCGCGGCCGAACTCGACGCGGCCGGCGCGTTTGCCGCGCGGATCCTGCACCGGCGCGGCCGCTCGGCCTGAACGCGGCGCGCCGCGCGGTACGGCGGGCCCTGAACGCGCGGCCGGCGCGGCCTCGCGGCCCTGGCAAACGCACCGCCGCACCGCCGCACCGCCGCGCGACCGCACCGCCGCGCGACCCTCGCCGTCAGCGGGACCGGCGCGCCGCGTTGTACTCGCTCGCCGCCTCGCGCAGGCCGCTGCCACGGGCGGGCCACAGCGCCGCCACCGCGTCGGCGCGGTAGCGCCGCGGGTCGTGGCCGGGAACGACGAGCGCGGCGAGCGCGCGCAGGCCGTACGTCCACGCCGTCAACCAGCGAACGATCGCCGCCGCGAGCGCTCCATGGTGCTTGCGCATGTAGCGGTCGCGGCCGCGCGCCAGCTCGACGATCCGCCGCGCCGGCAGCGTGTCGCTCGAGAGCTGTTCGTGGTGGATCGCGGCTGCGGCCGGCACGTACAGTGAGTGCCAGCCGGCGTCGGCGAGGCGCTTCTGGAAATCGACCTCGTCGCTGTAGACGAAGAACTCAGGGTCCATCCAGCCGACCTGCTCGGCGGCGTCGCGGCGCACCGCGAGCGCCGCCGACTGTCCCCAGTCGACGCGGCGAACGACCGCGCCGGTGCTCTGCACGCTCCAGCGGCGTCCCAGCAACAGGGCACCAGCGAGCGCCGTACCGACGCTCGGAAAGCGCCAGGCCGAAGCCTGCGGGGCGCCGTCGGGGCGGCGCAACGCGGCCACAGCGCAGGCCGCGCGCGGGTCGTCCGCCAAGGCTGCGCACAGCGCCGCCGCGGCGCCCGGCAGGAGCTCCGAGTCCTCGTTCAGCAGCAGGCAGTAGCGCCCGCGCGAGCGCCGCATCAGCTCGCTGTCGTTGAGCGCCTTGCCGCGCCGCTCGGCCAGCTCGATCAGCTGGATCTGCTCGCCGCGCGCCCGCACCGCCGCGGCGGAGCCGTCGTCTGAGCCGTTGTCGAGCACGAGCACCTCGCTGCCGACGGCGAGCTGCGCGCGTTCCGCGCGCACCGCGTCGAGACAGCGCATCAGCAGCTCGCGGCCGTTCGTGTTGACCACGCAGAAGGAGATCTCGACGTCCACCCGCGTATTGTCGGGCTCCATGCAGGTGCATGTCGTCGACCCCTCGGCCTACACCCCGCCGTACGACCACGCTCTGTGCGCCGCGCTCGCCCGAGCGGGCGTCGACGTCGAGCTGTTCATCAGCCGTTTTAGCTACGGCGAGACGCCCGCTCCGGACGGGTATGCGCGCCGCGAGCTGTTCTACCGGGCGGCGCGGGGCGCTCCGGCGTCGCGTACGCGCCGCGCGATCAAGCTCGCCGAGCACGTCCCCGACATGCTGCGCTACCGCGCCGCCGCGGCGGCCGCCGACCTCGTCCACTTCCAGTGGCTGGCCGTTCCGCAGCTCGATGGGCCACTGCTCCCCCACGGGCGCCCGCTGGTGCTGACCGTTCACGACCTGCCCTCGCCCCCGCTGTCCGCCGCGCAGCGGCGCCTCCACCGCCTCTACGGCCGCTTCGACGCGCTGATCGTTCACTCCGAGCGTGGTCGCGAGCGCCTGACACGCGAGCTGGGGTTGCCCGACTCGCGGGTCCACACGATCCCCCACGGCGCGTTCGAGCATCTCGCGCGCCAGCCGCCCGCACCGCTGCCCGCCGGGCTGCCGCAGACCGCGGCGCCGGTGGTGCTGTGCTTCGGCCTGATGCGCCCCTACAAGGGACTCGACCTGCTGATCGAGGCATGGAACGGCGGCATCGCGGACGCCGAGCTCTGGCTCGTCGGGCGTCCGCACTTCGACATCGGCGAGCTGCGCGCGGCGGCGGCGGGCTCCGTTCGCTGGCTGCCACGCTTCGTCAGCGACAGCGAGCTCGCCGCCTGCTTTCGCCGGGCAGATCTGGTCGTGCTGCCGTACCGGGAGATCGATCAGTCGGGCGTGCTCGCGACGGCGCTCGCGTTCGGCTCGCCGCTCGTGCTGAGCGGCGTCGGTGGTTTCCCGGAGGTCGCCGCGGCCGGCGCCGCGCGGCTCGTGGCGCCCGGCGACCCGGCAGCGCTGCGCGCGGCGCTGGTGGAGTTGCTGGGCGATCGTGTCGCCCGCGAGCGTTTGTCCGCGGCCGCTCGCGCGCTCGCGGACGGCGAGTGGTCGTGGCGGCGGGTCGCGGAGCGCACGAAGGCGCTCTACGGCTCGCTGCTCAGCTGACCTTCTGGATCTCGGCCTGGATCGCCGAGTAGGGGTGGACGCCGATGATCGTCGGCGCCGAGCCCTTCGGGCCGGTGATCGTGATCGACGGTGTGTAGATGAAGCCGGCCGCGTTCGCGGCCTGCGTGTCGGCGGTCACGTCGTTCGCCAGCGCCTGGCTGGAGCGCGCGGACTCCCAGGAGGACAGGCTGAGCCCGGGGACCTGCTGCGCGAGACCCTGCATGTAGCTGTCGGTCACGTAGGGGTTCTGCTCGGAGCCCTGCTCGTGGTACCAGAGCAGGATGTAGTACCACTCGCGGTTCTGCAGCCCCGCGGCGCGGGCGGCAACCTGCGAGGCGACGTACTCGCCGGCGTTGGCCGTCGAGCTTGCGGTCTCGAGGCCGCGGTAGACGATCTTGACGGCACCGGCGCGAACGTCGTTGGTGATGATCTGCTGCTCGGAGGTCAGCGCGAAGTCCTGGCAGACCGGGCAGACCAGATCCCCGAACTCGGTGAGCGTCACCGGCGCCTTGGGGTTCCCGAGCACGTTGCCGTTCTCCGGGATTCCCTCCAGCAACGGGTACACAGCCTTCTCCGCCGCCTTGGCGCCGGTGCTCGCGACGGCGCTCGTGCCGCCGTTGCCGCCGATTGCGACGACGATGATGACGATCGCCACAACGGCCGCCGCGACCAGCCCACCGAGCCACATCAGGCGCGTCCGGCGCGCCTGGGCGGCGCTCATCTCGCGGTGCGCCGCTTCGCGCGCAGCGCGCGCAGCGGCCTTCTGTTCGGCACGACTCGCCATCGCGGGCAAGTGTATCGGGCACGATCACGGTTACCTTAAGCGCGCGGTGGGGGACAATCACGTCCTGTGATCGTCGTCGCGGTCGTCTTCTGGGTCTGCGTGGCCCTGCTGCTCTACACGCACGCCGGTTACCCGCTGGCGCTGAGCGCGGCCGCGCGCCTGCTCGCCAAGGCCGCGCCCACCGCACCGTCCGCCGCCCCGCCCACCACCCCCGCCGAAGCCCCGATGGTGTCGCTGGTCATCGCCGCGCACGACGAGGGTGACGTGATCGCCGCGAAGGTGGCGAACGCCCGCGCGCTCGACTGGCCGCCCGGCCGGCTCGAGGTGATCGTCTGCTCCGACGGGTCGAGCGACGACACCGTCGAACGCGCCCGCGCCGCCGGCGCCGACGTCGTGCTCGATCTGGCGCGCGCGGGCAAGACGCGCACCCAGGATGCTGGTGCGGCCGCCGCGCGCGGGGAGCTGCTCGCGTTCTCGGACGCCAACTCGAGCTGGGAGCCGCAGGCGCTGGCCGCGCTTGCCGGCGCGTTCGCCGACCCGCGGGTCGCCTACGCCTGTGGCCAGGTCCGTTTCGTGCAGGCCGGCGAGGGCTCGAGTGCCGACAACCAGGAGGGCTTCTACTGGCGCTACGAGATGGCGATCCGCGAGCGCGAGTCGCGGCTTGCGTCGGTGACCGCCGGCAACGGGGCGATCTACGCGGTGCGCCACCCCAACTACATGGTGATCGACGCGGTGATGGACCACGACCTCTTCTTTCCCTTCACGCTGGTGAAGGCGGGCTGGCGCGCGGTCTACGTCCCGCAGGCGCGGGCGAGCGAGAAGATGGTGCCGTCGATCGAGGGGGAGTTCGCGCGCAAGCGGCGCATGTGGGGCCACGTCTGGCCGATGGTGCTGCGCGGTGGGATGCTCATGCCGCGCGGCTACGGCCTGCTCTACGGCTGGATGATGAGCCATCGGATGCTGCGCTACGCCGCGCCCGCGCTGCACGTGGTGGCGCTCGTGACCAACGCGATCCTGATCGGGCAGGGCACCGTCTACGTGGTCTGCCTGGCCGCCCAGGCCGCGCTGCTGCTCGGCGCGCTCGCGGCGCCGCTGGTGCGCTGGCGGGCGCTGCTGCTCGCGCGCTACTACGTGCTGATGAACTCCGCGCTCGCCGCCGCCCTGTGGGATTACCTGCGCCACGGAACGCCCGCGGCCTGGGAGACGCCGGAGGGCACCAGATGATCCGTCGCTGCCTTGACGTGATCGTCGCGACCACGGTGCTCGTGCTCTCCGCGCCGTTCCTGGTGCTCGCGGCCGTGGCGATCCGCCTCGAGTCGCGCGGCGGAGCGATCTACCGCCAGCGGCGTGTCGGGCTCCACGGCCACGAGTTCGACGTGCTGAAGCTCCGCACGATGGTGGCCGGCGCCGAGCGGATCGGCGCCGGGCTGCTGGTCGCGGACGGCGATGAGCGGATCACGCGCGTCGGGGCGCTGCTCCGCCGCACCTCGCTCGACGAGCTGCCGAACCTGCTGAACGTGGTCCGCGGCGAGATGTCGCTGATCGGCCCGCGCCCCACGGTGCCCTCCCAGGTCGCCCACTACGACGAGCGTCAGCGCGGGCGCCTCGCGGTCAAGCCGGGGATCACCGGCTGGGCGCAGGTCAACGGCCGCGCGTCGCTGCCGTGGTCGCAGCGGATCGAGATGGATCTCTTCTACATCGAGCACCGCTCGCTGGCGCTGGACCTGCGCATCCTCGTGCGGACCGCGCGCGTGCTGTTCGGCGGCGGCGGCCTCTACGCCGGCGAGGGCGGCGGCTGGGACATCCCCGAGGGCCGCAGGTAGCGGATCAGCGACAGCACGAGCAGCACGGTCAGGATCGTCGCCGAGCCGACGCACCACTCGCAGTAGATCGGATGGCCGGGGATCGTAAAGGTCTCCTGCCAGGTCAAGAACGCGCTGAAGCCGAACCCGAACAGCGTCAGCCCGAGCGTCGCGAGCCGCGTCCACTCCTGCTCCGGCAGCACCAGCGTGGCGATGATCCCGACATAGCCGATCAGGCCGAGCAGCGCGACCGGCACGCCGGCGATCTCCGAGTACTTCGAGCTCTGGACCGTCGCGCAGGAGCTGTGCCCGCCGTGACCGCCCGCGCAGGCGATCACCAGGTGTCCGTAGTGCACGATCGTCAGATACGTCGCGTCGCCGAGCCCGAGCACCGCGAGCACGAGCATCACGCGCACCATCTTGGACCGGCTCACCGGGGCCTGCCTTCGTCGCGCGGCATCGGCTCGGCAGCATACGCTGGTCGTGCGGGCGCCGCCCCCGCCGCCCGGCCGCTCGCCATGCCCGTCATCCGCCTCAGTCCGCCGCCGCCCGCCGCGGCACACCCCGCCGAAGCGGAGTCGCGTTGACCACGCAGGCGGAGAACCTGCGCGGTCTCCCGCGCCTGCTCGCGGTGATCAACGCCCCCGGTGCGCGGGGGCTCCTCTTCGCTCGCGCGCTCGGCTCGCTGCCGGTCGGGATGGTCTCGCTCGGGATCATCCTGCTGCTGCGCGCCGCGGGCCGTTCGTACGCGCTCGCGGGAATTGCGGACGGGGCCTACGCGCTGGGGCTCGCGGCGATGCAGCCGCTGCTCGGGCGCCTGATCGACCGCGTTGGCATGGGGCGCGTGCTCGCGCCGCTCGCGCTGATCTTCCCGGGAGTCCTGGTCGCGCTGACGCTGGCGGGCTCCGGCCACGCGCCCGCGGCGGTCACGGTCGCCCTGGCGCTGCTGTGCGGAGCGACGCTGCCGCCGCTTGGCGCCTGCATGCGCTCGCTGTGGCCGACGCTGATCCCCGCACCGGCACTGCGCGCGACCGCGTTCGCGATCGACGCCGTGCTGCAGGAGGCGGCGTTCGTGTTCGGCCCGCCGCTGCTCGCGCTGCTGGTCACGCTCTACAGCCCGCGCGTTGCGCTGTTCGCCGCGGCCGGCGTGGGCGGCGTCGGTGCGAGCGTGTTCGCGTCACGCGCCCGGGCGCGCCACGAGCCGACGCGCCGCGCGGGCGGCGCGCTGCGCTCCGCCGGCGTGCGCCGGCTGCTGGCGATGAGCGCGGTGCTCGGCGGCTCGTTCGGCGCGACCGAGGTGGCGATGCCGGCGTTCTGCGAGCACCATGGGGCGCGCGCGTCGGCGGGCCTGATCCTTGCGGCGCTGGCGCTCGGCTCGGCCTGCGGCGGCGCGATCTTCGGCGCGCGCGCCCCGCGCACGACTGTGCCGCGGAGGCTGCTGTTCGCGCTCGGCTCCTACGGCGTCCTGCTCGTGCCGCTGCTCGCGGCGCCGTCGATCCCGGTGATGGCGGCGCTGGCGTTCGTCGCCGGGATGCCGATCGCGCCGGTCTTCGCCGGCGCCTACCTGCTGCTCGACCGCTTCAGCGTCGCCGGCGCCGCAACCGAGACCTTCGCCTGGAACACGACCTGCATCTTCACCGGCGCCGCGCTCGGCACCGCGCTCGGCGGCGCGCTGATCGCGCCAGGCTCCTACCGTGCCGCGCTCGCGCTGGCGGTCGGCCTCGGGCTGGCGTGCCTGCTGCTGGTCGCCGGCTTCGCGCGCGGCACCGAGCTCGACAGCTGAACGCGCGCGCGCACACACCGCCGCTCGCGACGCACCCGCGCATTACGATCCGCGCGATGGAGGAGCGCGACGACGTCCGCGGCGACATCCGACTCGGCTGAGCCGATCGTCCTGCGCGCGAACCTCGTGCTCGAGGCCGACTGCGCGAGCGTCCTGCCACGCCTGCCGGCGGGCGCGTTCGAGCTGATCTACATCGACCCGCCGTTCAACACGGGCCAACGCCGGCGCCGGCGCCGCCTCGCGGTCGCGCGCGACGACGACGGCGACCGCACCGGCTTCGGCGGTCATCGCTACCGCACGCAGGCGCTCGGCGAGACCCTTCATTACGAGGACAGCTTCGAGGATTACGTGGCGTTCCTGCGCCCGAAGCTCGAGCGCGCGCGCGAGCTGCTCGCCCCCGAGGGCACGCTCTACGTGCACCTCGACTACCGCGAGGCGCACTACGTCAAGGTCGAGCTCGATCGCATCTTCGGCCGCGACTGCTTCCTCAACGAGATCATCTGGGCCTACGACTACGGCGCCAAGCCGACCCGCCGCTGGCCGGCCAAGCACGACACGATCCTGGTTTACGTCCGCAACCCGGGCGAGCAGCTCTTCGACGCCGAGGCGGTCGAGCGCGAGCCGTACATGGCGCCCGGTCTCGTCGGCCCGCGGAAGGCAGCGCGCGGCAAGCGCCCGACCGACACCTGGTGGCACACGATCGTCCCCACCTCCGGCCGCGAGCGCACCGGCTACCCGACGCAGAAGCCCGAGGGCGTGCTGCGCCGGATCGTCGCCGCCTCCTCGCGCCCCGGCGGCTGGTGCCTCGACTTCTTCGCCGGCTCGGGCACCCTTGGTGCAGTGTGCGAGCAGCTCGGCCGCCGCTACGTGCTGGTCGACTCGAGCCCGCAGGCGATCGCGGTGATCCGCGCGCGCCTCGCGGCGGCGACCGGGGACGCCTGCTGATGCTGCCGACCCGCCACCTGCTCGAGTTCTTCCTGACCGTCTACGTGGTGATCCTGATCCCCGGCCCGAGCGTGCTCTTCATCGTCAGCCGCGGCATCGCGCTCGGCCGCCGCGCGGCGCTCGCGACGGTGGTCGGCAACAGCAGCGGCTTCGCGACGCAGCTCGTGCTCGTGTCGCTCGGCCTCGGCGCGATCATCGCGCGCTCCGACACGGTGTTCGTGATCCTGAAGCTGCTGGGCGCCGCCTATCTCGTCTACCTCGGCGTGCGCAACATCCGCGACCGCAAGGCGCTCGCCGGCCTGCTGCGGGTGCGCGACTCGGAGCCCAGGCCGCTTACGCGGATCATCCGCGAGGGCTACATCGTCGGTGTGACCAATCCCAAGGGGCTGATCATCTTCACCGCCATCCTGCCCCAGTTCATCGAGCGCTCGCAGGGCCACGCGACGCTGCAGCTGCTGACGCTCGGCGCGCTCTGCATCGGCCTCGCGTTTCTCTCCGACGGCGCCTGGGGGCTCGGCTCGGGCACCGCGCGCGCCTGGCTCGGGCGTTCGCCCAAGCGGCTCGAGCGCCTCAGCGCGACGGGCGGCGCGATGCTCGTCGGCCTCGGCGTCGGCCTCGCCGTGACCGGCCGCCAGCCCTAGCGCGCCGCCGCCGCCGCGCGCCGCTCCTTCATCTCCTCGAAGCGCTTCTCCCAGTCGTTGTGGCGCCGCTTGGCGTCGCCGATGAAGGGGGAGAAGGCGATCGCCCACAGCACCGCGGCGTTCAGCCACCGCGCGGGCGAGCGCAGCGGCCGCACGAAGTCCACGAACAGCACGACGCGGGTGCCGTCGGTGTCGTTCCAGGCCTCGTGCTCGTAGGTGTCGTCGAAGATCATCGACGCTCCCTCCGCCCAGTGGCGCGTCTCGGTGTCGACCCTGATCCCGCACTGCTCCGCCGGCTCGGGGATCAGCAGGCCGAGGTGGTAGCGCATCACGCCCTTGTAGGGGCCGCGGTGCGCGGGCAGGTGCTTGCCGGGAGCGAGGATCGAGAAGAACGCCGTCTTCATCCCCGGGATCTGCGCGCACAGCTCGGCGGTGCGCGGGCAGCGCGCGCAGTTGGCCTCCGAGCGGAAGCCGTAGCCGTAGAGGAAGTACGTCTTCCAGCGGTCGTCGGTGGTCATCGTCGCCTGGTCGACGGAGATGTCCTGGAAGTTGGGCAGGTGCTCCTGGTCCTGAAGCACGCTGTCGAGCTCGCCGCGGATGTCGCGCCACCCGGCCTCGAGCGTCTTCGCCCAGGGGAACGTCTCGTTGTCGAAGAACGGCTGGTCGCCCACCAGCGAGGAGCGCCCGAGCCAGCGCTCGAGCGGCGGCAGAGCCCGCTCGCCGAAGGCGACGGTCCCCTCGACGACGCGTTCGCGCAGGGTGCTCATTCGGACGCAATCCTATTGCTTGCCACGCCCGGACTCAGGGGCGCCGCCGGCGAAGCGGCGGGCGGCGGCGGATCCGCTCGACCGGGCGCTCGCGCTCCCGCGCCTGCGCCGTCTCGCGCTCGCGCTCGCGATCCTCGCTCAGCCCGACCTCGAAGAAGACGAGCGAGACGATCGCGATCCCGCCGACGCTGGCCAGCGCGATCTCGATCGCCTCTCCGGTGACGCCGCCGATCAGCGCCCCGGCCACCACGGCGAGCACGATCACGAGGCCGGAGCCGCCGAACCAGCGCAGTCGGTTGCGCGCCGTCATGCCGCAACAGTAGGGCCCCGCCGCCCGCCTCGCGGCACGGGCGCGCACTCCCCGCCGCCCACCCCGGTTCGCAGGCTGGCCGGCCGCCTCGTCGCGTGCCCCAGGGACCCCAAGCGGGCAGGTACTTCCCCGGCGCGGGAGCTTGACAGCCGTGGCCCCGTGGTCGACAGTGTCCGTGGCGCGCGCTGGCTCGCGCTGCCGCCCGCCTGCCGGGGAACTCGACGAGAAGAGTCGCAGATGAGGACGTCAGCCAGGCCGTGCGCCCGCGCGACAGACGCCATCCGAGCGAGACGGTGGCTGTGGGTCGGCGCGAGCTTGGCGGCGCTCTGTGTCTTCCTCCTCGCCACCGCCGGCGCCGAGGCCACGCCACCCGACGGCTACACCCAGGTGACGGTGACGTATTCGACGGCCGGCTGCTCCATCTGGCAGGTCCCGGGGGAGCTTGCGGGCTCGGTGAGCGTGACGGCCGTTGGCGCTGCGGGCGCCGCCGGCGTTGGCGGCGGCAGCGGCGGCGCCGGCGATGAGGTCTCCGGCACTCTCACCGGCTTCGAGTCTCCGTCGCAGTCGCTGTGGGTGTGCGTCGATCAGGGGGGCGGCTCCCCAGGCGACGGAGCGTTCGCCGGCGGCTTCGGCGGCGGCGCATCCGGTGTCTCCTACGGCACCGACTTCAGCGAGCCCTTCATCGTCGCGGGCGGCGGTGGCGGCGGCGGCGGGGGCACGGACGGCGCCACCGGCGGCGGGGTCGGATACGACGGATCGAACGTGGCCGGCGCCCCGACGTTCGAGACCTACGTCTATGGTCGCGGCGGCGACGGCGCCACCGATTCGCAGCCGGGAGCCGGCGGTCCGGGAGCGGGCTTTCCGTTCGACTACGCGGGCAACGCGGGCGCGGAGTTCACGTCTTCAGGGCCCGGAGTGGGCGGCTTCGGCGGCGGTTACGGTCGCGGTGGCGGCGCCGGCGGCGGCGGCGGCGGCGGCTACTACGGCGGCGGTGGTGGCGCGGGCGGCTCCACCGGCGGCGGTGGCGGTGGCGGCGGCTCGGACTTCTGCTCTTCGGAATTCGACTACGGCGTCGACGTGTCGACCGGCGGCAGCTGCTCGACAACGGCGGGCGTGGGCACCGGCACCTCCGCCGGGACCGCGGCGAACGATGCGCATGTCACGCTGAGCTACCTCGAGTTCACCGGCTTCACGACCACCACCAGCTCGCAGCCCTACAGCGCGGCCACGAACGCGCCGTGGGCGGGCGCCGGCAACACCGCGTACGACACGGCGTCGGTCGCCGGCGCGATTCACGGCTTCACGCCGAGCGGGACGCTGACCTACAGCCTGTACGGCAACGGCACCTGCAACGGCACGGCGACCACGACGCAGACGGTGACGCTGAACGGCGACGGAAGCGTCCCGAACTCCAGCTCCACCGGGCCGCTCGCGCCCGGCACCTACAGCTTCCTCGCGAACTACAACGGTGACAGCTACTTCGTGTCGTCGAGCGACTGCGAGTCCTTCACGGTCGTCAGGGTCCCGACCAAGCTCATGGCCTGGCCGCAGCTGGTGGAGTTCCAGCCGTTCGCCGGCGTCGGCAGCCAGGTCGTCGCGGCGACACTCACCGCGGGGGGCAGCCCGGTGTCCGGCGAGCCGATCTACTTCAGCGCCGGTTCGACCGCGCTCTGTCACGCGAACACGAACGCGAGCGGTTTCGCGCGCTGCACGATCTCCGGTTTCGACCAGAGCCTGCTGGAGCGAACCAACCGCTACAGCGCGAGCTTCGCGGGCGACGGCAGCTACGCCGGATCGAGCGCGACCACGGGCGTCGTCGTGCTCTCCTTGTTCTGAGCAACCGCCGCGGCGCCGCCGAGCCGAGCCCTCACGCCCGCGCCGTCAAGCGTTAGGATCCGCCGCTATGCACGCCCCCGGCTGGTCGAGCTGGACCATCGATCCCGGCCTGATCGCCGTCCTGGTGGCCGCGGCGTGGCTGTACGCGCGGGGCTACGCGCGGGCGAAGCGCCTCTCCGGCGGCGCCGGCCCGGGCGTCAGCCACTGGCTGCCGTACGGCGCCGGTCTGCTGGTGCTGGCGCTGGCGCTGATGTCGCCGCTCGACGCGATCGGCGACCGCTACCTGCTGTCGGCGCACATGGGCCAGCACCTCCTGCTCTCCGACGTCGCGCCGGCGCTGCTGGTGCTGGGGCTGCGGGCGCCGATCCTGCCGCTCGGCCTGCCCCGCAGCGGCCTGCGCCTGTTCGCGCCGGGCGGCCGCGCCGGGCGCGTGATCGCGCTCGTCACGAACCCGTGGGTCGCGATCCCGCTGTGGGCGGCCGCGACCTGGGTGTGGGCGATCCCGAGCGTCTTCGACTACTCGGCCGGTCATCCGGTGGTGCACGCGCTCGAGCACGCGACGCTCTTCTACACCGGTCTCGCGATGTGGTGGCTGATCGTCGACCCGCTGCCCTCGGCGCGCCGCGAGCCGGGAGCGCGCCGCCTCGCCTACCTCGGCTTCACGCGCCTCGCGAGCGCCTGCGTCTGTCTGCCGCTGACCTTCATGACCTCGACCGCCTACCCGCGCTACGTCGCCGCGCCGCGCGCCTACGGCATCTCCGCGATCACCGACCAGCACCTCGCGGGCGCCGGCATGTGCTTCCTCGAGTTCCTGATCTTCGGCATCGCGATGGCCGCCGTCTTCCTCAACTTCCTGATCCGCGACGAACAGCGCGCGGCGGTCGAGGATCGCATCGCCGGCCGCCTGCCTGCGGGACTCTGACCCGGGCTGTACCGGGGGGTGCATGCACCCCCCGGCGAGACGGCGCATGCGCCGTCTCGCGGGTCGGCGCATGCGCCGACCCGAAAGCTAATGACTGACTGTTGCGCAGATCGCGTAGGCGGTGAAGGTGTCGGCGGTGCCTGAGCTGTTGGCCATCGCCACGAGCCAGCCGGTGTCGTTGTTGGCGGGCTCCGATGTGGTGATGCTCTGGCCGGTCGAGACCGCCGAGCCGAAGGCGCCGCCGCCGAGCACGCTCTCGCCCGTCGGGCAATTCGCGATCGCGACCGTCTGACCGCCGGTGGGGTTGTTGGTGGTCGGGCTCGCAACCTGCGTGTAGCCGCTGATTCCGGCGGGCCCGGTTGCCCCGGCCGCGCCGGCGGCTCCGGGTGCTCCCGGTGCGCCGGCGGCGCCGGTGCGCCCCCGCAGCTGCTTCAGCACGCTCGGCTTGATCTGGCTGGTCTTGGTGATCAGGTAGTGGTTGGCGGCGTACGCGGTGCCGCCGGCGAGGACGAGCACCAGCGCGAGCGTCGAGACGACGTTGGCGTAGGTCAGCTTGCGTGGCGCGCGGCGGTCGGCGCCGGCGCGTCGAGCACGGATCGATCTCATCGAACACCCCTTTTCGCGGCTTGCTGGATCACGCCGATTGTGATCGCGCGAGCGGTCGCGTGTCGCATTTGGGACGAATGGGCGATGGCGCCCCGAGGAGGGCGGATCCTGGGGAGAGGATCCGCCCGCCTCGGGGCGCCGGCGCTCACCAGCCGGAGCCGCCGCCTCCGCTGCTCGTGCTGCTGCTCGACGACCCCTTGCCGCTCGCGGTCATCGCGGCGCCCGACGGGCTGACCGCGTACCACTTCTTGCCGGCGAGGACGAGGCCCTCGCCGCTGGTCTCCCCGGCCTTGGTGTCGCCGACGAAGGTGTAGAGAGGGTGGCCGTCATAGGTCACCTGGGTGCCGGAGCCCCGCTTCACGCTGCCCAGGTCCGCGGCCTTGGCCGACGGGCGCGCGCTCGCGCTGCCGGTGACCGGGATCCAGCTGCTCAGGCAGCCGCCGGTGCAGCCGAGGTGCGTGGCGCTGTCGCCCTCGTAGAGGTAGAGCGTCAGCCCCTTGGCGTTCACGAGGACCGTGCCGAGCGAGGTGTGGCCGGTGCCGACAACCGTCTTGGCGGAGCCGAGCGCGCTGGTCGCCGCGGCGGCGCTCACGATCACGGCCAGCGCGACTGCGAATCTCTTCATCTGCCTGCTCCCTTGTGGATTGGGTTCATGCAGAGAAGACCCCGTGGCGCGGCGATCGTTCCCGGCGGGTGCCGAGAGCTTCACACCTTTATGTGCGGTGAAGCCCTCGGCGCTATGAATGCATCGTGCGTGCGGACGCCCGCCGGGCAAGTCCTCTTCAGATCGTCGTTCTCGTCGCGGCAGCCGCGGGGGCGATCGTCGCCGGCGTACTGCTCGTCGGCACCTCGAGCCCGGCCTCCGGCACCGAGATCCGCCTCGCCGCGGTCGCGCGCGGCGTCGTCCAGACGACCGTCTCGGCGAGCGGCAACCTCGAGCCGGCGACCGAGGTCGGGCTGGATTTCAAGGCCAGTGGCATCCTCACCGAGCTCTACGTCCACACCGGCGAGCACGTCAAGGCCGGCCAGCTGCTCGCCGAGATCGACCCGACGTCGGCCCAGGTCAGCCTGGAGGAGGCGCAGGCGGCGCTGAAGTCGGCGCAGGCGAACCTCGCCTCGGTCGAGGCGAACCCGTCGGGCTCCTCCTCGTCCTCGAGCGGTTCCGCCCATGCCGCGTCGGCGTCGCCGGTCGCGGTCGCCGCGGCGTTCGGCGGCACCGGGGCGACCGGCGCCACGGGCGCCGGCGGCTACGGCAGCGGCGGCTCGACGGGTACCGGGGGGGCGACCGGCACCGGCTCGGCCACGGGCGCGACCGGCACGACCGGCGGCTCGACCGGCTCGACCGGTTCGACCAGCGGCAAGGGTGCGACCAGCGGCAAGGGCTCCACGAGC
The DNA here is from genome assembly GCA_964483345.1 of uncultured Solirubrobacteraceae bacterium. Taxonomy (GTDB): domain Bacteria; phylum Actinomycetota; class Thermoleophilia; order Solirubrobacterales; family Solirubrobacteraceae; genus Palsa-513. The sequence continues at coordinate 57,890 of CAZABN010000006.1, forward strand.
GGCAAGGGCTCGACGAGCGGCAAGGGCTCGACCAGCGGCAAGGGCTCGACCAGCTCCAAGGGCGCGACGACCCCGACGTCGAGCGCCGGCTCGACCTCCTCGCGCGGCGCGACAACGCCGACCGGCAGCACCACGGCCACCGCCTCGCCGGCGACGATCGCGGCGAACCTCGCGCAGGCGCAGGCGTCGGTGGCGAGCGCGCAGCTGACCGTCAAGAGCGACGAGACGGCGCTGGCCGGCACGAAGCTCTACTCGACCGCCGCGGGCACGATCGCCTCGATCTCGGGCCAGGTCGGCAGCGCCGTGACGGCCGGCAGCGCCGGGTCGTCGGGGTCCGGCTCCTCCGGCTCGGGTTCCTCCGGTTCCTCGGCCGCCTCCGCGTTCGGCGCGGCCAGCTCGTCCAGCTCCGCCTCGACCGGCTCGAGCTCCAGCACGACCGGCTTCATCGTGCTGGCGAACCTCGACCAGATGCAGATGGTCGTCTCGGTCAGCGAGTCCGACATCAGCACGATCCACGTCGGCGAACCGGCGACGGTCAGCGTCGACGCGCTTCCCGACCTCGAGCTCGCGGCGAAGGTGACGGCGATCTCGGTGCTGCCGACCAGCTCGAGCGGCGTCGTCAGCTACGACGTGACGCTGCTCCTGACCCAGCTCTCGAGCCAGGTGCGACCCGGCATGTCGGCGACGGCGACGATCGTCACCGCCCAGGCGGCCGGCGCGCTGACGGTGGAGAACGCGGCGGTCAACTCGCGCGGCACGACCTCCACGGTGACGGTCGACGACAACGGCAAGATGGTGGTCACACCGGTGATCACGGGCCTGGTCGGCAGCTCGGACACGCAGATCATCGCGGGTAACGTGAAGGTCGGTGACGAGGTCGCGATCCCGATCACCACGGCGCTCGCCACCGCCGGGACCACCTCACCTTCCGGCACGCTCGGCGGCGCGAGCGCGTTCGGCGGCGCCGGCGCGGCGGCCCTTGGCGCCGGCGGCGGCGGGGCGCGCTTCTTCCGGGGCGGCGGCTGATGACGGTCCCCGATCGTCTCTCCGCCTCGACCGTCGTGCGCCGGCTGCGCACCCGGACGCCCGCGGTCGCGGCGCCGCGTGTGGCGCGCCGACCGCGCCGCGTGATCGATCTGCGCGGCGTGACGAAGACCTTTGACACCGGCGTCGTGCAGGTGCGCGCGCTGCGCGGCGTCTCGCTCGAGATCGAGCGCGGCGATTTCGTCGCGATCATGGGCAGCTCCGGCAGCGGCAAGACGACGCTGATGAACATCCTCGGCTGCCTCGACATACCGACCACCGGTGATTACCTGCTGGACGGCGTCGACGTGCGCAGCATGGACGAGGACGACCTCTCCGACCTGCGCAACCGCAAGATCGGCTTCGTCTTCCAGAGCTTCAATCTCGTGGCGCGCACCAGCGCCCTGGCCAACGTGGAGCTGCCGCTCGCCTACGCGCGGGTTCCGCGCGACGTGCGCCACCGCCGCGCAACCGCGGCGCTCGTCGAGGTGGGCATGCGCAACCGCGCGCACCACGCCCCGTCGGAGCTCTCCGGCGGCCAGCACCAGCGCGTCGCGATCGCCCGCGCGCTGGTCACGAACCCGACGCTGATCCTCGCCGACGAGCCGACCGGCAACCTCGACTCGCACTCGACCGCCGAGGTGCTCGCGCTCTTCGAGCGCCTGCACGACGAGGGGCGGACGATCGTGATCATCACCCACGAGCCCGACGTCGCGGCCCATGCGCGCCGCGTGATCCGGCTCGCCGACGGCCTGGTCGTCGGCGACGACGAGCGCTTCCCGATGCCGCAGCGCACCGTGCCCGCGCCGGGCAGGAGCGTGGTCTGATGGGTCTCGAGACGCTGCGCCTCGCGCTGACGGGCATCTTCGCGAACAAGCTTCGCTCGGGCCTGACGATCCTCGGCATGACGATCG